>CAKRVX010000089.1 GCA_934409175.1 uncultured Blautia sp.
GGTGATAAAGAATACCAGATGCTTCGTACCTCCGCCTTGAACATCATCACAGAACTTGGAATCACAGGTGGATGTAATGTTCAGTATGCGCTGAAACCGGACAGCTTTGAATATTGTGTAATCGAGGTTAACCCCCGTGTAAGCCGTTCTTCTGCACTTGCAAGTAAAGCAACCGGTTACCCGATCGCAAAGGTTGCAGCAAAGATTGCTCTGGGTTATACACTGGATGAGATTCCGAATGCAATTACAGGAAAAACATACGCAAGTTTCGAGCCAATGCTTGACTACTGTGTAGTTAAGATCCCGAGACTTCCATTTGACAAATTTATTACTGCAAAGAGAACCCTTACGACTCAGATGAAAGCTACCGGTGAGGTTATGAGCATCTGCCATAACTTTGAAGGCGCTCTGATGAAAGCAATTCGTTCTCTGGAACAGCATGTAGACAGCCTTATGTCCTACGATTTTACACAGCTTACAGATGAAGAACTTCTGGCAGAACTGGAAATCGTAGATGACCGCAGAATCTGGAAAATCGCAGAAGCAATCCGCCGCGGTATGCCGCAGTCCATGCTTCATGACATTACCAAGATTGATATCTGGTTCATTGATAAGCTGGCAATCCTTGTTGGAATGGAAAATGCACTTAAAACCAGAAAGCTTACAAAAGAGCTTCTTCTGGAGGCAAAGCGCATGGAATTTCCGGATTATATCATTGCTCGTCTGACAGGTAAAACAGAAGAAGAAATCAAAGCTCTTCGTGAAGAATACCAGATCAAAGCAGCATACAAGATGGTTGATACCTGTGCAGCAGAGTTTGCTGCCGCAACACCATATTACTATTCTGTATACGGTGATGAAGGTACAGAGAATGAAGCAGTAGCAACACCGGACAAGAAGAAAATTCTGGTACTTGGTTCTGGCCCGATCCGTATCGGCCAGGGTATCGAGTTCGACTTCTGTTCTGTACATTGTACATGGGCGTTTGCTAAAGAAGGATATGAGACAATTATCATCAACAATAATCCGGAAACAGTAAGTACAGACTTCGATATCGCAGACAAACTGTATTTTGAGCCTTTGACACCGGAAGATGTTGAGAATGTAGTAAATATCGAGAAACCGGATGGAGCAGTTGTACAGTTCGGTGGACAGACAGCAATCAAACTGACAGAAGCACTTACTAAGATGGGTGTGAAGATCCTTGGAACATCTGCTGAGAATGTAGACGCAGCAGAGGACCGTGAACTTTTTGATGAGATTCTTGAGCAGTGCCAGATCCCGAGACCAAAGGGACACACTGTATTTACAGCAGAGGAAGCGAAAAAAGCAGCCAATGAACTTGGTTATCCGGTTCTGGTTCGCCCTTCCTATGTACTTGGCGGTCAGGGTATGAGAATCGCTGTAAGTGATGAGGATGTAGAAGAGTACATCGGTGTGATCAACCAGATTGCACAGGAGCACCCGATTCTTGTAGATAAATATCTGATGGGTAAAGAAATCGAAGTCGATGCAGTATGTGACGGAGAGGACATCCTGATTCCTGGTATCATGGAGCATATCGAGCGTGCCGGAATCCATTCCGGTGACAGTATTTCCGTATATCCGGCAAAGACTATCAGTGCGAAGGCAAAAGAGACAATTGCGGAATACACGAAACGTCTGGCAAGGGCACTGCATGTAATCGGTATGATCAACATCCAGTTTATTGTTCTTGGAGATGACGTATATGTAATTGAGGTTAATCCACGTTCCAGCCGTACAGTGCCATATATCAGCAAGGTAACTGGAATCCCGATCGTTCCGCTTGCAACAAAGGTAATCCTTGGATACAAATTGAAAGACATGGGTTATGAACCAGGACTTCAGCCGGAGGCAAAATACTATGCGATCAAGATGCCTGTATTCTCCTTTGAGAAGATCCGCGGCGCTGATATCAGCCTTGGACCGGAAATGAAATCTACAGGTGAGTGCCTTGGTATCGCTGAAACATTCAACGAAGCACTTTACAAAGCATTTATCGGAGCCGGCATTCGTCTTCCGAAATACAAGAATATGATCATCACTGTCAAAGACGAAGACAAACAGGATATCATCCCGATCGCAAGAAGATTCGAAGCACTTGGATACAGAATCTACGCTACATTAGGAACAGCCAAAGTTCTTAAAGAAAACGGAATCAAAGTCATCCGTACAAATAAACTGGAACAGCCTGCACCGAACCTTATGGACCTTATCCTTGGCCACAAGATTGATGTTGTCATCGATACTCCGCCACAGGGTGTGGAACACCAGAAAGATGGATTTGTGATCAGACGTAATGCTATCGAGACAGGTGTCAATGTTCTTACTTCTCTGGATACAGCAGAAGCACTGGCAACCAGCCTTGAGAACACAGACCTTAATAAATTATCTTTGATTGATATTGCTACTATCGCAAGAAGGTAATCTGGTCAGCGAGTAAAACATAAAACATAATGACAGCAGCCGTAATTTCCGACAGGGAAACAGCGGCTGCTGTTTTACTTGAGATACGTTATTTTACATAAAATTAACATGAAAACCTGAATTTACAGTTGTGTCGGTGATATGGTATGTAATATAATCATATAGGCATTTGAAGCAGAATATATTTATGTACTCCGAATGTAAAAACAAAACAGGAAAGGGAAAATTATGGATATTATTGAATTATTGAAGGTCATTTTCCTGGGTATTGTAGAGGGGATCACAGAATGGCTTCCTATCAGCAGTACCGGACATATGATCCTGGTGGATGAGTTTCTGAAACTTAATGTATCAGAGGATTTTAAAAATCTGTTTTTTGTAGTGATTCAGCTGGGAGCTATTCTAGCGGTTGTTGTTCTTTACTGGAACAAGCTGTGGCCATTTTATATCAGGCCGATATCAAAGAAAACACAGGCGGCGCTGAACAGACAGCCTGCAGTATCAAGAGGAATCCTTACTTTTGTAGAAAAGTTCTGCGATAAAGAGAAATGGGTATTATGGTTTAAGATCGTGGTAGCCTGTATTCCTACCATCGTGGTGGCACTTCCGTTTAATGATATTATTGAGGAAAAGTTTAACAACTATGTTGTAGTTGCTATTGCTCTGATCGTATATGGTATTCTTTTTATTGTAATTGAGAATTATAATAAAAGAAGAAAGACTGTGTGTAAAAATCTGGAAGATCTGTCTTTTAAAACAGCATTTATTATAGGATTGTTTCAGGTATTGTCAGTAGTTCCGGGTACATCCCGTTCTGGTTCTACTATTATTGGTGGTATTCTGGCAGGAACATCCCGAACAGTTGCAGCAGAATTTACTTTCTTTCTGGGAATTCCGGTTATGTTCGGAGCCAGTCTTCTGAAAATCCTGAAATTTGGATTTTCCTTTACAGGAACAGAAGTTATGACCTTGATCGTTGGTATGGTGGTGGCTTTTGTTGTTTCCATTATTGCTATTAAATTCCTGATGGGATACATAAAGAAACATGATTTCAAAGCATTTGGATGGTATAGAATCGTACTTGGTATTCTGGTACTTGGATACTTCATCGGAAAAACGCTGATTGCATAACAAAAAAACCTGCCGTATATAAAAACGGCAGGTTTTTTTTGAAAGATCAGGTCATTATTTCCTATTTATTGGATTTTTTGCATGGTAATATACGAATTTTCTATAAACAATATACCTCGGTAAAATTGACAAGCATACAAAGACTTTGTACAATAGAGCCTAATCAGTTTAATAATACTAAACGAAAGGTGGTAAAAAACATGAGAAAGAAATTTATTGCAGCAGTTATGACAGTAATACTAAGCGTAGGAATGCTCAGCACAGGAGTTTTTGCAGCAGATGGCGATACAGAATTGAAAGGTGAAGTTAATACATTTATTGCAGCAAGCTTAAGCAATGCAATGGATGAGATTCAGAAAGATTTCAATGAAACCTATCCTGACGTTAAGATTCTTTACAATGCAGACAGCTCAGGCACATTACAGACACAGATCGAAGAAGGCGCACGCTGTGATATTTTCTTCTCAGCAGCTGACAAACAGATGGATGCTCTGGTAGATGAAGACTTGGCTAAGAAAGATACAGTAGAGGATATCCTTGAAAATAAAGTCGTACTGATCAAACCTAAGGATGGAGAAACAAAGGTTACAGGATTTGAGAACATTACAGATGCAGCTAACATCGCACTTGCAGGTGACAGTGTTCCGGTTGGACAGTATTCCAGAGAAATCTTTGACAACCTTGGAATTACAGACGAAGTAAACAAAATGGAAATCAACGAAGGCAAGAATGTATCTGAAGTTCTTGCAGCAGTAAGTGAAGGAAGTAACGAGATTGGTATCGTTTATGCTACAGACGCAGCTTCCGTTGCTGACAAAGTAGACGTTATTGCAGAAGCTCCGGCAGAAGCACTGAATACACCGGTTCTTTATCCGGTAGGCCTTATTGAAGACAAAGAGGCATCTGACGATGATACTGCAGCAGCAGAAGCATTTCTTGAGTATATTAAATCTGATGACGCTATGAAAGTGTTCGAGAAATACGGATTCACAGCATACAAAGCAGACGATGCTGACGCAGCAGATGACAAAGATGCTGATGCAACAGAAGAAACAGACGATAAAGATGCAGATGCTGAGACAGAAACAGCAGAAACGACAGAGGAAGCTAAATAGGAATGAGTGAATTTCTGGCGGAAATAAACTGGAGTCCTTTATGGATTTCATTAAAGACAGGTTTTACAGCTACGATCATTGCGTTCTTTCTGGGAATATTCTTTGCGAGACTGGTAATGAAGATGAAACCTGTTTCCAGAGGCCTACTGGATGGTATCCTGACAATGCCTCTGGTACTTCCCCCGACAGTGGCCGGTTTCATTCTGCTTCTGATATTCAGTCTGAGACGTCCGTTCGGGGCGTTTCTGCTGGACAATTTTGATATTAAGATCGTACAGACCTGGAAGGGCTGTGTTATAGCTGCTTCAGTAATCGCATTTCCATTGATGTATCGAAATGCACGTGCTGCATTTGAGCAGGTGGATGTGAATCTGATCGCAGCAGGCAAAACTCTGGGGATGAGCGACAGAAGAATTTTCTGGACAGTTGTCATGCCGACAGCAGGTCCTGGAATTGCATCCGGTACAGTTCTTGCATTTGCCAGAGCCATCGGAGAATATGGTGCGACTTCTATGCTTGCGGGAAATATCCTTGGTAAAACCAGGACGGTTTCTGTTGCCATTGCCTCTGAGACTGCGGCAGGAAATTATGGAATGGCCGGTTTCTGGGTAGTTGTGATCCTGATCATTTCATTTGTGATCGTTGCGGCAATCAATATTGTTTCCGGTAAGGGAATGAAGACAGGCAGGTGGATGTAATGGCAGTCAGTGTGGATATAGAGAAGAAGCTTCATGGATTTACTCTGAGAGTCAAGCTGGAGAGCCATGGTTCTCCTATGGGAATCCTCGGAGCATCTGGAAGCGGAAAGAGTATGACTCTGCGCTGTATTGCAGGAATCCAAACGCCTGATTCGGGAAGAATTGTTGTAAATGACAAAGTCCTTTTTGATTCAGAGAAGAAGATCAATTTAAAACCACAGGAGAGAAAGGTTGGTTACCTTTTTCAGAATTATGCACTGTTCCCTACAATGACTGTGGAGAAAAATATTGCCTGTGGGTACAGAGGAGATAAGAGTCGGCTTAAGACAAAAGTTGCAGATTACATAGAGAGATATCAGTTAGGTGGTCTGGAGAAACGTTACCCGGGTCAGCTTTCCGGGGGGCAGCAGCAAAGGGTAGCACTGGCACGAATGATGATCGGAGAGCCAGAAGTAATTCTTCTGGATGAACCGTTCTCTGCACTTGATGGATATCTGAAGGATATTATGCAGCGTGATATGCAGAACTTCCTGAAAGAGTATACAGGAGATATGATCCTGGTAACTCACAGCCGTGATGAGGCTTATAAGTTCTGCGGACATCTGACGATTCTGGACAGAGGTCAGGCACTTACTACAGGAGAAACCAGAAAACTCTTTGAGAACCCCAGGATTCTGCAGGTGGCCAGACTTACCGGATGTAAGAATTTCTCATCTGTGCAGAAGATGGGAGAACATAGCATTTACGCTGTGGACTGGGATCTGATGTTACAGACGAAGGAAACAGTAGCTGATGATATCACTTATGTGGGAATCCGTGGCCACTGGATGAAACCTGTGGTTGAAGACAGGGAGAATTGCATGGAAGTAGAGGCTATGGAGTATATAGAAACCACTTTTGAACATCAGTATTTACTGAGAAATAAAAATGGTGGGGACTGTCAATTCATATGGTGGATGTGTCCGAAAACAGATTTTGAGGAAAATCCACAGACAAGAGTTCCGAAGTATTTGTATTTTCCTCCGGAACATCTTATGTTGCTGAAGGAAATGAAATAATTATATAACTTACTAAAAAAAGCGTTGCATTTTATTTAAAATGCAACGCTTTTTTTAGAAATAGATCAGGAAAAATCATATCTGGATCATCAGACAGGATGATTTTGGGAATATTTAATGTAGTCCACGACCATCATGGCCAGTTTGAAAGTAAGAGCATCTTCGAAAGCACGGATATCCAGTCCAAACTTGCGCTGAAGTTTTTCAAAACGATATACCAGAGTATTTCTGTGTACATACAGCTGGCGGGAAGTTTCGGAGAGGTTAAGGTTATTCTCGAAAAATGTCCGGATAGTGATCAAAGTTTCTTCATCAATGGAATCCAGAGTTTCCTCTTTAAAAATTTCGTCAATGAACATTTCGCAGATGGAAACGGGAAGCTGATAGATCAGACGTCCGATTCCAAGCTGATTATATCCGAATACATTTTTCTCAGCATAGAAGATTTTACCTACTTCGAGTGCTGTGTGAGCTTCCTTATATGTATCTGGAAGTCGGGAAATATCTTCAGCAAGGTTGCTGTAGGCAACCCAGGCAGAGGTCATGGCTTCGGTATTCAGCATATCTACCAACATACAGGCTATAGAGTTCAGATCCTCGTAGGTTTCTGTGGACTGAAGCTCTCTCACGATAATGATTCCGGAATCATCGATTGCAGTGATGAAATCTTTTGTTCTGGCTGAGAAAATATTACGGATTGTTGCTAGAGCATTTTCGTCTTTGTTCTGTTTGGTTTCTACAAGAAAGACTGCTCGCTGTACAGAGGTTGAGATATGTAGTTTTTTTGCTCTGTTAAAGGCGTCTACTTCAGAATAAGTTCCCAGAAGGAGATTCTGCATAAATGTATTTTTGTCACTTTTTTCGGCATAAGCAGTGAGAAGACTCTGAATCTGGCAGACTGCCAGTTCTCCGATGGTGGAAGTGCTTTCTCCTTTGCCCCAGACAATCAAAATATAGGAAAGAGAATGATTTTCTATGATTTTATAGAGACAGCAGGTTGCATTGGATACACATATGGCACTGCCTTCGCGGAAATCTTCAAGCTTGGATTCAGAAGGAAGTTTTCTGTCAGAGGTAGAAACAAAAGTATTGTTGTCGGAGTCAAGAAGACAGAAATCAAGCTGGCTGATGTTTTTCCAGTCGGACAGGCATTTCTGCAGTATCTGTTGTATTTTCATATAAATAAAATCCTTTCTAGGTTTAAATAGCGCTTATTGCTCATACAGTAAACAGCAATATATGCAGGATTATTATAACATAAAAAGCCCGGGGAAAAAATCCCCCGGGCCTCCTGATATTCTGAAATTAGTTTGTGATAACAAGCTCTGTTTCTTTATCGAAGAAGTGAGCTTTTTCCATATCAAATGCGAATTTGATCGGATCACCTGTCTTAGCTGTTGTACGAGGATCAACTCGTGCAGTAACCTGAGTTCCGTTAACATCGAAGTATAAGAATACTTCAGCACCGAGAAGCTCGTATACCTTAACTACAGAGCTCATTGGAGCACTTGGAGAAGCTTCGATGAACATCTGGGAATCATGGATATCTTCTGGACGGATACCAAGAACAACAGTTTTTCCAACATAGCCGCCATCTTTAAGAGCTTTTGCTTTAGCAGCCGGAACAACCAGTGTGTGCTCACCGATTGTTGCGATTACGTTTCCGCCTTTTTCAGAGATAACAGCATCCAGGAAGTTCATCTGCGGAGATCCCATGAAACCTGCAACGAATAAGTTACCTGGTTTCTGATACAGGTTCTGTGGTGTATCAACCTGCTGAACAACACCGTCTTTCATAACAACGATTCTGGTACCAAGTGTCATAGCTTCTGTCTGGTCATGTGTTACATAGATGATTGTAGCACCCAGTCTCTGGTGGATCTTGGAAATTTCGATACGCATCTG
>CAKRVX010000090.1 GCA_934409175.1 uncultured Blautia sp.
TCCAGGACCACCAGAGGTCCGTTTATTTCGCTTAAGCCTAAATATTCAATTGCCATAAACTTCTCCTCTCTGTTACGGTTCATAGCCGGTGGGGTCTATAAATCGTAACTATCTTGGCATCAGCCATTTTTTTCCATTATATTGTCATAGAAAGTATCAATGTCCTGCTTATATTGGTCGAATTTATCAAGCTGATTATTTGCTACATCATATTTAATAGAAATGATTCTTTCAAAGATGTTGTTGCCCTCTTTCAGTACGGAAACCGGCATTCCACGGTTGATGAGTGCGCGGCATTTCTCGTAGAGGTAGAGGATTGTTTCCATCATCTTGAACTGTTTTTCCATCGGTACGCAGGTATCTTCTGCGTGGAAAGCGTTCTGCTGGAGGAAGCCCAGACGGATGACTCTGGCGATTTCCAGTGTTAGTTTCTGGTCGTCCGGAAGAACGTCGCTTCCGATCAGTTTAACGATTTCCATCAGGGAACTTTCCTGGTTCAGGATTGCCATGAGCTGATTTCTGTCTGCCACAAATTTCGGGGAAACGTGTTCTCTGTACCATGGGGTCAGGTCTTCCAGGTATTCACTGTAGCTGGTAAGCCAGTGGATAGCAGGGAAGTGACGGGCATAGGCGAGGGATTTGTCCAGTCCCCAGAAGCAGCGGACGAAACGCTTGGTGTTCTGTGTAACAGGCTCTGAGAAGTCACCGCCCTGAGGGGAAACTGCTCCGATAATAGAGACAGAGCCTTCGGTTCCGTTTAAGTTCTGCATCATTCCTGCACGTTCATAGAATGCGGACAACTTGGATGCCAGATATGCAGGGAAACCTTCCTCAGCAGGCATTTCCTCCAGACGTCCGGACAGCTCTCGAAGAGCTTCTGCCCAACGGGAAGTGGAGTCTGCCATGATGGCTACGTCATAGCCCATGTCACGGTAGTATTCCGCGAGGGTAACACCTGTATAAATAGAGGCTTCACGTGCCGCGACAGGCATGTTGGAAGTATTGGCGATCAGTGTGGTTCTGTCCATCATCAGGTTTCCGGATTTCGGGTCGATCAGCTTGCTGAAGTCCTCCAGAACCTGAGTCATCTCGTTTCCACGCTCTCCGCAGCCAATGTAGATGATGATGTCCGCGTCAGACCACTTGGCGATCTGATGTTGTGTCATTGTTTTACCTGTACCGAAACCTCCCGGAACAGCGGCTGTACCGCCTTTTGCAATCGGGAAAAGGGTGTCCAGGATACGTTGACCTGTGACAAGCGGAACACTTGCAGGGAAACGTTTGTGGGTTGGTCTCGGAATACGGATCGGCCATTTCTGCGCAAGTGCCAGATCTTTAGTTGTTCCGTCTGCGAACTGAATGGTTACGATCGGTTCCAGAATGGTGTATTCTCCGTCAGAAGCCGCATGGATAACAGTTGCTTCTGTAAAGTTTGGAGGTACCATAGATTTATGAAGGATGGAGTCGGTTTCCTGGGTTTCCGCGATAATGGATCCAGGACCAACAACGTCCCCTTCTTTTACTGTGATGTGTGATTTCCATTTTTTCTTTGTGTCAAGGGAGTCTACGCTGACACCTCGGGAAATGTATTTGCCTGAGGCTTTCGCGATTTCTTCCAGAGGACGCTGGATACCATCGAAGATGTTGTGGATGATTCCAGGTCCAAGAAGTACGGAGATGGCATCTCCTGTACCTGTAACTGTATCTCCCGGTTTCAGTCCTGTAGTTTCCTCGAAAACCTGTACAGTGGTCATGCCTTTCTTCAGGCCGATGATCTCACCTACCAGATGTTCCGGGCCTACATAGACCATCTCGGAAATTTTAAATCCGCTGTCGCCCTTCAGATAAATGACGGGGCCGTTGACACCGTAGATAATACCTGTATTACTCATGTTCTGGTCCTCCGTCAAATTTGAATTCTTTGTAAGCTGCCTCGAAATTTCCTGCAAAAGAGTGATCGATCAGGATATTCTTTTGAGGGATCGTGGCGCGGATACCGCCGAGGAATGAGTCTTTCGCAATCTGGATGGCAGCACCTGTGCTCTGCTGAAGTTTCTCTGCAAGAGAACTGTCTTCCGGTGAGAGATAGATGGAGATTTCATCGTTCTCTGCGAAATCCAGAGCTTCTTTGATCTTGGCAGTCAAGTAGTTCTCGTATTCCGGGGTTTTGGTAAAGGATTCCAGAAGTCCTTTTACTTCAGAGAAAAGTTTCTCTTTTAATTCGTTCTGTTTCTTGGTCCAGTCACGTTTGATGGTGAGCTGTTCTGCGGAAAGAGCCTTGTTGACTTCGCGTCTGGCGTTGGCGGTTTCTGCTTTGATCTGTGTCTGGGCGTTTTCTTCACTGAGAGCCTTGCGCTCTTCTGTCATTTTTTCCAGAGTTTCTTTGTGCTCCTCCAGAATAGCGGCAGCTTTTGCACGGGCATCTTCTACAGTGATATCATAAAAATGGCTGAGTTTTTCATCAATTGTCATGTTAACACCTGCCTATAATTTTAGTCCAATTGCCTCATTTACATATGAAGTGATAAAATCCGGTTTGCGGCCAGTACCGTGCCTGTCGGGGATTTCGATGATCAGAGGGGTCTTGTGATGAAGTTTTACATCATTTATAATTTCGGGAAACTCCCGGCCGAATTTCTCGGTCAGGAGTATGATTCCGATTTCTTTATTGGAGATGGCTTTCTGCAAAGCATCTTTTAATTCGTCATGTGTGTGAACCACGACACCCTCTACACCTGCCAGTCTCATCCCTGTGTAAGTATCGATATTGTCGCTGATCAAAAACATCTGCATCTTATAACTGTCCCAGGATCATGAAGGAGATGATCAGTCCGTAAAGGGCAACACCTTCTGCAAGACCTACGAAGATAAGGGATTTACCAAGGATACTCTGATCCTCGCTGATAGCGCCTAAAGCTGCGCTTGCCGCACTGGCAACGGCAATACCACCACCGATACAGGAAAGACCTGTTACAAGGGCTGCTGCGATGTAGCCCATACCTGTTGCAAGACCTGCCTCAGATCCGGCAGCGGCCTGTACGGAAGAAGCACCTGTGAACATAACTGCGATGGCGATGAGCATTGTGCCAAAGAAGAAGAATGCGTTTACGCCGATGGCTGTTTTGTAACGTCCGCGTTTTTTTTCACCGATGAGATAGTAGCCAAATGGAAGAATGATGCTGAGTACCAGTGCGATTGCTAAAATGATTTGTGCGATTGTTGTCATAATTAAATCTCCTCTTTTCTTAGATTGTTGATACACCAGGGTCAAAAGGTTAAAAGTCGTTCGTGCTTGCACGATAAGACTTCTGAACTTGGAACCCGCCAAACATGAGAAAGTAGCGATTTGCGTAGTAAATCTGCGGATTCCGAATGTTTGAGAATTGTGGGAGCTGTTTTACAGCGGAGCAATTCGTGTATATTGTGATTAGATCAAAATATATTTTGATCTAATCGTTTTTATTTTACAGAGCGGAATGGCTCAAATTTACGTCCTGTACCTTTGTAGAAGCGGCTGAACATTTCATAATATTCCAGACGAAGCACCTGGATACCAACGATCAGACCTTCCATACCGCATACAAAAAGGTTTCCGAGGACAACTACTACCCAGTTTAGGTTTCCGCTTTCTGCGCCTGCAAGCATGAGAACGACTTCCATCATGGCTGCATGGCTGACTGCGAAAGCTCCGATACGGACGAAGGAAAGGGTATTGGAGAAGTAGCTTAACAGGACTTCAAACATCTCGAAAAGTCCCTGAACAATGAACATTCCTTTTTCTTTCGGCATAACTTTTGATTTCTTCTCAATAAGTGCCGTAAGCGGCTCTTTCAGGAAAATCAGGATCAGCGGCACGCCGAACATGATAAACAATACGATTCCTCCCGGAAGTGTGTGCCCTGTCAGGATCAGTGCAATGGAAATCACGGCTGATCCGTAGAATACCAGACCTGCCACGGAGTTTGTATCGAACCAGATATGTTCAATATCTCCGGCCTTCCATGCATTCAGAATGTTAAATACCATACATAAAAGGATAATTCCCATACCAAAACCAATGGCAATGATAAATACAGTATTCAGCTTTCCGATAAACGGAACAGTCATCATATTGTTCATTGGACGGAGCCACAAAGCAGGTATCACATCTTCAAATCCGAAGATACTTCCGAACATAAATCCAAAGAATGTGGAAAATACACCTGCGCAGCTGATAATGCCTGCCAGTGTGATATGCTTAAATTTATAAAGCAGGAAACCGCCGATAAAGAGCAGTAATCCCTGTCCAACATCACCGAACATTGCACCGAAAATGAAAGAATAAGTCAGTGCTACAAACCATGTGGGGTCCATTTCATTGTAGGCCGGAAGACCATACATTTTGATATACATTTCAAAAGGTTTAAACAGTTTCGGATTCTTCAATTTGGTGGGCGGCTGCTGATGTACGCCAGGTTTCAGATGTTCATCCTCTTCACCGTCAATAATACAGAAGATACGGCTGTCATCTTTGATATCTGCCTGGAAAGAATGCGCATCTTTCTCAGTCATCCATCCACATAAGATATAGAAAACATCTTTGTCACCGTGAGTACATGCTGCAAGTCTTCGCACATCAAAATTACCGGAAAGCTGTGCAATAGCGTTGCGGGATGCCACGATATCTTCCCTGTTTCGGAGAAGAAAATCAGCTTTTTTCTGGTCTGCAGATGCCAGATCAGCGGCTGTACGGTTGCGCTTCTGAGTCAGCTGTTCGAAGGCTGATTTTGCGGTACCTTCATAGGTATCCGGCATGTAAATTCTCTCAAAGTGCATAGAAGAGTAGACAGCCTTGACTTTCTGAGCCTCATGTTCCGGGACAAAATAAACACCCCAGATATACTGGTCATCTTCATCACATTTGATAAAGATCGTGTCTAGATTTTCGTAAATATACTTTTCGAATTTTTGATAGTATTCTTTTTCAATCCTTCCAAAGCGGAAATGTATAAACTGGAATTTCAGTATTGAGGAAAGATTGTAGTTGATATTTCGAAATGGACGGATCACCCGTAGGGACTCATCCAGTGCTGCAAGCTGGCTTTCCAGATTTGTACGGGTATTGCTCAGTTCCTGATAATCGGACTGGATCCGACGAATGGTATTTAAAGCCTGTTCCGTATCTGGTGCTGATTTGACAGAAATCTGCTCCGGATCAGCCAGTTCCTCATAAAAGCTGTTAGCAACAGTGAGGGCTTCTTTGTAAGGATTGATTTCCATAAATGGAGAAAGACTCTCTACTGCAGTCAGCTCGGAAAGGGCATTTTCCAGATGGATTTCGTATTTGGAAAGGTAGGTGTTTACCACTCGGTCAATATCAGTTTTGGGACCGGTAATGCTCAGGAACTTCATTTTCTCAATCATAAATTCACCTCCTAGTTATTGCATATATAACGCATGGCTTCATCATGCTGTACACCGTAACGTACGCACTCAATGGCGATGGTCAGACGGTTTACTTCGTGTTCCTTATTATATAAGTAGGAATAGATTATTGCTACAGAATAGGGGTTTCTGTGGGCTTCTTTTTCAAGGATCGTGCGGTGGATATGGTTGTAGAATTCCTCCAGGTTTGCTACGGTAAGCTGCTCATATTTGCTACCGTACCATGTTTTCTGGAAAATCCTCCGGCCCTCTTCATATGAGGGGGCTTCCACCAGAGCTGTGATCTCTTCTTTCTTTAACTTATAATTCATAGGGATCAGCAATGCATAAATACTTGCCGGATCCATATTGTAATATCGTTTGGAACGCTGGATAAACTGCAGGTTCAGCATATCGAATTTCTCGCCGTAGGTGCGGGTGATCTCTTCCAGATCTTTACCTTTAAACAGCTTCTTGCGGATGTTCCAGATCTGGGTAAAATAATACAGATCCAGTGCCATACCATAGTCAAAAAGAAGTGCTGTTTCATGCTCCTGGATCTTCGAAAGAGGGATATAAAACTCGTTTCCCTTGAGGCAGGAGATTAGTTCCTCCATGGTGGAACAGGTCGTGATCCGGTCTACATCAATATTGGAATGCAGACGGAAGAATTCGCGGTACGGAGAGACATCTACAGGGTCCGTGTCACGGTGATCGAAGATATTTGTCATGACTTCTTTCAGTACACGGATCTCATATCGCTTGGAATACAAATCCAGGAATTTACGCTGTTCCGGGTTTGCAAAGTGATAAATCCTGGAGAAGTTTTGAAATATGGACTTCTTTAGAAGCTTCTCAATCTGGCCTCTGTGCAGTGTATTTTCATCCAGTGCATCCCATTTGGAAGAGTATTCCGGCATTCGTTTCAGATAGGCGGCTACCTGGGTAACATCAGACAGCTGGAGGATTTCTTCAAACTGTTCCATGGTAGTAAGCCTGCTCTGCATTGCGCGGATTTTTGTCGAAAGTCCGCTGTAGGAGAGTACGCCTCCCATTATTACTCACTTCCTTTCTTGATGTTGTTTCATGTTTGAGTAATGTCTTTACATAGATAGTATTTTCTCAAACAATTCCTGGGAAAGTTGTGTGTGCTGCTGCTCGTAATGAGCATCCAGTGAAGAAAAAGTAGCGTCTGTATCTGCCCGTAACTGTGCTAAACGGGAATCTTTTTCTTCTTCAAGCTGCTGACGGATCTTCTGTATCTGCTCAGCTGTCTGGGCTTCAAGCTGATCGTCATAATTTTTACATTTCTTTTCCGCTTCTTCAGAAAGTATTTGTTTCTGTCGATCGCAGTCTTCCATGATGCGTTGGGCTGTAAGCTCGATTTCAGATAATTTGTTAAGTATCTGCTCCATCTTCAACCTCCTTAGTTGTCAAATTTTTACAAAAAAGATCGAATTACTATGTGCAAAATAGTAATTTCTGTTACATATCATACACCTATTTGGTGAAAAAAACCATGTAATTTTTTTGAAACATAGAAAATTGATAAATATTAAACAAATGAACAATGAACTGTTTATTTTTCAACAAAAAAAAATAGGCATTTGGCAGGGGAGTGTGGTATACTTTGAGATACTGTATGAAAACTGATAGGATTTTATGGAGGATATTATGAGATTAAGAAATATTCCGGGAGCTCAGGATGCAATCCTGGAGAGTCCTTATGTGATCCAGCAGCCTGAGAGCCATAAAGGAAGCTGGGAAAATGTTTTTGAGAAAAAACAGCCGATCCATATAGAGGTAGGAATGGGAAAGGGAAGGTTCCTGATGGATCTCGCCAGACTTCATCCGGAAATCAACTATGTCGGAATTGAAATGTACGACAGCGTTCTTCTTCGCGCATTGCAAAAAAGACATGAACTGGAGGAGGATGGCGTGGTTTATTCCAATTTATATTTTATGCGTGTGGACGCCAGACTTCTGCCGGATATTTTTGACAAAGGTGAGGTTGATAAGATTTATCTGAATTTCTCGGATCCCTGGCCTAAGGCGCGTCATGCCAAACGTCGTCTCACTTCAAGGGAATTCCTGGCACGTTATGATCAGATCCTGGTACCTGATGGAAAAGTAGAGTTTAAGACCGATAATAAAGGATTGTTTGAATTTTCTCTGGAAGAAGTGAAGGAAACCAAATGGAATCTGGATGCATTTACTTTTGATCTGCACCATAATGAAGAAATGGTAAAAGGAAATGTAATGACAGAGTATGAAGAAAAGTTTTCTTCCATGGGAAATCCAATCTGTAAGATGGTAATTTCCAGATAAAAGACAGACTGATGACGGGAATATAAAGAAAGACAGCAGCATAAAATAATTCAAGTAGATTTCGGGGCGCGAAGCGTCCCGGGGAGCTGTCTTTGAAAAGGAAAAAGTCTTTTCATAATAAAATAATGCTTTTCGGATATGAACATCGCTCCTTTGATAAAGCTATGGGGCAGGTACAGAAATCAGCAGAAGAACTGAATAAGTTACTGAATAAAATGTCTAAAAAGGATGAAAAAAAGGAAAAATAAAAAAATTAAAAAAAATATGAAATACCTATTGACATTTTATGTATCATTTTATATAATATCACTTGCGTTGAGGAACTACCTTAAAGCAATAACTAAAGAAAATGCGCTTTTAGCTCAGTTGGTAGAGCACCTGACTCTTAATCAGGGTGTCCAGGGTTCGAACCCCTGAAGGCGCACTAAGAACA
>CAKRVX010000091.1 GCA_934409175.1 uncultured Blautia sp.
CTTCTTCAGCCATTGACGCTGTCACCTGAAAAGAAGGTCTTTACAGACCTTCTTTTTCTGTCAGACATAAAATATCAGATAATAATACATACAAGACCACCTTTGCTGTCATTAACGATCTTCTGCATTGTATCCTGTAATTTAACCTGGCTTTCTTCGCTGATGGCCGCAATCTTGCTGCGTATGCCATCTTCTACCAGTTGTTCTATGGATTTTCCAAAAATATTTGTCTCCCAAATACTTTCTCCACGCTGACTGCTCTCATCAATATATTTTATCAGGTCTTTTGCCTGCTGTTCTGTTCCTACGATCGGAGCAATCTCTGTTTCAATATTTGCTTTTATCATATGGATGGAAGGACTTTTTGATTTTATTTTTACTCCAAACTTATTTCCCTGACGAATCACTTCCGGGGAATCGATTTCTATTTCCTTCAATTCCGGCACTACCACGCCATAACCGGTTCCTCTTACTGCTTCCAGTGCAGTCTGTACTTTTACATATTCTTTTTTGATCTGTACCAGTTCACGTATTGTATGTATCAATGTATATTCACTATCCATAGTAATTCCACTTAATTCACTGAGCATTTTATAATAATACTCATCTTTTATACGAACACGAATTTTAACAGTTCCATCAGAAAGTCCTTTATTTTCCAGTACGCAATCCTGTACATACGGTCCTTCCAGCTGTACTTTTTCGCGGGTAATATCTCTGATCTGAGATAAAACATTCATTTTTGATCTGATCTGCGAAATCAGCTGTTGTTTCAGTTCGTGTTCTACAGGTAACATTTCGACCCATTTCGGAATAAAAAACTGAACCTGACTGATTGGAAATTCATAAAGGACTTTTTCCAGAATATGTGTAATATCTTCTTTTTTCAATTGATCACAGTTTACTGTAATTGCCGGTACCTGATATTTTTCTTCAATTTCTTGAGCTACATTCAATGCTTCTTCTTTGTATGGAAACTGCGAATTGACAAGAACAAGAAAAGGTTTTTTCTGATTTTTCAGTTCCTGAATGGTTTTTTCCTCTGCCTCTCTAAAATTTTGTCTGGAAATTTCTCCAAAACTTCCATCAGCTGTAATTACAAGTCCAATCGTTGAATGATCGCTGATAACTTTGCGGGTTCCTATTTTGGCTGCCTCATGAAAAGGGATAGCTTTTTCTGACCATGGAGTTTTAACCATTCGTTCTTTTCCTTCATCAGAATTTCCGACAGCATCTTTTACAAGATAGCCTACACAATCAATAAGACGGATTTTCACTTTCTGGTCGCTGTCCAATGTAATACTGATTGCTTCTTTTGGAATAAATTTTGGTTCTACGGTTGTTATAAGTTTCCCTGAGCCGCTGAGCGGAAGCTGATCGCGGATTTCCGCCTGCTGTTTTTCTGACATCTGAGGCAATGCCATTAACTCCATAAACCGTCTGATGAAAGTTGATTTTCCTGTTCGCACCGGTCCGACCACACCTATGTATATATCCCCGCCCGTACGGGCCTGGATGTCCCGGTATATCTGAAAATTTTCCATAAAAAAGCCCCCTTGCATATTTACACACAATCCTCATGTATTGTTATAAATTATGCAAAGGGGATTTGAAATATTACTTCAGTTATCCTGACTTTGTTAAATACTTTCTTTATGCTTTATATGGTCAATAAGATTCATTGTGCAACAAATGGTGCTCTTTACCTTTAAGAAGTCCATTATAAAGTTCCAGAACCAATGGGTTCTCATCAGATTTCTTAATAATGGTAGTATTGTCTGCATTGTACAGGCCCCTAGCTCTTAAGGACTTGGTTCTGTCACCTGCTCTTGTAGGCTGTCCTCCACCCATAATACATCCGCGACGGCATGCCATAACTTCGATCAGATGATATTCTTTTTCACCATTCTTGACCTGATCCATAACTTTTCTTGCATTTGCAAGTCCGCTGGCAACACATATTTTAAGATCAATGCCTTCATACGGAACTGTAAATTCTTTGATTCCTTCTTCTCCGCGGACACCACATTCTGCGATTTCATGCATGGTCTCCTTGCTGTGATCTGGTGTAAGTCTTCGAAGCACCGCT
Source organism: uncultured Blautia sp. (assembly GCA_934409175.1). Lineage (GTDB taxonomy): Bacteria > Bacillota > Clostridia > Lachnospirales > Lachnospiraceae > Blautia_A. Next base: position 2,090 of record CAKRVX010000091.1, read on the forward strand.
TCTGTAACACCACCGGTAACGCCAAAGATAACACCACCACCGGATCCGAAACCAAATGGCATATCACATGCTTCCGGGTCAAGTGCTGCAAAATCAATTCCAAAGTTGTCAATCATACGGAGCAACTCTGTAGTTGTGATAACAATATCTGTATCCTGTTCACCATCTGTAAAGCTGTTCGGACGGATTGCCTCTGCTTTCTTTGCTGTACATGGCATGATGGAAATCATAACTGTCTTCTTGCCTGCAGCATGTTCCGGTTCACGGAAGTACTCTTTAATAACTGCAGAAAGCATTCCCTGTGGAGAACGACAGGTAGAAAGATTCGGAATATAATCTTTGTACTGATCTGTAATGAACTTTACCCATGCAGGACAACAGGATGTAAGAAGCGGGAGTTTCTCGCCTTTTTTAATTCTGTCGAGGAACTCGGCACTCTCTTCCATAATAGTAAGGTCAGCGCTGAATGAGGTATCATAAACTTCATCAAATCCCATTCTGTGAAGTGCATTAACAATTTTGCCCATCACACTTCGGCCCTTTGTAAGACCATAATGGTCACCTACAGCTACACGTACTGCTGGAGCAACCTGTGCAACAACACGAACGTTTGGATCTGCAAGTGCCTCCCATGCTTCATCCATGTGAGTTTTAATAGAAATAGCACCCGTCGGACAGAATACACGGCACTGACCACAGTTTACGCACTCTGTTTCTGCAATCTTTTTATTAAATGCAGGCATTACCATGGCTTCTGTTCCACGGAATGCAAATCCTAATGCACCGATTCCCTGGAGTTCCTCGCAGGCACGTACACAGTCACCGCAGAGAATACATTTATTAGGATCACGTACCAGAGATGGAGAACTGGTATCCAGTTCATGAATTTCTCTGGTGTTCTCGAAACGGATATTCTGGACACCGAGACGATGTGCCAGCTCCTGTAAAATACATTCTCCACTCTTTACACAGGTCGTACAGTCACGGCAATGTGCTGCAAGAAGCAACTCAACAATTAATTTTCTATATTTTTTAATACGCCCGGAGTTGGTATAGATTACCATTCCGTCTCTTGGTTCTTCTGAACAAGATGCAAAAGTCTTTCCTCTGTCGTCCTCTACTGTACATAAACGGCATGCACCAAAAGTAGATACCTCTGAGTGGTAGCACAGTGTCGGAATGTTGATTCCCGCCTTACGGATGACAGACAGGACATTTTTTTCATCGGTAAATTCTACCTTTCTACCGTCAATTATCATATGGCCCATAGTGTATCCTCCCTTCTATGCTTCCACGTATACAGCATCAAAATTACAGTTGTCTTTGCAGGCACCGCATTTGATACAGATATCGTTGTTAATGTGATGTGGATGTTTAATCTTACCTGAGATCGCACCTGCCGGGCAGTTCTTCGCGCATTTGCCACAGCCAATACAGAATTCAGGGTTAATGTGGAACTGACGAAGTGCTGTACATACTTTTGCACGGCATTTCTTGTCGCGGATATGTTCCTCATATTCATCACGGAAGCGTTTGAGAGTACTGATTACAGGAAGAGGCGCACTCTTTCCAAGTCCGCACAGAGCCATATTCTGAACCATGTTTGCAAGTTCTTCCAGTTCATCCAGATCAGACATCTCGCCCTTTCCTTCTACAATTCTCTCCAGGATCTCCAGCATACGTTTGGTACCTTCACGGCACGGTACACATTTACCGCAGCTCTCACGCTGTGTAAAATTCATGAAGAAACGGGCAACTTCTACCATACAGGTATTCTCGTCCATAACTACCAGACCGCCGGATCCCATGATCGCGTCTAATTTCTTAACAGAATCAAAGTCAAGAGGTGCATCCAGCTGGTCAAGGATCAGACATCCGCCAGATGGTCCGCCAATCTGAACACCCTTAAATGCGGCACCACTCTTCAGACCGCCGCCGATATCATAAATAATATGACGGAGTGTGGTTCCCATAGGAACTTCGATCAAACCTGTATTTTCGATAGAACCGGTCAGTGAAAATGTTTTTGTTCCAGGGCTTCCTTCTGTACCAATGGTACGGAACCAGTCAGCTCCCTCAAGGATGATCTTCGGTACATTGGCATAAGTTTCTACGTTATTAAGAACTGTAGGCTTGCCCCACAGGCCCTTCTCTACTGTACGAGGCGGTTTTACACGGGGCATGCCTCGATTACCTTCAATGGATGCAGTAAGGGCAGACCCTTCACCACATACGAATGCTCCGGCACCTCTGTTGATATGTAAATGAAAGTTTACACCGGAATTTAAAATATTATCACCTAACAGGCCATATGCTTCTGCCTGTTCAATAGCCATTCTTAGTCTTTTTACGGAAAGAGGATACTCTGCACGAACATAAATATACCCGTCCTCTGCGCCTACTGCATAAGCCGCAATGGTCATACCTTCGATCATTTTATATGGGTCACCTTCCATTACGGAGCCATCCATAAATGCACCAGGGTCACCCTCATCACCATTACATACTACATAACGGGTCTTTTCTGCCTGACGTGCAACCTGTGACCATTTCTTACCTGCAGGGAATCCCGCACCGCCGCGACCACGAAGTCCGGATTTGGTAACTTCATCAATGACTTCCTGAGGAGTCATACTACCCATTACCTTTGAAAGAGCCTGATAGCCGCCTACTGCAATATATTCATCAATAGATTCTGCGTCGATTTTACCGCAGTTTTCCAGAACGATACGTGTCTGCTGGTTCAGGAATGGAATGTCATCCGGATGTGGACAGACAGTGTCATGATCCTGATAAAACAATCTTTCTACCGGTTTTCCCTCCAGTACAGTTCTCTCTACAATCTCTTTACAATCTTCCGGCTGCACATGTACATACTGATAATCATAAGGCTCAATTCTCATCAAAGGACCAAGTTCGCATAAGCCCTGGCACCCTGTTTTGATCACACCTACATGAGGTACGTCTTTCTGCATCTCAACCGTTACACCATCGATTCCTTCACAGAGTCTTGCCATTTCATCATAAATCTTCTGGGCACCGGATGCGATACATCCTGTACCTGAACAGACAAGAACGCGACAGGTATAGGATTTGATCTGCTCATTTACCTCTGCCTGTTTATTTAACAGGTCTTCCCTGCTCTTAATACTCATACGCATTCACCTCTCAATTCGTTCAAAAGTTCAACAGCTTTCTCAGGTGTCATCTTAGGGTGTACTTCATCATTTACAGTCAGTGTAGGCGCAAGTCCGCATGCACCCAGACAGGATACTGTCTCTACTGTGAAAAGCATATCATCTGTGGTATGTTTCTTATGACTTAAGCCCAGCTCTTTCATTAATGCCTCTTTTACAGGCATGGACTTTCTTACATGGCAGGCTGTACCATCACAGACTTTAATAACATATTTTCCCTTCGGCTCAAAGGAAAAGTTCTCATAGAATGTGGCTACACTGTAGGCTTTCGCCTCTTTTACTCCGATTTCTTTCGCCACATAGGTGAGCAATTCACCCGGCAGGTAACGGTATTCAGCCTGAATATCCTGCATGATCGGAATCAGTGATGCCGCTTTTCGTCCGTAGTGTTCGATAATCTCATCCGTTTTTCTGTAATAAGACTGGTCTAACATTCGGTTCCCTCCTTAAAAATATAGTTTTTAATTCTCCGCCTTCTTTTAGTCACTTTTCATATATGTGCTGCTGATATTATACAATATACATGCACATTTAACAATACTATATTTTATTTTTCTGAATATTTTTGTCATATTTAATATACCGAAGGGCATTGTAAGCAATTATATGCAAATATTGTGCAATTCATTTAACAGGTGTGTTAAATAAAAAACATGACATCATCCTTGTTTTTTGATATATTTTTATTGATAAAATGCGCGGAAATAAACTATATAGGAGATAACAAAAGAATATGAGAACTCTTGATACCCCCGTAAAGCAGATCCGAAGAAAGATTTTTGCAGAAGTTGCCAGACTGGGCTTTCAGTCTACGGATGACTCCCTGATTCATGATATTGAAGCAATTCCATACAATATTGTTCAGGAACGCGCACAATACCGTGAAAGCATCTATCGTGAACGTGCAGTTGCCAGTGAACGCGTCCGTCTGGCTATGGGACTATCCCTCCGTCCAGAAAATAAAGCAGTCCATTTGACTGCCGGAGTAGAGGCTTCCAATATTGATGAGAAATATTATGAGCCGCCGCTTATGCAGGTTATTCCATCTGCATGTTCTGCCTGCCCTTCCAATATGTACGAGGTCAGCGATATGTGCAGAGGATGTGTAGCTCATCCATGTATGCAGGCCTGTCCCAAAGGCGCTATTTCCATGGTAAACGGAAAGTCACATATTGATCAGTCAAAATGTATTAAATGCGGGAAATGCAAGTCTGTCTGTCCATATGATGCCATTGCCCATAAAGAGCGTCCCTGTGAGCGTGCCTGCGGTGTAAAAGCGATTGGAAGTGATGAACAGGGTCGTGCACAGATTGATGATAAGAAGTGTGTTTCCTGCGGTATGTGTATGGTGAGCTGTCCGTTCGGAGCGATTTCTGACAAGTCTCAGATTTTTCAGCTGGCTCATGCACTTCGTGAGGGAAGCGAAATCATCGCAGAAGTTGCACCTGCTTATATCAGTCAGTTCGGTGATGCAGTAACCCCGGGTAAATTCCATGCTGCACTGACAGCGCTTGGTTTTACCAATGTATATGAGGTTGCCCTTGGTGCAGATATCGGTGCTATCAGCGAAGCTCACCATTATGCAAAAGAAGTTGCTACAGGCAATCTTCCATTCCTTCTTACCTCCTGCTGCCCATCCTGGTCTATGCTTGCAAAGAAGCAGTTCCCGGCAATGATCGACAATATTTCCAGAGAACTGACTCCGATGGTTGCCACTGCAAGAAGTATTAAGAAAGAACATCCGAATGCCAAAGTTGTATTCATCGGACCGTGTGCTGCCAAGAAGCTGGAAGCTATGCGCAGTTCTGTAAGAAGTGATGTTGATTTCGTTATTACGTTTGAAGAATTATGGGGACTTTTTGATGCGAAGGAAATTGACCCTGCTGCTGTAGAGGCTTCTGAGAGTCTGCATGATGCTACTGCTGCTGGTCGTGGATATGCAGTTGCAGGTGGTGTTGCAGGTGCCATCGAAGCATGTCTGAAAGAATATTATCCGGATGTGCCGGTACATATCGAACATGCAGAGAGTCTTGCAGAATGTAAGAAGATGCTGACACTGGCTAAGGTTGGCAAGTTAAATGGTTGTATGATCGAGGGTATGGCATGTCCTGGCGGATGTATGGGCGGTGCCGGAACCAATGCACCATATACAAAAGCTGCCAAGGCGCTGAAGAGTTATCTGGCTTCTTCTACAGAAAAGCTTCCATCTAAAGAATTAGAAGAAATTGAATTAAATTAATATGATATTAAAAAAGCTGTCCGTAAATTTATCTTTTTACGGACAGCTTTTTGTATCGAATGAAACGATAGATGTGATTTGCAGGATTTTGTTAAAATCTTAATTTAAAGCACGATCAATTAAAAGTGACGTTGCTCTTTAATGTTCATGTTCCTCGTGGAATCTTTTGTATTTCTCCACAAACATCAGAAGAAAGCTGACTGTAAGGAATCCACAGGATACCCAGATCATGCGAGTCCCAAAGTGAATAGATAAATTTCCCCCAATGCCTGCGCCTAATGCAAACATAAAGATGATTCCGAAATAGTACATTGCCTGTTCCAGCTGTTTCGGTTTTCTTTCTCTGAAATATCCGGATAAGGCAGCTGTACCGCTTCTAAGATTACCGATACACATGGTACTTGCATAAGAATATCCGTTTACTTTACGGAATGACTGGACCTGCATTGCACAGGCAAAAGATGCCATGGCATTTGCCAGCATATTATATTTTGCAGGTATAAAACCAACCACAAACAAAATCAGAATCTCTGCCAGAAGGATACTCTGCCTCCAGTGCAGTTTCCTTGCATATTTGAAATTCGCCTGGACTTTTTCTGCGACCCATACACC
>CAKRVX010000092.1 GCA_934409175.1 uncultured Blautia sp.
CAATTAACTCTCCTTCCTTTTAAAAAATAAATTTGAACGTAACAAAAAAGCATCCGACCAGCCATCGGATGCTTTTTTCATGTTATTTTTATACTTCAAATGCATTTGATAAATTTGCAAACTGCTCCAATGTAAGAGCCTCTCCCCTCACATTTAATGATAATCCACAGATATTTAATGCATTTTCAATTTCTTCCTTGGAAAAATGAAGTTCCGTTGAATTTTTAAGACCATTTACCAGCGTTTTCCTTCTCTGATTGAAAGAAGCACGTATCAGCCTGAACATCAATTTTTCATCTTTTACCTGAACCGGAGGACATTCATATCTTTCGAGACGTATTACAGCGCTTCCTACCTTTGGACGCGGCATAAAACAATTCGGCGGAACATTTGCCACAATTTCAGGTCGAGCATAATACTGAACTGCCAGTGACAGTGCTCCATAGTCCTTGGTTCCCGGTCCCACCTGCATTCTGTCTGCAACTTCTTTCTGAACCATAATGGTAATGGATTCAATGGGAACCTGATTTTCAAATAATCCCATAATAATAGGGGTAGTAATGTAATATGGCAAATTTGCTACCACCTTTATAGGACGTCCCTGATTTTTCTCCAGAGCAAGTTTTCTAATATCCACTTTCAGAATGTCATCATTAATGACTGTTACATTATCCCAATCTTTCAGCGTATCCTTAAGAATTGGAATCAGCGTTTTATCAATTTCAACAGCTGCAACTTCCCTCGCAGCCTCTGCCAGATATTGTGTCATAGTGCCAATACCCGGCCCAATTTCCAGCACAAAGTCATCCTTTGTAATCTCTGCAGATGCAATTATTTTTTCCAGAACATGGGTATCGATCAGAAAATTCTGACCAAACCTTTTCTGGAATGCAAAGTTATATTTCTGAAGTACCTCTATGGTACATTTAGGATCTCCCAGATAAGGTCTGGCCATACTTATTACTTCCTTTTCATCTGAATTTTTATTTACTGAAATCTTTTTCATACAGAACAATATAACCTTCTTTATCTGTACGTTTCTTGGAAATATTACGCTGGAATTTACGGATTCCGCCCTGTGATTTCACAATTGCTGTATCTATCAGGTTTTTAACTGCGCCAACGTTCATCGGTTCGTCTTCTTTCTGATTAATTCCAATCAGATTATACAAAGCCAGCATTCCCATCTGATCGATAATGTATCCATTTTCTTTTGTATACACTCTAGCAAAATTTACCAGTTCGTCATTGGTAAATACAGGAATATTGATCATAGAGGTAAATTTCTGCACAAATTTCGGGAATCTCGCCATCAATTTACGCATACCTATTTTTTCATCTTCAATTATTACCGTAAGTCCATCTGTATTAACTTCCATTGCTTTGTCCAGCATTTCTACCGTTTCCGGAGTCAGCTGATTTGCATTTTCAATTACCAGGAAACCACCGGCAAGTTTTGCAAATATTTTATATATATTTTTACCATTAATCTGTTCAGCAAAAACATACGCAACTTTAGACGCTTCCAGATTTAATTCCTTACAGATTGCCGGAATAAGTCCTGAAATCAGTCTGGTTTTGCCACACTCTCTTCCACCCATTACAATAATATTTCCGGTCTTTGACGTTTTATCTGCTGCAGCCATCTGCACATCACATAAAGTGTCAATAAGCTGTTCTTTCATTCCCGGAACCTTTACAAAATATGTAAACAGCTGTTTTTCCTCATCACTTAATTCCTTCTCTCTTGGAATAATGTTACGAGGATCCCTTTCTTCTTCCGGTTTCAGAGATTCTATAAAACGTTCCAGTTCTTCCTCTTCTGTAAGATTTTCTTTCTCCTGCGGTTCTTCTGGAATTGTTCCTTCCGCCTTTTCAGGTGCTTCCGGTTCAGTATCTTCCTTCTTCACTTCAGGTCCACGCAAAAATTCGGCTTCTGCGCTCTGCAGATCTTCTTCTGTAAGATTTTCATCCTCATCATCCAGCAAAAGATCCGGCATTGGAATACTGTTCGTGGTATCTGTGGATGATTCTGAGGAATCTTCTTCTGCAGTATCCATGTGCAGAAAATCTGGCTCCTCAAGCTCAGTATCTGTTTTTTCAGTTTCTTCCTGAACTACTTCATTCTCTTTATTTTCTTTATCCTTTTCATTTTCTTCCGGAAGTTCTTCTTTTTCTTCTTTTGGAATTTCAATTCCCTGAGCACTGGCAGCAGCCAGAATAGTATCTTCCAGATTAAATTCTCCGTCTGAAATCCGTTTAAAATCTGTTTTGGTAATATCCGGAACTTTTGGCGCACTGCTCATTTCCATATTTTTCATGGATTCCGGAATTTTTAATTCAGGAAGCTTCATTGTCTTGGAAAAATCAACAGGATCAGCTATTGTTTCCTTCTTTTCTTCCTCTTTTTGGATTACCGGATTTTCTCCTGGTTTTTTAGGCTCAGCCTCCAGCTCTGGCACATTTTCCGGCTCTTTTTCAGTTACATCACTTTTTATGATTTCCTCCGGAATATCTTCAGAATCGGTTTCTTTTACCAGATTCTGAGATTCTCCCTCCATAAGAGTATCTTCTTCCCTTTTCTTTCCACCAAAAACATCGCGGATTCCTCTGGAAATTTTATCCTGGATATTTTTCATATCACTGATATTCTGTTCCGTAACTGGAATGCTGGCAATTGTACGTTCTGCTGCAGGAGTTTCAGCTACATTCTCCTCTGAATCTTCTGAATTATCCTGTGCATTATCTTCTTCATTCTTTTCTTCGTCAGTTTTTTTCAATTTCATCTCTTTCGCTTCTTCCGGAGTGAGCAGTTTCGGAACAAACTGTTTTTCATATTTAGCTTTTTCCTCTCCTGTCAGCTCACCCATGCGAAGCTTCAGATCATATGCCTTCGTAACATATTTTCCCTCACTGAACCACAAAATAATTTCATTACACAGATCCAGACATTTCTGTTTTTCGCCCGCTTTATAATACAGTGCAGCCAGTTCATAGGACCATTTCTCAGTAAATTCCTGTTCTTTGTATTCCTCCAGGATTCTCATCTGTTCATTTAAAGAAGTACCTTTTGCCCTGGCAATCTTATACTGAAGAATATACTGCATATTATCGTTGGATGCTACCTGTTTATATTCTTCAAAAAATTCCTCAGCTTCATCAATATCCTTCATCCTTAATGAAATTTCAATAAGACGATAAAGTATGTTTTTTCCAATAGATGCTTTATGGTAGGCCAGTAAGAAAATCTCCTTACTATCTTCATATCTGCCATTCGCAGCATAAATCTCACCAACTATGCACAGAGTCCGGACATTTTTTACGCGACGCCAGTCTATACTGTCAACGATCCCCATGGCACCTTTATAGTCCTTTTTCTGAACCAGTTTATTGATCTCTTCCAGTTTTATCCGAAATTCTTCCTTGTCCAATATATTCACCAACTTTCCATAATTGTTCTCAGTGTAACATAAGCCCATACCCTTGTCAAAAGGTATTGATCAAGGCTGATAAACCTTTCCCTGCACTACCTGAAAGACCTTATTTATCTGAAACTGATGACTGACAAAATCATCAAGGCCTGTACAGGTGATCATAGTCTGGATATCATGAATACTCTCCAGAAGATATGTCTGTCTGCTACTGTCCAGCTCCGACAGAACATCATCCAGAAGCAGGATTGGTGTATCTTTTATTTTCCGTTTTACAATGTATATTTCTGATAATTTCAGGGAAAGTGCCGCCGTGCGCTGCTGTCCCTGAGAACCATATCTGCGAATATCAATGTCATTTGCCCTTACACAAAGATCATCTCTGTGAGGACCGGCACAGGTCATCTTCATACGCATATCTCTATCCCGGTTTTCTGCTGTTACTTTTTCAAGTTCTTCTGCTGTACAACTGGGTTCATATATGACTTCAAGAGTTTCCGCTCCACCTGTAAGACTCTTATGAATGTCCTGAATAATCTGATTCAGCTCTTCTACAAATTTCTGACGCTTTTCTATAATCCTGCGTCCATATTCCACCATTTGCATGTCCCAGATATCAAGAGTTCCTTTTAGTTCAGGTCTTACATATAAATCTTTCAAAAGCTTATTTCTCTGATTTACAATATGGTTATAAGAAGCCAGATCCGTCAGATATATTTTATCAAGCTGACACAGCTCCAGATCCAGAAATCTGCGACGCTCTCCCGGTCCGTTTTTTATAATATTTAAATCCTCGGGAGAAAAGAACACCATATTTACAACTCCGAACAGCTCACTTGCCTTTTTGATCGGCAATCCGTTAATGGCTACACCCTTGGCCTTATTCCGTCTCAGATGCATATCTACTTTATATGTCATTTCATTTCTTCTTACCATCATCCGGATATGCGCCTCATCCTGCCCGAAATGAATGATTTCTTTATCCTTGCTTCCCTTATGAGATTTGGTAGTTCCACATAAATAAAGAGATTCCAGGATGTTTGTTTTACCCTGGGCATTATTACCATAGAAAATATTGGTTCCCTGATCAAATTCCAGCTCCAGTGAATCATAATTTCTGAAATTTTTTAACTGAACGGATTCAATATACATTCGCTCACCTGATTACTTTAATTTCTTTTCCATCATAGGAAACAATATCGCCTTCATAAACTTTACGTCCACGACGTTCATCTATCTCTCCGTTTACCTTTACCAGGCCGTCAGTGATCACATATTTCGCTTCTACCCCATCCTGTACCAGATCTGCAAGTTTCAGTAACTGCCCCAGTTTTATAAATTCATCTCTGATCTTAATTTCTTCCATCTTCTTAACTCCTATCTTGATTGATTCTGGTTGATATTTACCGGCAGAATCAGATATGTGTAATTTTCATTATCATCTCTGATAAAACATGGTGCTTTTGGATTTACGAGGTAGATATTAATTGTTTCATCATCGATTACTTTCAACGCATCAATTAAAAATCTCGGATTAAATCCTATCAGGATATCTTTACCTTCTTTTTCAATATCAATACTTTCATTCATAGAACCCATTGCAGAATCAATTCTCAGTTCCATACTATTATCTGTAATTTCAATAATAATAGGTTTCTTTTCTCCCTCTCTTACAAGAAGTGTTGCTCTGTCAATACAATCCAGGAATTCTTTTTTATTGATATTTATTTTGGTTTCGTAATCACTGGAAAGCATCTGATCAATTCTGAAATATTCACCTTCAATCAATCTGGAAACAACTATCGTCTGATCAAATTCAAATAAAATATGATTTTTGGAAAAATAAATATTAACCAGATCATCCAGTTCTCCTGAAAGAATCTTGCTGATTTCATTTAATGTCTTTCCAGGAACAACAACTTTCCTGTCGGAATAATCTTTCTTCAGCTCCATGCGTCTGATTGCGATACGATGTCCATCCAGAGAAACTATTTTCAGAAAATTATCTTTAATTTCAAATAATTCTCCTGTCATTAATTTGTTTGTTTCATTAGACGCAATTGAAAATATTGTCTGACGAATCATTTCTTTTAAAGTAAACTGGGAAATAGTTAGGCTTTCTTCTCGTTCAATTATTGGGAGATATGCAAAATCTTCTCCTGATTTACCAGGAATTGTAAACTTGGCTTTTTCACAGGTAATGGTGGCCGTAAGTTTATCATCAGTTTTAATAGTAACATTACTATCTGGCAGTCTTCGAATAATTTCATAAAAGATTTTTGCATCCAGAGCTATAATACCTTTTTCTTCAATAACTCCCTCTACGATTGTTTCAATTCCCAGTTCCATATCATTGGTAGTAAATTTGATCTGGTTTGTTGTTGCATCTATTAATATACATTCCAGAATAGGCATTGTTGTTTTTGATGGTACTGCTTTAAGGGAGATACTTACACTTTTGAGTAAGTTGTTTTTGGAACATATGATTTTCATAATGTGTATAACTTCCTTTCTGATGAATGTGTTTTTTTTATATAGTATTAATTAAAAGAAATTCGTCGTCGCCGCCGTAGGGGATGTGAATATGTGAAAAACTCTTATAACGGTTGATTTTCAGAGGTTTTTGAATATGGATAACTTCGTGTACAGACCAGGTTAAAGTATGTGAATAACTTGTGCACAACTTCAAGGTCAAAATTCGGCCTAAAAGTTATGCACATTTATACACATTCAATCAACATATTATACACATGTTATACAGATGGTTATCCTCATCCCTGTGGATTAATTTTTTTCTTTAATGTATCTATAGTGTTTTTAAGATTATCATCGTTTTTAATTTCGTGTTCAATCTTATCAATGCCATGCATGATTGTGGTATGATCACGGTTACCCAGACATTTGCCGATGGATTTCAGTGGTGTGGATATGATTTCTCTGCAGAGATACATGGCTACCTGTCGAGGCATGACAATTTTTGAATTTCTTTTATTTCCGGAAAGGTCATCTACAGATACATCAAAATGTTCTGCGACTACAGATATGATATAATCAGGTGTAATTACTTTCTTTTCATCCGGAGAGATAATATCTTTCAGTGCCTGTTCAGCCAGTTCCAGTGTAACTTCTTTTTTTTCAAGTTTGGCAAAAGCCATAACCTTATTGATTGCGCCTTCCAGTTCACGAATATTGGATTTGATATTATTGGCGATATATTTAATAACATCTTCATTAATATCGTATCCATCCATTTCTTCTTTTTTATGAAGAATGGCCATTCGAGTTTCATAATCAGGCAGTGTAATGTCTGCGATAAGTCCCCATTCGAATCTGGAACGAAAACGTTCTTCCAAAATTTCCATATCTTTAGGCGGTTTATCTGAGGAAATGATGATCTGTTTTTTCGCACTGTGGAGACTGTTGAAAGTGTGGAAAAATTCTTCCTGTGTGGATTCCTTTCCTATAATAAACTGAATATCATCGACCAGAAGAACATCAATATTTCGGTATTTCTCACGGAATTTAGTCATTGCCGAGTTATTTCCGTTACGAATAGTTTCGATCAGTTCGTTTGTAAATTCCTCACTGGTAACATAAAGTACTTTGCTGTTTTCATCGTGATCAATAATGAAATGAGCAATTGAATGCATAAGATGAGTTTTTCCCAGACCTGCCCCACCATAAATGAACAGCGGATTGTAGGTATCCCCCGGAGATTCAGCTACTGCAAGAGCGGCAGCCTGGGCAAATTTATTATTGCTTCCGACTACAAAAGTGTCGAAAGTGTATTTGGGATTCAGATGTGCTTCTTCACAGCGGGCATCCTGAGACTGGGCTTTCGCAATGGCAGGCTGTTTTTTGGGTACGTCTTCCGGCAGAATGAAATTAATATCGCATTTTTCCATACCAGTTACTTCGCTGATAGTAACCTGGAGTGGAAGTTTATATTTTTTACTTATATAGTTCAGTCCTACCTGTTCTGATGGAACAATAATCGTTACAACACTGCCTTCAACCTGGTAAACAGTGAGGGGTTTCAGCCAGGTATTGAAGGAAACGTCGGAGAGATCATGTTCAGTTTTGACTATTTGTAGGATTTCATCCCATTTTTCCACAACTTTGTTCATTTTTGGTTCTCCTGGTTCGTTTTACTTCTATAATAAATAAGTTTAAGAATTGTTTTTTAACAGATTCAGTCCGTATTCTTTAAAAAAGACATAAATATCCTTATATATATTATAATAAAATGTATATTTTAGCAATGCATATTTGATGGAAATGTGGAAAAAAAAGTTATCCCCAATTTTTGTGTGGATTAGTGTGGATAAGAGTGTATAAGATAATTTTGGTTACCATAAAACGACAGTATAAGATTGAAATCCACAAAAATTGGTGTATAATTTTATGCACTGTCGAAAAGCTGCAAATAATACATTTTTATTTGGATATGTGTAAAAATAAACAGTAAAAAGTGGATAGATTTAGAGGTATTCCACAAGTTATCCACAAGTTATCCACAAATTGTGGATAATGTTACGTAAACCACAATAATAATCCACAAAGCCTGAAAAAAAGAGGTAAATCTTTACCGAAATAATACTTGACGAATCAGCCTTTTATGAATATAATTGAAATGATGTTCTAATAAGTAAAATTTAACATGGAAAATAGATAAAGGAGGTGCTTTACCTA
>CAKRVX010000093.1 GCA_934409175.1 uncultured Blautia sp.
TACAGGGGATTGGTCAAATGGTATGATAGGGGTCTCCAAAACCTTTGGTGGGAGTTCGATTCTCTCATCCCCTGCTCATTAAGAGCCTGAAAGCCTTTAAAATCAAGGCATTCAGGCTCTTTTGTTTTGCCCGAAAAAGCAGATATCACTATAATTCCGGAATATGTTTATACAGAGCTTCAGCGATTCCGTCTTCTTCATTGGAGAGAGTGATTTCATCAGCCACTACTTTCAGTTCATCCGTTGCGTTTCCCATAGCTACACCAACTCCAGCGTATTTTACCATGGATTCATCGTTCTGACTGTCACCAAAAGCAATCAGTTCATCTGCTTTGTATCCAAGCGAAGTCAGTACCGTGTCCAGAGCTTTTGCTTTGTCAATTCCTTTTTTGGTAAATTCGTAATAGAATGGGGCGGTAAACATAGAATTCAAGGTATCTTTAAAAGGCTCACGCATTTCTTCGAAATGTTTCTGAAGATATACGTCATCTCCTGCTGTCAGAATCTTATTCATAGGCCAATCTGCAAATTTAACCAGATCATCCGTCTCACAGAGCATATAATTGCAGTTACGTGCTTCATACCGGATAATATTTAAGTGTTCATCTCTGTCCGTAACCATACAATCATACACATCTGTCACATACATATAGTCGCCCTTATACAGCATTGGATGTACATCAAATTTTTTCATATGTTCCAACACTGCTTTTCCCTGCTCTACTGTCATGGTTTCATTAAACAGCACTTCCCCGGTCTGACAGTCAAACACTCTGGCACCATTATAGGAAACACATAATCCATGATATTTATCCATTTCCAGTTCTTCTACATACTGTATGAGTCCTTTGTCCGGTCTGCCAGATGCCAGAATCAGACGAATTCCTTTTTCCTGTGCCTTTTTCAATACAGATTTTGTTTCAGGTGTGATCTCCTTTTTCTTATTGGTCAATGTACCATCAATATCTAATGCAATTACACGGATACTCATTTTTCTTTCCTTTCAAACTATACTGATATTTATTTTCAGAAATGTGTAAATTTGTATTAATTTCAGTATTATAGCATAAATTTTGGGGTTTCTACAATTACTTTTATCTAATCCAGTCAATATTCACCTTGAAAATTCACCCTTAATATCGCATAATAGAGAGAAGAACAAAAATGCCCATAAATAATATTCTGAGCAAATCGTTCCCAAAAGGAGAATTAAAAATGAAAACACAAAAAAACAGGTTTGTCAGATTTTTAATTGCACTCTGTACACTCTGTCTGGCAGCAGGCGTGGGAAATTCTCAGAATGTGCAGGCTGCCTCAAAAGCAACATACACCATCAAAAAAATACAAGAGAAAAAAACATATAGGGATTCCTGTGCCATCTATCACTACGAACTCCCGCAACTGAGGGGAAACAGTGCTGCGATCAGCAAGATCAACAAATCTTTAAAATCATACTATAGTAAAACACTTCCTTTGAAAAAAGAACTGTTTAATGAGTTTAAAGAATATAAGAAAAATGGCACTCTGAATAAACGTACCCGAAATCTCTTCGTAAAAACCGGCTGTAGCGAAACTTATAATAAAAATGGATATATAAGATTCGTATTCCGCTTTTCCTGGCATGAATGCGGTTCTGAAGATTCCAACCAGACAACCGTGATCTATCGTTTAAAAGACGGTGCAAGAGTATCCCAAATCCCTTCATCTGCTGAGGAATCCAAAATTCTGAAACTAATAAAAGGCGTGTGGTATACTACTGACAAATCCGCATCTCATAATAAAGTAATATTTTCTGGAAAAACCGTAAAATACTGTTCCACATATTCTTGTGATATAATCTGGACCGGTAAGATTGATGATGTTATCAGAACAAGTTACGGATATTATATCAAAATAGATTTGGGTTACAATTGTCACATTGGTTATCAGCTTCGCCTGAATAATAAAAATTCATTAAAATATATTGGACTGGGAGACTCTCAAAGTTCTGTCGGATACAGCAAATCTGAAAGTCTTATAAGAAAAAAATAATTTAACCTGCTGTACAGATAAAACAGGAGCCAATGCATTATAGTTATGAAACATCTATGATGCACAGCTCCTGTTTATTGTTAACGGGTTTTATTTTTTCTCTTGTCCAGAATGGAGTGAATTATAACCTTTTTCCGCATTGCTGTAGGCCATTGCAAAAAATATTTCCTGGGAATTCAGACGTACGTCATTCAGATGCCTGTCCAGATAATTTCCAGTTTCAGTAAGTCTTTTTCCCTTCTCATCATCATTCATCATTGTCTCAAACATCCAGTCCAGACGTTTCTTTAATTCTTCATCCAGTATCGGTGCAGCCACTTCGACTCGTCGAACTGTATTTCTGGTCATAAAATCCGCTGATGCGATATAGATTTTTTCACGGTCTTTTGTGCCAAACCGATAAATTCTGGAATGTTCCAGATAACGGCCAACAATACTTATGACTTTGATATTTTCGGTATATCCTTTGATCTCCGGTATCAGACAGCAGATACCTCTGACGATCATTTCAATTTTTACGCCTGCCTGAGATGCTTCTACCAGTTTGTTGATAATGACTTTATCCGTAAGAGAATTTATCTTTATTCCAATATATCCCTTATTTCCCTGTTTCACCTGGTCAATTTCTTCCTGAATCATATCCAGCACTCTGTTCTGAAGACACTTCGGTGCTACCAGAAGAAGATCTGATTTTTCAACTACCTCTCCTTTTAAAAGTGCTGCAAAAACTTCTGCTGCTTCTTTTCCAATCTTCTGGTTTGCAGTAAGCAGTGACAGGTCTGTATATAATGCAGATGTCTTTTCATTATAATTTCCTGTACCAATCTGTGTGATATAGGATACTCCTTTTTCTGTTTTTCTGGAAATCAGACACAACTTGGAATGTACTTTGTATCCGTTCAGTCCATAGATTACTCTGCATCCTGCTTCTTCCAGTTTTCTGGAATATTCAATGTTGCTTTCTTCATCAAATCTCGCACGAAGTTCAACCAGTACCACTACTTCTTTTCCGTTTTCTGCGGCTTCTACAAGAGCGTCCACAATCTGGCTTTTATTCGCCAGACGATAGAGTGTCATCTTAATCGAAACAACGGTATCATCTTTTGCAGCTTCATTCAGCAGATTGATAAAAGATTTAATATTTTCAAATGGATAAGAAAACAGAACATCTTTTTTCAGAATCTGAGGAATCAACAGACTCTTATCATCCAGTGACGGAGTCATTCTTGGAGTTCTTCTCTGATAAAAAAGTTTATCCTGTCCTGCATTTTTCAGATAGCTTTGAATACCAAATACAAAGGACATATCCAGCGGTACTCTGGACAGAAATACATATTCTTTTTCCACATGGAGTTCTTTACACAGAGCACTTATCATTTTTTTGTTCAGTTCCCGGGACAACTCCATTCTTACCGGGTTCATTCTTCGTCTCTGTTTGATCAGATTTTCCATGGCATCCCTGTAATCCAGATCTTCATCATAAATAGTTTCCGTATCAATATCTGCATTTCTGGTAATTCGAATCAGAGATTTTTCTTTGATTTCATAATTTTTAAACATCTTCGGCAGGAAATGAAGAATGAGTTCTTCTGACAACATAAAAGTTCCCTTTCTGGTGGGAATATCAATCAGACGTTTAAATACATTATTGCTGCATGGAATAATTGCAGTTTTGGTTTTTCCACCTTTGGTCATAAGTGATGCTACTGCATAAATATCTTTGTTTTTCAAAAATGGAAATGGCTGCTGTTTGCTTACAATATTTGCAGACAGATATGGTGCGATCTCCTGATCAAAATAAGTCTCCAGAAGTTTTCCCTCTTCTGCGGATAACCTGTTAAAATTGATCAGTCGTACGCCATAAGGTTCCAGTTCTCCCATCAGCTGCTCATAAATCGCTGCTTTTTTCTGATCCAGTTCCCTGGTCGCTTTCAGAATTGCAGTTACCTGCTCTTCACTGCTCATATATGTTTTATTCTCACGGATGATCTCTGATGCTTCCATCTGATCCATCAGAGTTCCAACCCTTACTCTGTAAAATTCGTCCAGATTTGACTGATAGATAGATGCAAAAGTCAGCCTTTCTGCCAGTGGAACTCTGGGATTTCCTGCTTCATTCAGAACTCTTTCATTGAATTTCAGCCAGGAAAGTTCCCTGTTCATCATATATACCGGTTTCGTTGTCTGCTCACGTTTCTTCTGAGTTTTTTTCATGGATATAATTCCTCACTTTTTTATCATAACGTTTATAGCAATCCTGAGAAATAATGCATTAATTTCACAGGATTGCTATAGAATTATATTCTCTTAATATCAATTTCTGAAAATATCCATGTTATATTTCTGTAAAATCTTTAATTTTTCCTCCATATCGTGATCATTTATGCTTTTTATACTTCGCTGCTGTCAATGCCAGACATACAAATACAATGATAAACAACCCCTCAATTCCCATTGCCATATGAATCTGTTCCGCAGCTTTATCTGTGAGAACCGTATACTCACCCAGCAGTTCATTTACCTGCTCATACCAGTATACAGGCAGAAACTGTGAAACTTTCAATACTTTTTTGTCCATCACACTCATAGGTACAAATACCCCACACAAAAAGCACATCCCCAAAGAGATCACATTGGCCATTCCACTGAGCATATTGCTGTTTTTAACAAACATTCCCATCAGATAGGAAAGGGACAATGCCACTATCATCATAAGCAGACTGTTCAAAAAATAATACCCCAATGTCCGTGAATTAAAAAACTCCCTTCCATACATGAGCTCTGCTCCGACAATACCAATTCCCCACAACACAATTCCCATAACCCCCATTGCCATCAGACCTTCCATACTCTGACGTTTCACTGATACTGCAGAAGCTTCCATTCTTCTCTGAACATCCTCCTGGCGAAATGCCATCAGAATATATCCTGTCACATAACAAAATACTCCCAGAAACAGATATGGCAGATAGCGAAAATAATAAAGATACCCTGGTATCTCAACATTTTCTCCACTTCCGGTTATGGTCTGCACCTGTGTATGTTTTTCATCTTTAATGGCATCGACAGTCTCTTCTGGTGAAAATCCTGCTGCCAGATAAGTTCTCGCCATATTGATATAACTGTTAATCTGCTGATCTACATAGTAAGAGGAATAAGACCCCGGGACCTTCGTCACTTTAAGACTTTCTCCGTCCAATATACAGGACTGTGTGAAATTCTCCGGAATCTGCACAATATATTCCACGTTTCTGTAGAACAGATTCTCCTGCAGCACTTCCCTGTCATTTTTCAGAATAGTGATATGATGAATTTTTCCCAGATATTCCCGAAGCCCTTCTGCCAGAGCCTGACCGTCCGCATCTACGATCCCGATTTCAATACTTTTGCTCTGGTAACTGTCACTGCCCTCTTTTCCTGCGGCAGCCTGCAATGCCAGTGCCACAGAAAAAAAGATCACCAGATACATCACCACCAGGCCTGTATTCTTTTTTAATATTTTCATATATCCTTTAAATACTGTCATAGCGTTCCCTCCGTACCAGTAAAAATGATGCAGTCACCAGCACCAGACTCATCACCGCCAGAGTGAACAGGCTTCTGTAATAGCGCCCCTGATCATCATACACATTGATACAGTAAAATGCATCTGAGATCAGTGCCGCCGGATTGATCCGGTTTACAAAAGGTGCATGCTTTTCCACAATATCTTTCATAGTATTGTTCATCAGACCTGCCAGGAAACTGCATACCATGGAAATTCCCAGAATAATGCCGATCTTCGCCCCTTCTTTCATTTTTCCCAGACTTCCCACAAAAATTCCCATGGAAACTCCGATCAGCGATCCCAGGAAACAGATCACAAGCATTCTCCCCATCTGTCCCTGAAAATCCAGCTTCAGTACATATCTCAAGTACAAAAGGAGGATCACCACATCCACATATCCCAGAAGAAATGAAGAAATCAGCTCTGAAAGGACCAGCTTCAGCTTATGGGTAGGAGTGACGCATCTTCTGGCTGCCAGAGCTGTAAGATTTGCCTGCAGTCTGATGGCTGCGCCAACCCCTATGAAACATCCGTAGAGACATCCCATGGCAATCAGTGCATAAAAGAACTGCACATTTCCATCTATGGTCCTGCCGCCCAATGAAAATTCCTGAACACTGTTTTGCTGTCTCAGCATAACCTGAAGTCCATCGAAGATTCCTTTCGGATGGGTTTTCAACATATTTCTCACCGTATTTCTGGTATTTTCATAACTGTACAGAACAGACTGAAGGATACTCTCTTCAATTCCACTTGATGCTACCGTCAGCGAAGGTTCTGCTCCAACATAATAAATTCCGGAAACTTTTTTCGCCTCCAGTTTCTCCCGTGCCTGTTCATCCGTCATTTCCTCCACAGACAGAAGCTTATCCTCTCCTCCTTCGATCTGATCCAGAAACATAAGGAACACCTGATCTGCTTGTGCTTCCTCCACCACAGCCACAGGTACTGTCTGAAAATCCGCATCACTAATATTTCCAAAAGCAAAATAAAACAGTGTTCCCAGAATCAATGGAAAAGCAAGGGGCCAGAAAGTCATTCCGAAATTTTTCAGCTTTACCTTCAGATTATATTTCAGCAAATGAAGCATGTTATCTCCCCCCTTTAATCTCTCAGCTGTTTACCTGTAATCTCCAGAAATACATCATTCAGGGTCGGCATTTCTGAGAACACCCTTCCGAATGCAATATCCTGGTTCTGAAGATAATTCAGAATTCGGATCAGATTGTGTCTGGCGCGTGTACACCTGACTGTCAGAATCTGATTTCTATACTGTATATCAAAAACATGCTCCAGTTCCCGGATTTCTTTAAGATTATTTTCTTCCAGAATCACAGCTTCAATAGTGATAGTCTCACCTGTTTTGATCATCTGTTTCAGTTCATCCTTTGTTCCGGATGCAATGATCCTGCCATGGTCCATAATGGCGACCCTGGTACAGATCTGTTCCACCTCTTCCATATAATGTGAAGTATAGATGATGGTGGAGCCCTGTTCATTTAATTGTTTTATCCCTTCCAGGATCTTGTTTCTGCTCTGTGGATCTACTGCTACCGTAGGCTCATCCAGAATGATCAGTCTGGGCTTATGGGCAATTCCGCAGGCAATGTTCAGACGCCTTAAAAGTCCTCCGGAAAGCTTCTTCGGCCGCATTTTCCGGTAGTCTTCCAGCCCCACAAAACGGATGGCATTTTCTACCAGTTCTTTTCTTTTTTTCTTATCTCCTATGTACAAACCACAGAAATAATCAATATTTTCCTGTACTGTCAGCTCATCAAATACAGCAACATTCTGGAGCACGATTCCTATCTGCTTTTTTACCTGATAATTATCCGGTCTCATAGGCTCTCCGAATATTTCAATCTGACCTTTCTCGTATTTCAGAAGTGACAACATACAGTTTATGGCTGTGGTCTTTCCTGAGCCGTTAGGTCCCAGCAGACCAAAAATTTCTCCTTCTCTGATATCCAGGTTCAGATAGTTCAATGCTGTCAATTCTCCGTATCTCTTTACCAGATTCTCTATATGAACAATATTCTGTGACATGTTCTCCCTCCTTTGATCTGCTCTTCACTTTTTCATAAATATGTCCCCATGAAGCATTTTCTATAACTTATATTATATGCGAATCTTCAGCTTCATCCAAGTGCACAATGTCATTGTATTTTCATGACAAATGTCATATCT
>CAKRVX010000094.1 GCA_934409175.1 uncultured Blautia sp.
CCTTCCGGGCGCAAGCAGGGATGAGCCCCTTATAGGGGCAGTGCAAACCACCGGCTAAGCCGGTGGTCATGATTTTTTAGGGATAAAAATGGGGGATATACGGATGAAATATATTGACAGAAAAGGAAATGTGACAGTAGAGGAAAATGAGCAGGATAAATTTTTACGTCATCTCTACAATGACCGGGGTGGGAGGTTCTGTCTGAGAATCCTGATAAGACCGTTCATTTCAAAGATGGCAGGCGTTCTCTTAAATACGGGACTTTCTGCCAGATTTATACCGGGGTTTGTGAAGAAAAACAGAATTGATCTCAATATTTATGAAAAGCATAAATTTTCTTCCTGGAATGATTTTTTTACCAGAAAGATCCGGCCTGAAGAGCGACCGATAGATGAAAGAGAGAATATTCTGATCAGTCCCTGTGATGGAAAGCTATCTGTGTACAGGATCGGTGAAGATTCCAGATTTTTCATCAAAGATACGGAGTATACAGCAGAACAACTTCTGGGAAATAAGAAACTGGCAAACAGATATCTGGGCGGATATGCCCTGATCTTCAGGCTGACAGTGGATGATTATCACCACTACTGTTATGTGGCAGATGGAGAAAAATCTGTAAATGTGATATTGCCGGGAGTTTATCATACGGTAAATCCTGCAGCTAATGATGTATTTCCCATTTACCGGGAAAATGCAAGAGAATATACATTGCTGAAAACAAAGGAATTTGGAACAGTCCTTATGATGGAAGTAGGCGCAATGATGGTTGGAAAGATTACCAACCTTCATCGGGAAACCTGCCTGGTAAAGAAAGGACAGGAAAAAGGAAAGTTTGAATTTGGAGGCTCCACGATTATCCTTCTTCTGCAGCATGGCAAAGTCCGTCTGGATCATGATCTGCTGGAGAATACAGAAGAGGGATATGAGACCATCGTAAAGATGGGGGAGCGCATTGGAGAAAGGCCGTCTAAGAAACGGCAGCATGGAGTCGTTTCTGCAGATGGGATTCGATAATTGTTAAGAAAGTAATAGTAGATATTACAGAGCTGATGCCATCGCATACCGGTTCTGCATAGAATGCACTCTGTGCCCCGAAAAAATATGGAAGGATCATGGCACTGAGCACGAACAGGCTTTTTCGAAAAACAGATAGTGCCAGCCCTGTCATGGGACGCTCCAGAGCAGTAAGCCCATCTACGAAAACATACTGAAAACTCAGAGGAATGATCATTAATGTATAAGTATGGATAGCCCATACAGAAAAGGTCATGTAAGCCGGATCATTGGTAAAAAGATGTACAAAGAATTGTGGGACGATCCTGGAGAGAAGAAACATCAGTGTGGTAAAAATAAGCATTACCCCAAGTATGTTTTTCTCAGCAGATTTTACACGCTTGATATTTTTGGCACCATAATTATAGCTTAAAATGGCCTGTGTACCGCCGCTGATTCCAATCATAGGGGAGGTGATCAGCTGCATATAGCTTTGGGCGATGGTGACACAGGTGATAAACATGTCTCCCTGTCTGACGCCGCCGTATTTCTGAAGTACGGCATTCATGATGATTAAAATCAGACTGTCTGTGGCAAGAATCAGAAATGGAGAAAATCCCAGGGCAAGGATGTGCTTTATTACCGAAACACTGTAGTGTCCGAAGGAAATCTTCACAGGAACCTTTTTTCCCGGATTCTTACCAAAAAGAAAGAACATGGCGAATGCGCAGGAGAGAAACTGTGAAATGACTGTTGCAATGGCGGCACCAGCAATCCCCATCTGGAGTCCGAAGATAAATACCGGATCAAGGATAATGTTCGCAATGGCACCGATAAAAACAGTGACCATTCCAATCAGAGGGAAGCCCTGGCAGTTGATAAAATAATTAAGTCCTGTAGCCATTAGTGCAAAAAAGGTACCTGCCGTATAAATTGTCAGATAAGTATCGGCATAGGGAAAAGTTACGCTGCTTGCCCCGAACAACATCAGAAGCTGATCCTTCAGAAGAAGGAAACTTACTGTGAGAAACAGGGAAAAGATGCATAACATAAGAAAAGAATTTGCCAGTACCTGGCGGGCTTTTTTTTCATTTTTTTCACCAAGACGGATGCCCATGGTTATGGATCCGCCAATGCCTACCAGTGTGCCAAAAGAAGTCAGCAGTGTTACCACAGGACCACATACGCCGGCACCTGCCAGAGCCAGTGCACCGTCATCTGCAATATGACCGATATACATGCGGTCAATAATACTGTAAAGAACGTTCACAAACTGAGCTGCCATGGAAGGTAATGCCAGATGCAGAACGAGACGTTTGATCGGAGTCTTTCCGAGATCTGTAGTTGTATTCATTTTTTTATCCTCATCCATTATAAAACCTGATGCTTGTCGCACCAGGTTTTCCTCTGTCTTATATATAGCAGTAATAGATAAGGATGTCAAGAGAGAGAAAAATTTGTAATTGTCTGAGATAAAATAAAGAAAAAACATAAAAGGAGACGAAAATATTGAATGCGAGAAATTACCAGAAAGAACTGGATAAACTGATCGACCAGATACAGAAAGAAGATAAAGTTCCAACGTTGTTCCTGCATAGCTGCTGTGCACCTTGCAGCAGTTATGTACTGGAATATCTGTCGAAATATTTTGCGATTACGGTGTTTTATTATAATCCCAATATTTTCCCGGAAGAAGAATACCAGAAGCGTGTAAAGGAAATTACCCGCCTGGTAAATTCTATGGAATTCGTTCAGCCTGTAAAACTGGTGGAAGGTCACTATGATCCCCAGGAATTTTTCCAGATGGCAAAAGGACTTGAAGGGGTGCCGGAAGGCGGTGAGAGATGTTTTAAATGCTATCGCCTGCGAATGGAGGAAGCTGCCAGAATGGCAGAAGAGGGTGGATTTGACTATTTTACCACAACACTGTCTATCAGTCCGTTGAAAAATGCAGTGAAGATCAATGAGATCGGGGAAGAGCTGGCAGAAATTTATCATGTGAAACATCTGCCTTCTGATTTCAAAAAAAAGAACGGATACAAACGTTCCATAGAACTTTCGCACGAATATGATCTCTACCGTCAGAATTACTGTGGGTGTGTATATTCCAGGAATCAAAAGTAAATACTTTGCAATCGAAAAAAAATATGTTACACTAACACATAAAAGCAAATACAATAAATAAGAAGAAACGAGGAAATAATTATGGCACAGCTTTGGGGCGGACGCTTCACCAAAGAAACAGACAAACTTGTATATAATTTTAACGCATCAATCTCCTTCGACCAGAAATTCTACGAGCAGGATATCAGAGGCAGCAAAGCACACGTAGCAATGCTTGCCAAGCAGGGAATCCTGACACAGGAAGAAAAAGATCAGATCGAAGCAGGACTTGACGGAATCCTTGCAGATGTAAAATCCGGCAAACTTGAAATCACATCTGAATATGAAGATATCCACAGCTTTGTAGAAGCAAACCTTATCGACAGAATCGGTGACGCAGGCAAGAAGCTTCACACAGGAAGAAGCCGTAACGATCAGGTAGCTCTTGACATGAAGCTTTATGTAAGAGATGAAATCGACGAGACAGACGAACTGGTAAAGAAACTTCTCGAAGCACTCCAGAAGATCATGGAGGAAAATATCCATACTTATATGCCGGGATTTACCCATCTTCAGAAAGCACAGCCAGTAACACTGGCACATCATGTAGGCGCATATTTTGAAATGTTTGTACGTGACAGAAGCAGACTGGCAGACATTCGTAAAAGAATGAATACCTGTCCTCTGGGTGCAGGTGCACTGGCAGGAACTACTTATCCTCTGGACAGAGAATACACAGCACAGCTTCTGGGATTCGATGGACCTACCAGAAACAGCATGGATTCCGTATCAGACAGAGACTACGTGATCGAACTTCTGTCTGCATTTTCCACAATTATGATGCATATGAGCCGTTTCTGCGAAGAGATCATTATGTGGAATTCCAATGAATACCGTTTCGTGGAAATCGATGATGCTTACAGCACAGGCAGCAGTATCATGCCGCAGAAGAAGAACCCGGATATCGCAGAACTTGTAAGAGGAAAAACAGGCCGTGTATACGGAGCCTTAACATCTATCCTTACAATCATGAAAGGAATCCCGCTTGCATACAACAAAGATATGCAGGAAGACAAAGAACTCACATTTGACGCAATTGACACTGTAAAAGGATGCCTTGCCCTCTTCACAGGCATGATCTCTACTATGCAGTTCAATAAACAGAATATGGAAGCAAGTGCAAAGAACGGCTTTACCAACGCTACAGATGCAGCTGACTATCTGGTAAATCATGGCGTACCTTTCCGTGATGCACATGGCATCGTAGGCCGTCTGGTACTTACCTGCATTGACAAGGGAATCTCTCTGGATGAGCTTCCACTCGAAGAATACAAAGCCATCAGCCCTGTATTCGAGAATGATATTTACGAAGCCATCAGCATGCGCACCTGCGTAGAGAAACGTATGACCATCGGCGCACCGGGACCGGATGTGATGGAGAAAGTCATTGCTGAAAACAAAAAATATCTGGAAGAAAATTAAAAAAATACTTGCATTTTACTTTAGTTTGGTATAGTATGTACAAGAAAGACAGATGTACGTAATATAAGGACACCTGGACAAAAATGTCCGCGCAAGGGTAGAAACGCGGGTAGAGATAAAGAGGAGAAAGATATTATGAGTGAAAAGCTTAGAGTCGGTATTTTAGGTGCTACAGGTATGGTAGGTCAGAGATTCATCTCTCTGCTTGAGAATCATCCATGGTTTGAAGTTGTAACTGTAGCTGCAAGTCCAAGAAGTGCGGGAAAAACATACGAAGAAGCAGTAGGCGGAAGATGGAAAATGGACACTCCAATGCCGGAAGCTGTTAAGAAGCTTATCGTAATGAACGTAAATGAAGTAGAGAAAGTCGCTTCCACAGTTGACTTCGTATTCTCTGCTGTAGATATGTCAAAAGAAGAGATCAAGAAGATTGAAGAAGAATATGCGAAAACTGAAACACCGGTTGTTTCCAACAACAGTGCTCACAGATGGACACCGGATGTTCCTATGGTAGTGCCGGAAATCAATCCGGAACACTTCGATGTAATCGAATCCCAGAAGAAACGTCTTGGAACAACACGCGGATTCATCGCTGTTAAACCAAACTGCTCTATCCAGAGCTATGCTCCTGTATTAACTGCATGGAAGGAGTTCGAGCCATATGAAGTAGTTGCTACAACATATCAGGCAATCTCTGGAGCAGGTAAAACGTTCAAAGACTGGCCGGAAATGGTTGGAAACATCATTCCATATATTGGCGGCGAGGAAGAGAAGAGTGAGAAAGAGCCGTTAAGAATCTGGGGTAAAGTAGAAGACGGTGTGATCAAACCTGCTACAGAACCAGTCATCACATGCCAGTGTATCCGTGTACCGGTACTGAACGGACATACAGCAGCTGTATTCGTTAAATTCCGCAAGAACCCGACTAAGGAACAGCTCATCAAAGCATTAGTGGAGTTCAAAGGACTTCCGCAGGAATTAGAACTTCCAAGTGCTCCGAAGCAGTTCATTCAGTACTTAGAAGAGGACAACCGTCCACAGGTTACAGAGGATGTAAACTTTGAACACGGCATGGGCGTATCTGTAGGACGTCTTCGTAAAGACACAGTATATGACTGGAAATTCGTAGGACTTTCCCACAATACAGTAAGAGGTGCAGCAGGCGGAGCAGTTCTCTGTGCTGAAACCTTAAAAGCAAAAGGATATATCCAGGCGAAATAATTTATAGAAAAGTAACGAAAGAGGTGTCGGAGACGGCACCTCTTTATTATGAGGATATAATTGATCATGAAAGAAAAAGTTTTGACAACAGTAGTAACGTTTGGAACTACCACTCAGGCAATTGCCATGGAGAGGGAATGTAAGAAAACGGAATTTGCAGGCAGACTGATCCCTGTACCCAGAGAGATTTCCGCTTCCTGTGGTCTTGCATGGAAATGCGTGGGACAGGGGGAAGAAGAAACTGCTTCTTATATGAAAGAACAGGATCTGGAATATGAAAAGATTTATCGGATTTTAATATAAATCCCCTGGATTTATTGTATTATCCAATATGTAATATAACTTCGGTGTTTTGACGTATGTAAGAATCCATGATACAATTAATTTTAAGTATAAAATTTAACCGGAGTGAATAAACTTATGGGAAACAAAACAGATAAAAATAAAGTACGTCTCACACAGCTCGCCAGCGCAGCCGGATGTGGCGCAAAGATTGGTCCGAAAGTTCTGGCACAGGTAGTAGGCAAACTTCCGAAATTTACAGACCCGATGCTTTTGGTAGGCCCGGAGACATCAGATGATGCAGCAGTATACAAGATCAGCGATGAACTGGCAATGATCCACACTGTAGATTTCTTTCCACCGGTAGTAGATGATCCGTACATGTACGGACAGATCGCAGCGGCCAATGCATTGAGTGACGTCTACGCAATGGGTGGTGTTCCGAAGCTGGCATTGAATGTGGTAGCATTTCCGAACTGCCTCGGTCCGGAAGTGCTGGAACAGATCCTGCGCGGTGGTGCAGACAAGGTGATGGAAGCAGGGGCAGTCCTTGCAGGCGGACATACCATCAATGACAAAGAACCGAAATACGGTCTTTGCGTGACGGGCTTCGTACATCCGGATAAAATGTGGAAAAACTATGGTGCTGAAGCAGGCGATATCCTTATTCTTACCAAACCATTGGGATGCGGAATCCTCAACACTGCCATCAAGGCAGAAATGGCATCTCAGGAAGAAATCGAAAGAGTTCAGAAGGTCATGGCGAAGCTGAACAAATATGCAGCAGAGATCGCATCCAGATATACGATCCACAGCTGTACAGATGTAACCGGCTTCAGCCTTGCAGGACACAGTCTGGAAATGGCGAGAGGCAGCCATAAGACACTGGTAATTCAGTCGGAGAAACTTCCAATTATTGAAGGCGTAGAAGAATATGCACAGATGGGCCTGATTCCTGAAGGTGCATACAGAAACCGTGATTTCGCAGGTAGTGAAGTACGAAGTGAGATCAAAGAACTCTGGATGGAGGATCTGGTATTTGACCCGCAGACATCCGGTGGACTTCTGCTTGCAGTACCGTCGGAAGAAGCGGATACTCTTGTGGAAGAACTTTCAGGTATGGATATCTGTGGTGGTATCATCGGATATGTGACAGAACCACAGGATAAAGCAGTTGTTTTTGAGTAATTAGAAATTGGGTAGATAAATACAAAGTTAATGAAGATAAACTGAAAATCTTCGGATATAATTGTGCATAATTACAAATCTGTATAAATAATTTTGAAATTGTTTGACGATTTCGGTTGTTAAACAGTTATCAAAATGATATAATGTTCTCAATAAAATACATTGCGGAGGTGTAGTTATGAATTACGAAGATGTACAGAAAGTGTCAAATGCGGCGAAAGCCAAGAGTAACCTGGTAAACACTAACTTTTTCAAGTACTTTATCCGCGCGATCATGGCAGGCTTCTTTATTGATATGGCCATGATCTACAGTAATGTAGTTGGAAATGTCTTTTCCAAGACCATGCCGGAGTGGGGAAAATTCCTGGGAGCTTTAGTGTTCTCCATTGCGGTTCTTCTGATCAGCTTTGTAGGCGGCGAACTTTTTACCGGAAACAATATGGTAATGGCGTTCGGAGCCTTTGACAAGCAGGTAAGCTGGAAAGA
>CAKRVX010000095.1 GCA_934409175.1 uncultured Blautia sp.
GTACGGTGGCCCGGACGGCGAGATTGGTGCTTCCCTTCGCTATCTGTCACAACGGTTTACCATGCCGAACCGAATGGCTATGGCTGTTTTAAATGATATTGGTACTGAAGAACTCGCCCACCTGGAAATGGTATCTACCATTGTTCACCAGCTGACCAGAGATCTGTCCATGGAGGAAATTGAAAAATCCGGATTTGGTCCTTATTATATTGATCATACAGTGGGAGTGTGGCCTCAGGCGGCGGGCGGAGTTCCTTTTAATGCGTGTCAGTTCCAGAGTAAAGGAGATCCTATCACAGATCTGTTTGAAAATCTGGCTGCAGAGCAGAAAGCCAGGGCGACTTATGATAATATTCTACGAGTTGTGCGCGATATACCTGAAATTGCTGATCCAATCAGATTTTTAAGAGCAAGAGAAGTAGTGCATTTCCAAAGGTTTGGTGAAGCACTCAGATCCATACAGGAGGAACTGGATGCAAAGAATTTTTATGCATTTAACCCTTCTTTTGATAATCCATGCATGGCATCCTGTAAAGAATGTGGCTGCAATGAAAAATAACAGAAGCGGAGCCTGCGAAACAGAATAGTTTTTTTACTGAGAAAAATATGTTATACTTTGGAATCATCAGGAAAAATATCAGAAAAAGCACATAGGAGGATGCTGCAGATGAAGCTTATAATACTTGGAACAGGAAATGCGAAAGTAACCAGATGTTATAATACATGTTTTGCGTTAGAGGAAAACAGGGATTATTTTCTGGTTGACGGAGGCGGTGGAAGTACGATTCTGAAACAACTGGAGGATACAGGTATCAGCTGGAAAGACATCAGTACGATTTTTGTTACGCATAAGCATATTGATCATCTTCTGGGTATTATCTGGATGTTGAGAATGTATTGCCAGGGAATGGCGAGAGGACAATTTGATAAAGAAGTAACTATTTACGGACATGATGAAGTGATTTCACTTCTGAAACAGATGTCAGAAATGTTGCTCGCACCGAAAGAAACAGCTTATATAGGCAAAAAGGTCCATCTGACGGAAGTGCAGAATGGAGAGGAAAAGATGATTCTTGGTCATAAGGTAACTTTTTTTGATATTAAATCCACCAAGGCAAAGCAGTACGGCTTCTGTATGGAATATGCAAAAGGCAAAAAGCTGACCTGTTGTGGAGATGAGCCTTATAATGAGTGCGAAGAGAAATATGCGCAAAACAGTACATGGCTTCTGCATGAAGCATTTTGTCTGTATTCCCAGGCTGATAAATTCAAACCTTATGAGAAACATCATTCCACAGTAAAGGATGCCTGTGAACTGGCACAGAAACTGGGGGCAGAAAATCTGCTTCTTTATCATACGGAGGACAAAAATATCAGCAGGCGTAAGGAACTTTATATAAAAGAAGGAAAACCTTATTATAATGGAAATCTTTTGATACCGGATGATCTGGAGACAATTGAATTATAAGAACTTTATATGAAAATGCAGCAACATGACTTCAGCTGTCATGTTGCTGCATGGGCGTTTCAGGGCACTTCTTCAAATGTTTTCATAATGGCAGTAATAGCATTATGCAGGTAAGGACGGTAGGTTTCCATAGGAACTGGCTGTTGATAAAGGATACAACTGTAACAGGAGGAACCTACCAGCTCAATAATAGTAAAAAGCAGAAGTTCCGGATTTTTGTATGTGGTCTTGCCCTGAGAAAGCATATCAAGATAAGACTGGTAAAAATGATAATCTTCATCAGGCATTTTTTCTTCGAAAGCTCCCTTAAAAATACCCCAGGAAAGATTTTTGGAAATGAATGTAAGGAGGGTACGGTTCTGCTCAAGTTCTGTCAGAATATGATCTACAATAAAATGCACCTGGTCTTCAAAAACACTAAGATCGGTTTCCTGCAAGGCTTCATGGGCATGAAAAAACAGTTCTCCTGTTTTGTGAGAAACCAGTTTGTTTCGAATATCATATTTATCCTTAAAATAAAGATAAAAAGTCCCCTTTGCAACACCTGCCTGACCGGCAATGTCGGAGATTGTTGTTTTTGTAATCCCTTTTGTAGTGAACAATTCAAAAGCTGTGTGAAACAGTGCTTCTTTTTTCTTTTTTTTATTTACCTCTAATTTACTCATAATAAAACCCTCCTGGTTTTACTTACTCTGATTCTTATTTTACCCGGAAATGACCAAAAGTCAATCAACGTTTTTGGACAAATGGCATGGAATGTTTATTGACTATCTTTTTTTTTTGTTATATAACATTTCATGAGATAAAAAATGACTGTTGGTCATAGAATGATTAAACAGTATCAATAAGAAAATAAAAGGAGAAGGAGAATAAAATGGTTAAGGTAGGCAAGTGGATTGCAAAGCACAGAATACTGATCATTATTATTGGAATCGCATTACTGATTCCGTCTTATCTTGGTATGGCTGCAACCAAAATCAATTATGATGTATTGAGCTATCTGCCCGATACTCTGGAGACTGTAAAAGGCCAGGACATTATGGTAGATCAGTTTGGAATGGGAGCATTCTCCATGATAGTCGTGGAGGATATGGAATTAAAGGATGTAGCTGCTTTGAAGGAAAAAATAGAGGCAGTGGATCATGTAAAAAAGGTATTATGGTATGACAGCGTCCTGGATGTTTCAGTTCCCGTGGAAATGCTCCCCAAGGATTTAAGAGAAGCATTTTTTAATGGAAATGCAACGATGATGATTGCGTTATTTGATAATACAACATCTTCAGAAACATCTATGGAGGCAGTAACACAGATTCGTAAGATTACTTCCAAAGACTGCTTTGTCAGTGGAATGACCGGTATTGTCACAGATATCAAGCAGATTGCATTGAAGGAGATGCCGATATATGTTGTGATTGCATCCTGTCTGTCTCTGGTAGTTCTGCTTCTTGCTATGGATTCTCTGGTAGTTCCGGTACTGTTTCTCCTCTGCATTGGTGTAGCAGTTTTATATAATCTGGGAAGTAATATTTTCCTGGGACAGATTTCTTATATCACGCAGGCTCTGACGGCGGTTCTTCAGTTAGGGGTTACCATGGACTATTCCATCTTCTTGCTGAACAGTTACGAAGAAAATAAGAAACGATTTGAGGGGGACAAAGAGAGGGCCATGGCACATGCCATAAGTGCTACTTTCAAATCCGTTATCGGAAGTTCTATCACTACAGTTGCCGGATTTATCGCATTGTGCTTTATGACATTTGCACTTGGACGAGATATGGGTATCGTTATGGCGAAAGGTGTTGTGATTGGTGTTATATGTTGCGTTACACTGCTTCCGGCACTGGTACTTACTTTTGATAAGGCAATCGAAAAGACAACACATAAACCCCTGCTGCCAAGCTTTGACAAAGCATCTGCTTTTATTACAAAGCATTATAAGCTGTGGCTGATCATATTCCTGGTAATGCTGTTCCCGGCAATCCACGGAAATAACAATTTAAAGAATTACTACAACATTGACAAGTCACTTCCTTCCACATTGGACAGTAATGTGGCAAATGCGAAGCTGCAGGAAACCTTCAATATGAATAATGTTCATATGGTATTATTAAAGAAGGGCCTGACATCCAAAGAGAAAACAGAAATGCTGGATCAGATCAAGGATGTGGATGGTGTAAAATGGGCACTTGGAATGGATTCCTTTGTAGGTGCTGCATTCCCGGATACTATGATCCCGAGTGATCTGAAAAAGATGCTTGAGAGTGATGAATATGAGATGGAATTTATCTGTTCTGAATATAAGACAGCAACAGATGAAGTAAATAACCAGATCGATGAGATACAGAAGATTGTAAAAGGCTACAGTCCGGAATCCATGGTTATTGGAGAAGCACCTCTGACAAAAGACCTTCAGGATGTTACAGATGTGGATTTAAAGACTGTAAATACAATCTCAATCCTGGCAATTTTTGTCATTATTATGATTGTATTCAAGTCAATTTCGCTTCCGTTTATTCTGGTTGCAGTTATTGAATTTGCAATCTTTGTCAATATGTCTGTTCCGTATTATCAGGGAAAAGAAGTGGTATTCGTAGCAAGTATTGTTATTGGATGCATCCAGCTTGGTGCAACTGTTGACTATGCGATTTTGATGACCAGCAGATATCAGAAAGAACGAGGGCTTGGAAAGAATAAGAAAGAAGCCATTGCTATTGCACATAAGACTTCCATGAAATCTATTATCATCAGCGGATGTAGTTTCTTCGCAGCAACTTTCGGCGTTGGTCTTTATACACAGGTTGATATGATCGGAAGTATTACGAACCTGCTTTCACGAGGTGCAGTTATCAGTACATTGGTCGTACTGCTGATCC
Source organism: uncultured Blautia sp. (assembly GCA_934409175.1). Taxonomy (GTDB): domain Bacteria; phylum Bacillota; class Clostridia; order Lachnospirales; family Lachnospiraceae; genus Blautia_A. Next base: position 4,342 of record CAKRVX010000095.1, read on the forward strand.
TGCCGGCAATGTTTATGATATTTGATCCGCTTATCTGCCATACATCGATCGGATTTGCAAAAAAGAAACAGGCAGAAGAGCCGAAAAAATAAAAAATTAAAAAGAAGCTCATTGTAAAGATTAGAATATAAAAGGAGTAATCTATTATGAACAGAAATAGAAAAAAAGCAGCTGCAGCGTCACTTGCAGCAGGTATGGCTGTAGTTCTTGGGGCCGGAACCGTAATGGCAGCAGCACAGACGGGAAACAGTGTTCAGAAAGAAGAAACAGTATATGTAAATACAACAGCTGATGGAGAAGTAACAGATGTTACAGTATCTGACTGGCTGAAAAATTCAGGAGACAGTTCTGCATCTGAATTAACAGATGCTTCAGATCTGAAAGATATAAAAAATGTGAAAGGTGATGAAACATTTACCCAGGACGGAGATGTTCTTACCTGGAATACAGATGGAAAAGATATTTATTACCAGGGAAAAACTGACAAAGAACTTCCAGTATCTGTAAGCATTAAATATTATCTTGATAGAAAGGAAATCTCACCGGATGAACTTGCCGGAAAAACCGGTCATCTGAAAATGAAAGTTTCCTATGCTAATACAGCAAAAACAACTAAAAAAGTAAATGGAAAAAATACAGAAATTTATTCTCCGTTTGTGATGGTAACAGGAATGATTCTTCCCACAGACAATTTTTCCAATGTAACTGTTGATAATGGAAAAGTAATTTCCGACGGAAGCAGAAATATTGTAGTAGGATTGGGAATGCCTGGAATGAAGGAAAGTCTGGATCTGTCATCCGATATTGCAGAAGAAGTGGATATTCCAGATGGATTTACAATGGAAGCAGATGTTACGGATTGTGAGATGAGTTCTGCATTTACAGTAGCGCTGACCGATCTCCTGGATAATATTGATCTGGATAATATTGACGGTCTGGATGACCTCAAGGATTCTATGAAAGATTTGACGGATGCAGCAGTAAAGCTGGTTGATGGATCAAAGGATCTTTATAAAGGAACAAATACCTTGAATGATAAATATAAAGAATTTTCCGATGGAATCAGCAGCCTGAGTTCAGGTGTCAGCGAACTGACAGATGGAGCGAAGACGCTGGACGATGGAGCGAAGACGCTGGACGACGGAGCAAAGCAGTTAGACAGTGGAGCAAAAACTTTAAGCACAGGAGCTAAGTCTTTAAACAGTGGTGTACATTCTTATACTTCAGGAGCAGACACACTTTCGGCAGGAATTCAGCAGTATACGCAGGGCGTAGATACTTTGGATGCAAAAATGGCAGAGTATGAAGCCGGAATGAAAACATTAAGTGATGGCGTCAATGCATATGTGGCAGGTGGAAATCAGCTGGCAGGTGGTGTGCAGGATTATGTAAATGGAGCTACTACTCTGACAGATGGAATGAGCCAGTATATTGCTGGTGCAAATCAGCTGGCTTCCGGTGTCAGCCAGTATGTTGGTGGTATTAAAAGTCTGGTAGAGGGTATGGGACAGATGGTTCCTGGAATTCAGACTGAGGTGGATGGAATTCAGAGTGCAGTAGATCAGATGACAGCACTTGCCAAAAAGATTGAACCGTCTACATTAAAAGATATTGATAAAAATATAACACAGTATACCAATGGTGTTACAAGTTATACGGAGAATGTAAAAGCATATATCCAGAATGTAGAAAAGCTGGCAGATAATTTAAGCAAGCTTCAGAGTCAGCTGGAACAGATGGGCCAGACAGAAACAGAAAGTGTAAAAAATATAAAAGAAAGTACACAGGCACTTTCTGATCAGCTGAACAGCAGTGCAGATACTATGAACAGTCAGGCAGAAGCTATCGAATCCTGGATCAGTGATTCTGCAGATGTATCTGTAGATGCTTCTTCTGTAGAATCCGGAGTAGCATCTGTAAACAGTAATCTGGAAGTAGCAGAAGCAGCACTGAGCAATATTGATTACAGCAATATGGATGACGAAACAGCAGCTGCTGTGGAGGCAGCAGTAAGTGGTGCTCTCGGAGCAGTACAGTCTGCGGAAGAAAGTGCATCTTCTATTGACACTTCCACAATTACAGCATCAGCAGCAGATACTTCTGAATTGCAGGCTGTGGCAGACAGTTTAAAAGGCGCAGCAGAAAAAGCAGCAGATACAGCGGATTCACAGTCTGCTTCTGTAGACGGCAGTCTGGAACAGCTTCAGCAGGAACTGACAGCATTAAATCAGGGCATGGAAACAGTAAAAACAGTGGTAGATCAGATTGATTCAGGAGCAAAAGAACTGACTGCAAACGATACTGCATTGACTACAAATGGTGATAAGCTGTCAGAAACAGGTCAGGAAATTGCCAAGGGCGTTTCAGGGCTGAGTGATCTGTTTACAGAGCTGAACGAAAAACTTCCGGTAATATTAAAAGGTATAGAACAGCTTCAGGCCGGATCCCAGCAGTTGACATCTGCAAATACAAATCTTCAGGGTGGTTATCAGAAACTTGCAAAAGCAAGTACAGAAGATCTGCTTAAAGGAGCCAGTGATCTGCAGACAGCAGGTAAAAACGTATCTGACGGTATTACACAGCTTCAGGGAAAGAAAAATGCCAATGCCAATGCTCTGCTTCAGGGCGCAAAAACCCTTAAAAGTGCAAAGAAGAGCCTGACCAGTGGAATGTCACAGATCAGCAAGGCAACCGGACAGCTTACAAGCGGTGTAGATACATTGTCTTCAAACAGTGGAGCGCTTTACAGTGGAGCATCACAGCTTTCTGCAAACAGCTCTACTTTAAACAGTGGAGCATCACAGCTTGCATCTGGCGCGAAAACACTTGCATCAGGAACAGATTCACTTGCATCAGGAACCAAGAGTTTGAAGAGTGGTACAAGCAGTCTTGTATCTGGTACTAAGACCCTTTCCAGTGGAACCAAGCAGCTTTCAGATGGAAGCAATCAGGTAAAAGATGGAATTAAACAGCTTAATGACGGTGCAAAAGAATTAAGTAAAGGACAGCAGAAATTCTATAAAGAAGGCATCAAGAAACTGGATGATGTAGTGAATAAAGACCTTCAGGAAATCCTTGATCGTTTTGAAGCAATTCAGTCAGATGATGTTCTGTATACGACATTTACAGATAAATCTTCCAATATGGACGGAAATGTAAAATTCATTTTTGAATCAGATCCTATTGAAGTATCAGATGAAAAATAAAAAATAGCTGTTGTTTTGCAAAAAGAACAGTAACATTGTTCACAGGAGAAGGAAATAAAACCCCTTCTCCTGTGTTGCGTCTGACATAAGTTTCTGCTATAATGGGAAAAAATATTTTAGAAAGCGGCAGGTGATTGAATGCAGAAAACA
>CAKRVX010000096.1 GCA_934409175.1 uncultured Blautia sp.
GCCTTCCGGGCGCAAGCAGGGATGAGCCCCTTATAGGGGCAGTGCAAACCACCGGCTAAGCCGGTGGTCATGATTTTGTAGAAAAATATTTTTCACGAATTACTTCCACAGGCATATCCTGACCTGTCCAGATTTTAAAAGCTTTTGCCCCCTGGTGAAGAAGCATATACATACCATTAAAAGTCTGGCATCCTGCTGCCTTTGCTTCTCTTAAAAGCCTGGTTTCCTGTGGTTCATAAACCACATCTGCCACTACCAGATCAGGGCGGAACAGGCTGGTATCTTTGATAATAGAGTTATCAACATCAGGAATCATACCTACGGAAGTAGCATTGATCAGGAGATAACTCTGATCAATGGCGTTTCTCAGCGCTGTAAGATCTTCATTGTCAAACAGAGATACCTGACATCCTGTTTTGGCACTGAGATTTTCAGAAAACTTCTGTGTTCGATCCCAGTAACGGCTGGTACGTCGGGCAAAAATATTAATAGCACTGGCACCATCAAGAGCGGACTGGGCACAGATAGCCATAGACGCGCCGCCAATACCCATAACGGTAGCAGCCTTTCCTGCTATATCATGTCCTGCGTCACGGACAGACTGCATAAATCCATAGCCATCTGTATTGTACCCGATAAGTTTTCCATTATCATTCAATACAGTGTTGACTGCACCGATAAGTTGAGCCTCAGGAGACAGTTCGTCCAGAAGTTCTACAATTTTATTTTTATTCGGCATAGTCAGATTAAAGCCACGGATTCCGCAGGTTTTTAATCCTTCCACTGCTGCCGGAAGATTGTCTTCGTTCACATCAAAGCACATATATACGTAATCAAGCCCCAGAATTCTGAAGGATTCATTGTGCATTAAAGGAGATATGCTGTGTGCTACCGGGCTGCCAAGAAGTGCAGTAAGACCGGTATGTCCGGTAATTGTTTTCATGGTCGTGGACCTCCAATCATAAAATCTATAAAGAAAATATGTAAAAACATAGAAATTACCTATCATTTTATTCTAAGATACGTAAGATGTCAAGAATTGTGTCGATCCTTACGATGAATTGCGATGAATTGCGATGAATTCTAAGACATGTATCTTCGGTTTTGACAAATTCTGCAAAGGGCTTCCCCTATAATGAATAACACTTACCTGAGTGAAGGATCGGAGGACAGTATCCAAAGACAATAAGGGCCGCTGTGATAACGAAGGAGGCAGGGTATGCGTTATGAAATATACATAGATGTGGTATTTATTACGAATCTCCTTATGGATTATCTTCTTCTGTGGTTTACCGGAAAAATATTTCAATGTCGGAAAAGCCGGAGAAGAAGATTCCTTGGAGCAGCCCTGGGAGCCTTCTTTTCCTGTTTGCTTCTTTATATACCTCCTGTAAGCTTTCTTCCTGCAATTATACTTCTGCATGGGAGTTGTGCTGTGGGAATGCTTGTTGTAGGATGTGGACTGAAAAAAGGGAGTTTATTGATCAAGGCTGTGCTGACACTTTATCTGGCCGCTTTTTTATGCGGAGGATTCTGGGAGGCAGCAGGAAATGGAAATCTGACAGTCAGAGCATTTGTACTTTTTGCAGTTGTTACGTGGCTGGGATTTGCTGCATGGTCTTATCTAGCCGATTCTTTAAGAATACGGATGAAAAATGTTTATCCTGTAACACTGGTCTGCAGGGGCAGGAGTAAGTCCTTTTATGGATTCTATGATTCAGGAAATCTGCTCATAGATCCTGTAACCCGAAAACCGGTTTCCATTGGAAAATCTGATATTTTGTATGATCTGCTGCCTGGAGAGATGGCTGATCAACTAAAACACCTGAAAGAGAATACAGGGGAGCTGCAAGGTATACAGATTGCCGGATTACATCCTCATTTCGTTGCTTATCGAAGTATTGGAGGGCAACAGGGAATGTTGTTGGCAGTCACAATTGAGAAACTTTGTATTCAGACTCCGGCAGAGGTGGTTCAGGTGAATGATCCGGTTATTGCGTTTGACTTGGAATCCTCCGCTTTTGGTAAGGAATACGAAGTACTTTTAAATTCCAGATTACTGTAACGGGAGGGGCATATCTATGAATTATTATCCATTTCAGGTTGTATCAAGACTGGTCATGAATCGATCGGGAGAAATTTTCTATATAGGGGGAAATGATGTTCTGCCAGCGCCTCTGGAACCTCAAAGGGAGGCTTTTGTATTGGAAAAGCTTGGGACAGATCAGGCGGACGAAGCGAAATCAGTTCTCATAGAGCATAACCTGAGGCTGGTGGTATATATAGCGAAGAAGTTTGACAACACAGGTGTGGGGGTGGAAGATCTGATTTCTATCGGAACCATTGGCCTGATTAAGGCAATCAATACGTTTAACCCTGTGAAAAATATCAAGCTTGCTACTTATGCATCCAGATGCATTGAGAATGAAATTCTGATGTATTTGAGGCGAAACAGCAAAACACGGATGGAGGTGTCCATAGATGAGCCATTAAATGTTGACTGGGATGGTAATGAGCTTCTTTTGTCGGATATTCTGGGAACAGATGATGATGTCATATCGAAGAGACTTGAGGACGAGGTGGAAATTTCTCTTCTGGCAAAAGCTATCAATAAATTATCACCCAGAGAACAAACGATCATTAAACTGCGCTTTGGACTGGGAAAAGGAGATGACACAGAAAAGACCCAGAAAGAAGTAGCGGATTTCCTGGGAATATCCCAATCATATATTTCGAGACTGGAAAAACGTATTATGAAGCGATTGAAAAAAGAAATTGTAAAATATGAATAGATAAGGCCTCAAAATAATGTATAATAAAATAACAAATGAAAAACAGAAATTATATATACAGGTGATCAATATGAAAACATATGAAATAGAAAAATTGATGGAAGATTGCACATTATGTCCCAGAAACTGTCATGCAGACAGAGCGCATGGAAAAAGAGGATTCTGTGGAATGCCCCAGGAAATATATGGGGCAAGAGCTGCCCTGCATATGTGGGAAGAACCCTGCATTTCCGGTGAAAAAGGTTCCGGTGCAGTGTTTTTTTCAGGATGTGGCCTGAGATGCTGTTTTTGCCAGAATCGGGATATTGCTATTGGAAAAAGTGGACTGAAAATTACAATAGAGCGACTGTCGGAGATATTTATAGAGCTTCAGGATAAAGGGGCAGCGAATATCAATCTGGTGACAGGGGCACATTACGTACCACAGATCATTGCAGCACTTGACCTGGCAAGGAATAAGGGCATGAATCTTCCGATTATATACAATTCCAGTGGATATGAAAAACTGGAGACTATAAAGCTTTTGGAGGGGTATGTGGATGTGTATCTGCCAGATTTCAAATATGCAGAAAATAAACTGGCGCAGCAGTACTCAAGAGCTGTGGACTATCCTGAAATTGCTTCGGCAGCAATTAAAGAGATGGTTCGTCAGACGGGAAAGGCTGTTCTGGATGAAAAGGGATATATTCAGCGAGGAACGATTGTAAGGCATCTGATTTTGCCGGGGCATACCAGGAATTCCATAAAAGCATTGAAATATCTTTCAGAAACCTATGGAAACCAGATCTATATCAGCATTATGAATCAGTATACGCCGGTGTCAGAGCAGGAAACATATCGAGAACTAAACAGGAAAGTTACCAGGAGAGAATATGAAAAGGTACTGAATGCTGCTATTGAACTTGGAATAGAAAATGGATTTTTTCAGGATGGAGAAACTGCCAGAGAAAGTTTTATACCTGCATTTGATTATGAGGGAATAAAAAAATCCCTATAAATGGAAGGAGGCCGGTACTTTCGTACCGGCGCGTATGAAAAAGAAAAATATTTATAAGAAAGACTTATCATCTTTCTCGGTTTATAATATAACTGCAAAATGTAAATAGAATATGAACAAGATGTAAAAAGTAAGTAAATTTAATCAAATACTTTCAAACTTACTTAAACATATGATTGTATTTGCAAATCAGAACTTTTTCCAAGTGTCACGGACAAATAACAGAAGAAGAGGGAAAATTTCCAGTCTGCCTGCAAGCATATCAAAGGTAAGAACCAACTTTGAAAAGCAGGAAAAAACGGAAAAATTTCCATTTGGACCCACCAACTCAAGTCCAGGTCCAATGTTATTGATGGTTGCAGCTACTGCTGTAAAATTTGTGATCAGATCCAGATCATCAAATGCGATGAGAAATACGGATCCGGAAAAAATCAGCATAAACACGATAAAGAAAATATTGGTGGAACGTACCACTTCGTGAGGGATGGCTTTGCCATCCATTTTTATTTTCTTTACAGCATTTGGATGGAGAAAAAGGTGCAGTTCTTTTCGAATTGTTTTGCACAGAATAAGAATTCTGGAAACCTTGATACCACCGCCTGTACTTCCGGCACATGCTCCGACAAACATCAGCAGAACCAGGATTGTACGGGAAATTTCCGGCCAAAGATTGAAATCAGTTGTGGCAAATCCGGTAGTGGTGATTATGGAACCGACCTGGAATGCAGCCTGCTGGAATGCTTCGGGAAGACTTCCGAACATATGATAAATATTACAGGTTATGATCAGGATGGCAATACCGATAATTGCGAAATAATACCGTACTTCTTCCATTTTGAAAGCCTGAGCAAATTTCTTCGTTATAATGAAAAAATATGCGTTGAAATTAACTCCGAATAAGATCATAAATATTGTGATAACTACCTGAAGATAGGTACTGTAACTGGCCATACTATCCGCTTTAATACCAAATCCTCCGGTACCGGCGGTCCCGAATGCAGTGCAGAGAGTGTCAAATAACGGCATCTTTCCAATAAGAAGGAACACAATCTGAACCAATGTCATTGCAATATAGATCGTGTACAGGATTTTTGCAGTGGACTGTACTTTTGGAGCCAGCTTACTTACAGATGGGCCGGGACTTTCTGCTTTCATCAGATTCATATGATAACCACCGGTAAGCGGCAGCAGTGAAAGAATGAAAACCAGAACACCCATGCCTCCAATCCAGTGAGTGAAACTTCGCCAGATCAGCATACAATGTGGAAGTGCCTCTACATCGGTAAGAATACTGGCTCCCGTTGTAGTAAAACCGGAAACTGTTTCAAATAATGCATCCACAGGATGTGGAATACTTCCGCTGATGGCAAAAGGAACTGCACCCATGATACTTAATACGATCCAGCTCAGTGCTACAGTAACAAATCCTTCTTTTGTGTAGAAAGCCTTTTTGGAAGGCTTTTTTAATGTCATAGGAACCCCGATAGAGAGGCACAGTATCATGGTGATCAGAAAAGCATAGCCGGAGGATTCCTGATAAATTAGGGCTGTGATACCAGGCAGAATCATGAATACAGCCTCAAGTTTCAGAATACATCCAATAATATAAATAATAATAGAATAATTCATAATGCGGCTCCTTTATTTCTCAAGGATATCAGTGATATCCCGCAGACCTTTCTGAGTTGTGACGATGATCACAGTGTCTCCTACCTGAATGGTATCATGTCCACGAGGAATTTTTACTACTCCATTACGGTTCAGGTATCCCACCAGAAGGTTTTTGCGAAGATTTAGGTCAGAAAGAGGGATACCCACTACAGGAGAATTTTCCCGGATCGCAAATTCCAGCGCTTCAGCTCTGTTGTCAAGAATATGGTAAAGAGTTTCGATGTTGCTTCCTATACTGTTCTGCATGGCGCGAACATACTGGAGAATATAATCGGCAGTAATATATTTCGGGTAGATTACGCTTCCAATGTCCAGATTGTCGATCACATCGTCAAAGGCAAGGCGATTGACTTTTGCTACCAGCTTGGCTTTGGAAATAGTTTTTGCAAATAATGCAAGGAATACATTTTCTTCATCCAGATTAGTAAGGGAAACAAAAGCTTCTGATCTGGCAAGCCCTTCTTCCATAAGAAGAGAACGATCTGTGCCGTCACCGTTGATAATGGTTGCTTCAGGTAAAAGATCACTGAGTGTCTCACAACGCTGTGCGTTCTGCTCTATAATCTTTACGGAAATGTTCATATCCAGCAAGGCTTTTGTCAGATAATAAGAAATAGTTCCGCCACCTACAATAATGGCATTTTTTACCTGATTGGTTTTCAGCCCGATTTTTTTGAAAAAAGCAGCTGCATTTACAGGCGCAGCCAGAATGGACACCATATCTCCATCATGAACTACATGATTACCACCGGGGATAGAAACCGTGTCGCGGCTTTCTATTGCACAGAAAAGAACATCGCATCGCAGAGTCTCTGTAATACGTGAAATCGTCATTCCGTCCAGACCGAATTCAGGGAGCACTTTGAACTTGAGAAGTTCTACACGTCCACGTGCAAATGTGTCAATCTTGATGGCAGATGGAAAACGTAACAGACGGGAAATTTCCTGTGCGGCCGCCAGTTCAGGATTGATGATCATAGTCACACCCAACCGTTTCTTGATAAAACCGATTTCTTTTCCGTAAATTGGGTTACGGACACGGGCAATGGTCTGACAATGACCTGTTTTCTGAGCAATCAGACAACACAGAAGATTCATTTCATCAGAACCTGTAACAGCGATGAGGATATCGGCATTTTCAATACCGGCTTCCATTAAAGTATTAATGCTGGCTCCGTTTCCTACGATTCCCATGGCATCGATATCATCCTGAAGAGAATTGATTACTGTGGAAGAAACATCTACCAGAGTAATATCCGATTCTTCTTCCTGAAGCTGTTCAGCCAGGGTCCGTCCAACTTTGCCGCACCCGATAATAATTATCTGCATAATTCCTCCAATAATAGACTTAAGTACGCTGAAGACAGCGTACTCTAATCTAAATATTTATATAGTAAATTTTTTCTTGTATAATAAAGCAAAAATACTATAGCACTGTTATAACTATTTGTAAATATGAAATTTTTGTGATTTTTATTCAGGAGAATATTCGTATCAGGACGTTGACAGAATTGTATAAGTATGCGCACCTTTTGGAAAATATGACATAAAATATTAAGGAAAACCGCTTTTGAGAGGAAGGATTTTTGCATGGAAAATTATCAGATGCGCCGTAACTGCGGCAGACCATACAATCGTACCTGTGGCATGAACCGGTCACAGCCAATAAAAGAAGTTCCAGACAGAGAGTGTAGCTGTGCCAGAAAATCGGAGTGTAACTGTATTATGCCGGGATCAAAAGGAAAAAATGATGAGATGTTTTCTCATTTACAATACCTGGAACCTGCCATGGCTTATGTACCATGTCAGAAGTTCACAGAAAATTTTACACTTTCCTACGGACTGAGTGTGGGAACTATTTTTCCACAGCTTTGTAAACCATTTTGCGGAAAGAGAGGTGGGCGCAGATGAGAGATATGGATTCGAAAAAACAGCTGCTTTCCAGGATCAATGAGGTAAGCTTCGGGGTAGATGATATGTTGCTTTATCTGGATACTCATCCATGTGATGCGAAAGGTCTTGAATATTGCAGGGAACTGGTAAAAGAAAGAAAAAAACTTCTGCAGGAATATTCAGAAAGGTTTGGACCTTTGACTATCGATTGTACTGATCAGCAGGAAAGCAACACCTGGAAATGGATGGAACAACCGTTCCCATGGGAAAAGGAAGGAGCGTGCAGATAATTTATGTGGAATTATGAAAAAAGACTTCAATATCCAATAAA
>CAKRVX010000097.1 GCA_934409175.1 uncultured Blautia sp.
AAGCCGATCCTTTACGTAGGTATGGGAGAGAAACTCTCCGATCTGGAGCAGTTCTATCCGGACCGTATGGCATCCAGGATCCTGGGAATGGGCGATGTCATGAGTCTGATCGAGAAAGTGGAAGCATCCATTGATAAAGAACAGGCACAGGATATGCAGAAGAAGTTGAAGAAAATGGACTTTGACTTCAATGATTATCTTACCAGCATGGAACAGATGAATAAGATGGGCGGTATCGGAAGTGTCCTGAACATGCTCCCGGGAATAGGTGGCAAGATGAAGGATATTGAGGGTATGATCGATGAGAAAGCCATGGACAGAACGAAATCCATTATTCTTTCCATGACACCTCAGGAGAGATCCAATCCATCGATTTTAAACATTTCCAGAAAGAATCGTATTGCCAGAGGCGCAGGAGTGGACATCTCCGAAGTCAACCGTCTGGTGAAACAGTTTGAACAGAGTAAGAAAATGATGAAACAGATGCCGGGCCTTATGGGCGGCAAGACAGGCAAACGAGGCGGAGGATTCAAACTTCCTTTCGGACTGTAGGCCAGAAGAAACTACGAGGTAGCGAAGCGAAACACGCTTTGACATAATAATAACTTAAGAAAATAATATCATTTAAATGGAGGAAAAGAAACAATGGCAGTTAAAATCAGATTAAGAAGAATGGGACAGAAGAAAGCACCTTTTTATAGAATCGTAGTTGCAGATTCCCGTTGCAAACGTGATGGAAGATGTATCGAAGAAATCGGAACATATGATCCAAACCTCGAGCCAAGCGCTGTTACAGTAGATGAAGAAGCAGCTAAAAAATGGCTTGCAGCTGGCGCTCAGCCAACAGACGTTGTTGCTAAAATCCTTAAAAATGCCGGAATCGAAAAATAATCAGATATACCAGTAAGGTATTTCTGCAGCGTCCAGGTGGGACGGGTCAGGGAGGTATGTAATGAAAGAATTAGTGGAAGTAATTGCAAAATCTCTTGTTGAAAATCCGGATGAAGTAGTCGTAACAGAAACCGAAAAGGATGACGCAGTTATTGTAGAACTGAAAGTCGGACCTGCTGATATGGGCAAGGTCATCGGACGCCAGGGAAGAATAGCCAAGGCAATCCGGACCGTAGTAAAAGCGGCATCTTCAAAAAGCAGCAAAAAAGTGATTGTAGATATTCTGCAATGAAAATAGGGTCAGGAGCTGTGGTTATCCATGGCTCCTGATTTGGGTTTTTACATTAATATATAGAAGGAGTCAGCAGATGGAGGATTTATTAAAAGTTGGTGTGATCACCACAACACACGGTGTAAGGGGAGAAGTAAAGGTTTATCCTACGACAGATGCAGACCGTTTTCTGGATCTGGAATACGTTCTGCTTGACACTGGCAAAGAAAAAAGAAAACTGGAGATTCAGAATGTCAAATTTTTCAAAAACCTGGTGATCCTGAAATTCAAAGGCATTGATAATATCAATGATATCGAAATGTACAAACAGAGAGAACTCTGGGTACCAAGGGAAGAGGCACAGGAACTTGACGAGGACGAATATTATATCGCAGATCTGATCGGAATGGATGTGGTACTGGAAGACGGCAGTCATTTTGGAACCCTGAAGGATGTGATGGAAACAGGTGCTAATGATGTATATATAGTAGAAGACGAAGGTGGTAAAGAAGTACTGCTTCCTGCCATCAAAGAATGCATCCTGGATGTGGATGTTGAAAAAAATATTATGACTATACATCTGATGAAAGGATTAATCTAAATGAATTTTCATGTATTGACTCTGTTTCCGGAAATGATCGAAAACGGTATGAATACAAGCATCACGGGAAGAGCTATTGCCAAAGGGCTTCTGACTCTGGAAGCTGTGAACATCCGTGATTTCGCTTTCAACAAACATCAGAAAGTAGATGACTACACATATGGTGGCGGTGCGGGCATGCTGATGCAGGCAGAACCTGTATATCTTGCATATGAATCCATTGCCAGCCGCACGGCTAAGAAACCCAGAGTGGTTTATCTTACTCCTCAGGGGCAGGTATTCAATCAGTCCATGGCAAGAGAGATGGCGCAGGAGGAGGATCTGGTATTTCTCTGCGGCCATTATGAAGGAATCGATGAACGTGTTCTGGAAGAAATCGTTACAGATTATGTGTCCATCGGAGATTATGTTCTGACAGGCGGTGAACTTCCTGCTATGGTCATGATGGATTCCATTTCCAGAATGGTGCCGGGAGTATTGAACAACCAGGAATCAGGAGAAACAGAATCCTTTGCCGGAAATCTGCTGGAATATCCCCAGTACAGCAGACCAGAAGAATGGCACAATAAGAAGGTGCCGGAAGTGTTAATGTCCGGACACCATGCAAATATAGAGAAATGGCGCAGAGAGCAATCCATTTACCGTACGGCGAAAAGACGTCCGGATCTGCTGAAAAAGGCAGACCTTACGAATAAGGAATGGAACTATGTACGCCAGTTAAAGAAACAATGGAAAGAAGAAGAGGAACAGACAAAATGAAAACAGCAGATTTTTATTATGATCTTCCCCAGGAGCTTATCGCTCAGGATCCTCTTGAGGACAGAAGTTCATCCAGATTAATGCATCTGTCTCTTGCGGACGGAAGTATTGAGCATCGTCATTTTACAGATATTCTGGATTATCTGGAGAAAGGGGACTGCCTGGTTATCAACGATACGAAGGTAATTCCTGCCCGTTTATATGGACACAAAGAAGAAACAGGGGCTCTTATTGAGATCCTGCTTCTGAAACGCAGAGAGAATGATGTCTGGGAATGTCTGGTAAAACCAGGCAAGAAGGCCCGCCCGGGAGCAAAGATCACTTTCGGAAACGGCATTCTGAAAGGCGAGATCATTGATGTGGTAGATGAAGGAAATCGTCTGATTCAGTTCCATTATGAAGGAATTTTTGAGGAAATTCTGGATCAGTTAGGAGAAATGCCTCTGCCACCATACATCACCCATAAACTGAAGGATAAGAACAGATATCAGACTGTTTATGCGAAAAATGAAGGCTCTGCAGCAGCACCTACAGCAGGACTGCATTTTACAAAAGAACTTCTCGAAAAAGTAAAAGAAAAAGGTGTAAATATCGCGCATGTGACACTTCATGTAGGGCTTGGAACGTTTCGACCTGTAAAGGTAGATGATGTGGAAAGCCATCACATGCATTCTGAGTTTTATATAGTAGAAGAAGATCAGGCGCAACTGATCAATGATACAAAGAAAGCCGGAAAACGTGTGGTCGCTGTGGGAACCACAAGCTGCCGGACACTGGAATCTGCTACAGGGGAAGATGGAATTCTCCGTGCAGGAAGCGGCTGGACAGAAATCTTTATCTATCCGGGTTATCATTTCAAAATGATCGATGGACTGATTACTAACTTCCATCTGCCGGAGTCAACGCTTGTAATGCTTGTATCTGCACTGGCAGGAAAAGAAAATATTTTGCATGCCTATGAGACAGCAGTACAGGAAAAGTACAGATTTTTCTCCTTTGGCGATGCCATGATCATTATCTGATAAAATAGAAATACCCGGATAAACTGCCGGAACATTTTGCAAATGTTTCAAGCTTATCCGGGATTTTTTTAATTTATTCTTCTGAATCCTCTCCGGTGTCCATATTGGAACTGTCGTCTGGATTTTCTGAATCATAGACAGTATCTGCTGAATTGCTCTCTGAAGAACCGGAGTCATTGTTATAAACAGCTGTAAAAGTAGTTCCCTCCGCAGTCTGAATCTCAGCACTTCTTTCGTTGATCTTTTCCAGGATTCTGTCTGCTTCATCCCCTTCTGCAGGTGTTGGCTGATAATTATTATATCCTTCATAAGCGGCAGAAGAAATGGAACAAGGGATCACATTGGTTACATTGTCTGCTTTTACACCGTTTGCATCAATGGTGAAAGTCTGCTGATAGATCATAGTGTCCATATCGCTTGGGGAACTGTTTCCGCCGAAACAGAAATTTCCCAGACTGTAGACGATGTTTTTGCCCTTGTAAGTTTCAATACCCTGAAGAACGTGAGGGTGATGTCCGCATACCAAGTCTGCGCCTTCATCAATGGCCAGACGTCCAAGAGTAGTCTGATTGCTGTCCGGTACAGTCTCGGTTTCATTTCCCCAGTGGAAGATCACCACGATAAGCTGAGCGCCGTCAGATTTTACTTTGGCAATATTATCTTTTAGCTGCTGTTCACGTTCCAGGTGGTCTTTCAGTTCATAGATTCCGACCAGTCCCACTTTAATTCCTTTTATATCCATAACTGCTGTTTCGTCATAGCCGAAATGGGTAATACCTGCACTGTCCAGTGCTTTCAGAGTGTCTTCATAGCTTTGATCACCGTAATCATGGCTGTGGTTATTTGCAGTATTTACAGCTTCTACAGAACCTTCTGTAAGGATGGAAGTAAAAGAGGCAGGGCCTTTGAATGCAAAAGTCTTATCTTCTCTGGCATCGGATTCTGTCAGGGTACCCTCGAAATTGGCAATAGTTAGATCATCCTGGGAAAAAATGCTCTTTACATTTTGCAGGAAATAGTCTGCACCATAATTATCATAGTAGGCATTCAGACTGGTATCATAGTCAAAGGTCTCATCAGTACCCAATGTACAGTCACCGACTACACTTAAGGTCAGAGAAACAGGCTCTGCTGCAGAGTCAGATGGCTGAGAAACTGTCTCATTATCTGAATTTGCGGATATTGCATTCTGAGCGGCTGCTTTTCTGGCAGCTCTGGAATTTCTGTAATTGCTGCAGCCACGTATACCTGCCAGGAGCAGGATAAATATAAGGACAAAAGCGCCTATTCCGCCGGCGATATAAAGCTTTCGGCGTGCTTCCCGATAATAACGTGACTTTTTATACAGGTTGCGTTTCCGTGCTGCAGCGGAATGATTATGAAGATTTTTCTTATGTACAGTCATAAAATACTCACTTTCTTGAAACAATATAAGATATGTGCGGTCATGAGCAAGTAGCAAAAGCAGATTACAAATATCCACTTTATCACTAACAAGTATAAAGAGAATTCACAGAATCGTCAATAAATAAGTCTTTTCATAAAATAAGATTTTTGTTATAATAATGTTTCAAAAGGTTACATAAATATTACAGACAGAGGGTAAAGATATGCTATATATAGGAAATCATACAAGTTCATCCAAAGGTTACACGGCTATGGGGAGGCAGATGCTGAAAAACGGAGGAAATACCTTTGCTTTTTTTACCCGCAATCCAAGAGGCGGAAAGGCGAAGGAAATCGATCCGGCAGATGTGAAAAGATTTCTTGAACTGGCTGAAGAGAATAATTTCGGTAAACTGGTAGCTCATGCACCTTACACCATGAACTGCTGTGCTGCCAAAGAGAATCTCAGAGATTTTGCCAGAGAAACCATGGCAGATGATCTGAAACGTATGGAATATACACCTGGAAATTATTACAATTTTCATCCGGGCAGTCACGTAGGCCAGGGAGCAGAGATTGGCATTGCTAAGATTGCAGAGATCCTGAATGATGTTCTGACAGAAGATCAGAGTACCATTGTACTGCTGGAAACCATGTCGGGAAAAGGTTCCGAAGTAGGAAGAAATTTTCAGGAGCTGAGCCAGATCATTGATCAGGTGAAATATAAGGATAAAATGGGCGTTTGTCTGGATACCTGTCATGTGTGGGATGGCGGGTATGATATTGTGAATGATCTGGACGGCGTCCTGAAAGAATTTGATCAGGTGATCGGTCTGGAACGTTTAAAAGCAATCCACCTTAATGACAGCATGAACGGGCTTGGAAGCCATAAAGACCGCCATGCCAGGATCGGAGAAGGAGAGATCGGTCTGGAAGCACTGCTTGGGGTGATTAATCATCCTGCAGTCAAAGGACTTCCGTTTATTCTGGAAACGCCAAATGATGACGAAGGATGGGCTCGTGAGATAGCCATTCTCAGAGAAGGTTATAAAGAAAACTAAAAAGGAGAAATAGAAGATGAAGAAATTCAGAATTTTACTGTTGACAGGTATGCTCCTGGGAGCGACAATGTTCGCAGGATGCGGAAAAAAAGCAGAAGATGATATTAATAATAAAGAAGTATTTTCCGATGATCTGGAACCTCTGACGGAAGAGGAACTGGATGCTATGGATGCTGATACTTCGGGTGATGACATGGAACCTATTGATGAACCTTCAGAGGATGATACGCAGGATAACAGCAGCGATAAAACATCATCCAAGTCTGAAAACACAGATAATAAGAATGCAAAGGATACAGACAAGAATACTACCAAAGACAGCAGTAAATAAAGCAGCGTAATAAAAAACGGAAGGCGCGGTATGGAAAATACCGCAGCCTTCCGTTTGGAGTTTATAGAGAAAGAATTTGATTATGAAAGAACTTCGTTTACAAGTTCTTCCCCATTCATAAATGCCTTTGCGTTCTCCATGGTAGTTTCGGCGATGTTTGTCAGAGCTTCTCTGGTGAAAAATCCCTGATGGGAAGTCATAACAACGTTCGGGAAGGAAAGGAGCCGCTGGGTGATGGAACTCTGCAGGATGCGTTCGGACATATCTTCGAATACGAAGTCGGTCTCTTCTTCATATACATCCAGACCAACAGCGAAAAATTTATGGTCACGGATACCGGAGATCAGGTCATCTGTTTTGATCAGACCGCCGCGGGAAGTATTTACGAGAATCACGCCGTCTTTCATTTTTGCGATAGTTTCTTCGTTGATCAGATGCTTGGTTTCTTCTGTCAGAGGGCAGTGAAGACTGATCAGATCGCTGGCTGCCAGAAGTTCATCCAGAGAAACATATTCCAGATAATCCAGACTCTTGTTTGGGAAAAGATCATAGGCAATGACTTTCATACCAAAGCCTCTGCAGATTTTGGCCATGGCCTGTCCAATCTTTCCGGTTCCGATGATACCTGCAGTTTTCTGGAAGAAGTTAACACCCATGAGACCGTTTAATGCGAAGTTGTTTTCACGGCATTTGATATAAGCTTTATGGGTGTGGCGGTTTGCGGTAAGAGCAAGTGCCATTGCATGCTCGGCAACCGCTTCAGGAGAATAACCCGGAACACGCAGAACTTTCATACCGTATTTGTGTGCTGTTTTCAGGTCTACGTTATTGTAACCTGCGCAGCGCATAAGAATCAGTTTTACACCCTGTTCATTCAGCTCTTCAATTACCTGTGTGCCCAGATCGGCATTAACGAAAGCACAGATTGCTTCATAGCCTTTGGCAAGGGAGGCTGTTTCTTCATGAATGTTTGCTTCTGTAAATTTGATTTCAATTCCCGGATAAGAGGGAAGAAGCTTTTCAAAAAATTCTTCATCATAGTTTTTTGTGCCGTAAAATAAAATTTTCATAAAATAATAGCTCCTCTCTGGTAAATTGCATATCAGTATGATATA
>CAKRVX010000098.1 GCA_934409175.1 uncultured Blautia sp.
AAAGATGCTGAAGGCAAGAGAGTAAAAGAAGTTGTTGACGGAAAGAAGAAAACTGTATACGATGAAGTACAGAAAGAAATCAAGAAAGATGCTCCTTCCAGACTTCATGCTCGTCGTCAGATGATGAAAGTTTTCTATCCGGTTAAAGAAGTACCTGCAAAAGGCGCTGGAAGAAAGAAAAACACAAAAGACGTAGATATGGTTGCAAAAATGTTCGATGAGATCGCTCCAAAATACGCTGATCGTAACGGTGGTTATACAAGAATCGTTAAGATCGGACCGCGTAAGGGCGATGCTGCAATGGAAGTATTAATCGAATTAGTATAATATCCAGAAGAAGAAAGCTGTGTATATATGGTGAAAGCTATATATATACAGCTTTTTTACGTTATGAGATATTTATATTGCACCGTATGACAGGAACATGTGAACGTACTTTGCAATGTTACCATATAATGTTTATGATTTTTTCTCCTTGATTATTATACGTAGATAGCGTAAAATCGTAGAGTATAGAAATTTGCTGATAAAGATAAATTTGAACCAGGAGATTGCTAAGTTGGAACACAATGAGAAAAAGCAGAAGCGAGGATTCAGAGTATCCTTACGAAGTTTGATTTTATTGGCAGAAGTTGTTTTGGCAACTGTATTTTTGTGGGGGCAGGATACATCTGGGTCTTTGGATACAACACCTGAATTTTCCTGGGATCATTATGAAACCATAGCTCATGCGCTGGGAGGAATCGGAGATAAGTCCTATCTGAATTCCAGAGAGAGTTTTCTCGCCAGCTATCAGATGGGATGCAGACTCTTTGAGGTAGATCTGACCCGTACCTCAGATGGCGTATGGGTGTGCCGCCATAGCTGGAAACAGTCATTAGGACAATGGGAAGGGAATGAAGCAAAGGTTCTTTCAGCAGAAGAATTTTTGTCCAGCCCTATATATGGGAAGTATACTCCTATGACATTTGAAGATCTGATGCTCTTATTAAAAGATCATCCGGATGCATTTGTAATGTTGGATTCTAAACAGTATTCTGTGCGCAATTACCAGAAAACATTGGAAGATTATGTGGATTATCTGGATATGGCCAGAGAAATTGGTGCTGAGGATGCTATTGATCAGCTTATACCGGAGATATATAATCAGACAATGTTCGCAGGAACTGCTCTGTTGTATCAGTTTCCGTCATATATTTACTCTCTGTGGAAAGAATATTCGAAGGAAGAACTGATGGAGATAGCGGAGTTTTGTCAGGAGAAAGGAATTGGAGCAGCTACCGTATATTATAAGTACTGGTCTGAGGATGTTCAGAAAATATTTGATAAAAAGAAAATAAAATTATATGTTTATACAGTAAATGACCTGGATGCGGCAAAGAAATATATGGAAAAAGGCGCAGCAGGAATTTGTTCAGATTACCTTTTGGATGCAGATCTGGATTATGATAAAAAAGGAATTAAGATAAACTATGAAAATTAGAGTAATGATTGCTGTAAGTGCAGCAAAATTAGTTGGATATATATGTAAAAAAATGGGAAGACAGGGAGTGACATGGGCAGGAAAAATTGCAATAAAAATCTGTCCGGATATTCTGGAGCAGTTGTCTTCTCAAGTCCGAAAAGGAATTTTTGCAACTTGCGGAACAAATGGAAAAACAACCACCAACAATATGCTCTGCGCAGCACTGGAGGCAGAAGGACAGAAAGTAATCTGCAATCACACAGGGTCCAATATGCTTAATGGTGTTGTGGCTGCTTTTGTTCTTGCGGCAAAATGGAATGGAAAAATTGATGCGGATTATGCCTGTATTGAGGCTGATGAGGCTTCTACGAGACATATTTTTCCGAGGATTAAACCAGATTACATGCTTCTGACCAATCTTTTCAGAGATCAGCTGGACAGATATGGAGAAATTGATATTACTATGAATATTCTGGAAGAAATGATGCGAAAAGTATCGGGTATGCAGATTATAGTAAATGGAGACGATGCTTTGTCTGCATATCTTGCCATGGATTCCGGAAATATTTATGTGACATACGGAATCGGTAAACCTGTTATGAAATCTGCAGCCAATGAAATAAGAGAGGGACGTTTCTGTAAATGCTGTGGAGAAAAACTGGAATATAATTTCTATCATTACAGTCAGCTGGGGGATTATTACTGCCCGAAATGTGGATTTGCCAGACCAAAGCTGGATTATGATGCTGAGGATGTAAGAGTTGGAGATCAGCTCAGCTTTCGTGTGGAAGGAAAGCATATTGTTGCTAATTATAAAGGCTTTTATAATGTCTATAATATACTGGCTGCATATGCTGGTGTTCGTACTGCAGGATTTGCAGGTGATCATTTCGAAGATATGCTTCGTAAATTTAATCCGGAGAATGGAAGAATGGAACAGTTCCGCATTAAAGGAACAGGTGTTGTTTTGAATCTGGCAAAGAATCCGGCTGGTTTTAACCAGAATATTTCGGCTGTAATGCAGGATCCGTCACCGAAAGATATTATTATCGCAATTAATGACAATGCACAGGACGGAACGGATATTTCCTGGCTCTGGGATGTAGATTTCGACTTACTGGGTAATGAAAATATCAAATCAATCACAGTCAGTGGAATACGTTGTCAGGATATGCGGCTTCGTCTGAAATATGTAGATATTCCATCTGTTCTGGAGGGAGATGTAGAAAAAGCAATCCGCCATCGTGTAGAAGATGGTGTAGGAAATCTGTATGTACTGGTAAATTACACAGCTTTATTCAGCACCAGAAATATTCTGAAAAAACTGGAAGGTGAAAAATAATGAAAATTACGATCGGACATTTATACCCGGATCTTCTGAATCTTTATGGAGATAGAGGAAATATACAGTGCCTTATGAAAAGATGTCAGTGGCGCGGAATAGAAGCAGAGACGATTCCTTTTGAGTTGAATGATAAAATAGATTTTTCAGGACTGGATATTGTGCTTCTGGGAGGTGGATCTGACAGAGAACAGATGCTGGTATGTGAGAAACTGAAAGAGATTCAGAAGGACTTTAAAGCATACGTAGAGGACAATGGAGTAGTCATTGCAATCTGTGGCGGATATCAGCTTCTGGGAAATTATTATAAAACTGATCAGGGAACCATAAAGGGACTGGAACTTGTAGATATGTATACAGAACAGGGCGAGGGACGTCTGATTCAGAATATTGTACTTCAGAGTGATCTGTTCGAGATGCCTGTAGTAGGATTTGAAAATCATGGAGGTCGTACCTGTATCAACAACAATAAGCCGTTGGGAAAGGTACTCTATGGTGCAGGAAATGACGGAAAATCGGGATATGAGGGTGTGATATACAAAAATGTGATCGGAACTTATCTCCATGGTCCGCTTCTTCCGAAAAATCCACAGCTGGCAGACTGGCTGATCAGCCGTGCACTGGAAAGAAAGTATGGTGAAAAGGTAGAGTTAAAGTCGCTGGATGACAGTCAGGAAAAAGAAGCAAATGATTACATTTACCACAGATTTGTGAGGGGATAATTATGGCGAGATCATATAATCAAAAGGCAAAAGTATTATATCTGGAAAGAATGCTTAACGAAAGCAGCCAGGAAAAACCGGTTACTATGCAGGAAATTTTAAGAAGACTGGAAGAACAGGGAATAAAAGCAGAGAGAAAAAGTATCTATGATGATATGGAAACTTTGCGTGAGTTCGGAATGAAAATCCAGTATAGAAGAGGTAAAGAAGGCGGATATTATCAGGAAGGAAATCGCCGGGAGATACCGCCGATGCAGGAAAATAGTAATACGGAACAACCGTCGGTACAAAAAAGCAATACGGTACAGATCAATGGGAATATTCCAAAACAGGATGAAAATTTAAAAGAAATAAAACTGCTTTGCAGAAATTCGGTAAGAGATGAAATACGCAGAGTACTTGGAAATGATTTCGGATGCAAATTAAAGGGAGATGACAGTTTTGTTGTTACATTGCAGACAGAGCCGGATAAATGTTTTTTTGGATGGCTGGTATCCATGGGCAGAAGTGTACACATTTTAAAACCTAAAAAAGTTGCCTGCGCATACAGAGATTATCTTAAAAGTATTGCCAGAGATTATAAAGGAATTGAAAAATAACAGTATTAGAAATATCATATAGAAAGGATCATGTTATGAAAAAAAGAACAGCAGGAATTCTGCTGGGAGCAGTAGTTACTTCCATGCTCCTGTCCGGATGCGGAAATAATGAGGCAAAAGAAGCTGCCAATGAAAGTGCACAGGTAGAAGAAGAGGGAGTAGGAGAACGCACAGAAGAAGGCGAAAAAGTAGAAGCTGAAATCACAGGTGAAGCAGACCAGGAAAAAACAGGGGATAAAGATTCAAAAGCTGATGACAGTACTGAGGTGGATGATAAAGATTCAAAAGAGCAGGATTCCGAAGACGAAACAGATACAAAAGAACCGGAGGGAATTATAGGGGTTCTTCTTCCGGAAGATAATGATGACGCTTCAGTAGATGAAGAAGAAATGACACAGACCATTTCTGCAGGTGGGTATGAGGCTCAGGTGAAAAATGCGAAAGGTGATTCTGCTACTCAGATTTCACAGATACAGGAGTTTATTGATGAGCAGGTCTCTGCGTTGATCATCAATCCGGTAGATCCATATGCATTAAAGGATGTTCTGGAAAATGCAAAAGAAAACAGCATTCCGGTTATTTCATATGATAAACTGATTTGTGATACGGCTGCTGTAAATTATTATGCATCTTATGATACCAGAGCCATGGGGCAGGAAATTGCGAAAGAAATTGTAAAGAAAATGGATCTAGACAAAGCCAGAGATGAAAAGAAATCTTATACTATTGAATTTCTTATGGGATCTCCGGATGATAATGGTGCACTGTTTCTGAATAATGGAATCATGGAAGTATTGCAGGAGTATTTGGACGATGGAACTCTGGTCTGCAAGTCAGGACTTACTGCCTTTGATGATACCGGAATTATGAGATGGAGTGAAAATTCTGCCAGAGAAAGACTGGAATCCATTATTAATGAATTCTATGTACAGGAGAAAACCCCTGATATCATTTGTAC
Source organism: uncultured Blautia sp. (assembly GCA_934409175.1). Taxonomy (GTDB): domain Bacteria; phylum Bacillota; class Clostridia; order Lachnospirales; family Lachnospiraceae; genus Blautia_A. Next base: position 5,087 of record CAKRVX010000098.1, read on the forward strand.
TGCTTATGATGGATTTACTTATGTGGTGCAGGATGTGCTGAAAAAACAGGAACTGATGCCGGGAAGTGATGAATGGCCAATGATTACAGGTTATGGCAGTGAGGCACAGGCAGTGAAAGACGTAGCAGAGGAGAAACTTTCCTTTACCACTTTTATGGACAGAAAAGAACTGGCACAGGGTGGTGCTCAGATGGCGATTGATTATCTTACAGGAGAAAAAGTGGATGTAAAAGATTACTCTCAGTACGATAATGGAGTGAAGATTGTGGGTACTTTTACCAGTAAGGCTCAGATCATAGATAAAGATAATTATCAGATTCTGGTAGATAACGGTACTTATACAGAAGATGAGATTAAGCCGGATCCAAGTCCAACCCCTGTTCCTACAGAAACTCCCGTACCTGAACAGACGGAAACTCCGGAAATTACTGTAACTCCACAGCCGACTGCGACTCCGTCAGCCAGAATTACTTTAAAACAGTCATAGAAATAGTTTATATAAAAGAAAAGGCAGAACGATAAGAAAACACTTATCATTTCTGCCTTTTTATAATATTATTTAATTGTTATTCTGATCAGAAATGTCTGGATCAGTCTCTGAAAGTGAGAGAATTATCTGTCATAGAATCTACAATGGCCAGTGATTCCAGACGGATACCCATATCACGAATCTGTTGTCCTCCGTGCTGAAAACCTTTTTCAATGACAATGCCGGCGCCTTCAAGAGTTGCACCGGATTTTTTTACGATATCGATTAATCCGAGAAGTGCACATCCATTGGCAAGGAAATCGTCAATCAGAAGGACGTGATCTTCCGGTCCAAGGAATTTCTTGGAGAGGATTACGTCGTATACTTTCTTATGAGTGAAAGATTCCACTTTTGTGGTGTACATTTCACCGTCCAGATTTACGCTCTGTGCTTTTTTGGCAAATATAACAGGTACATCGAAATACTGAGCTGCGATACAGGCGATACCGATACCGGAAGCTTCAATAGTAAGAATTTTGGTAATGGGACAGTCAGAGAAACGGCGTTTGAATTCTTTACCGATTTCATTGATGAGGGTAATATCCATCTGATGATTTAAGAAACTGTCTACTTTTAAAATATTTCCCGGTTTTACGATTCCATCCTTAAGAATTCGGTCTTTTAAAAGCTTCATAGATTTCTCTCCTTTTGTATATGTAATTATTTTGCTATTGGTAATTACATCTATGATACGCTATAATTTCTCTGAGTGCAATTATTTTTGACAAAAAAAAAGAAAATAATTATAATATTGTATGCTTGAGAAGCATACTGTCTTGCAGAGAAAACAGCATAATATTCGAAGTGTGAAACAGATACCTGAATGCAGTGAATAAAGGAGACGAGATGTCATGAAAGAATATGAACTGATCTGGGAAATTTTTAATAAATGTCCGCGTAATCAGATGCGGGATGTGTTTGTGGAAGAACTGGAGCTGGAAGATCCGGAAGAATATGTAAAAAATAAATTTAAAGGAAAAGAGGTATCCTACGAAAAGACAGTTCTTGAAGACGGCACTATTATTTTTGATATTACAACTTCTCAAATAAAGCAACGTTGTTCCTTTACAGAAATTTGATAAATGTGGTATAATATTACTTACGCTGTACAGAAAGTGAGAGTGTGCAGTATAAAATAGAACATACTCTGAAAATGAAAGGGGAATGTTATGGGTGAGGAGCAAAAAAATCATGTACATATACTGGAGGATGGCACTGTAGTAGAGCATTCTCATGATGAACATGTACATCACCACAGCCATGCACATACGAAAGCAGTTCTTAACAGAATGTCAAGAGCAATTGGTCATATGGAATCCATCAAGCGGATGATTGAGGATGGCAGAGACTGCAGTGAGGTTCTGATACAGCTTTCAGCAGTGAAGTCCGCAATTAATAATACAGGCAAGATTATTTTGCAGGATCATATCGAACATTGTATCGTGGATGCAGTGGAACATGGCGATAAGGATGCGATCAAGGAACTGGAGATCGCTATCGACAGATTTATGAAATAACAGTAATCAGCGTACGGATATCGTGCGTGAATATAAAGGAGATAGTATTATGGCAAAAGAATGTAGCAACACTTCATGTGACAAGTCAAGCTGTGAAGGCTGTTCCAGTAAGAAACCACA
>CAKRVX010000099.1 GCA_934409175.1 uncultured Blautia sp.
CCTGTAAAACGAAAATACCACGAATGTATCATGAAACACATTCGTGGTATCTACGTAGCATACGTTGCTCTCGATAGCGCTTCACCCAGGTGACAGTACGGCACATATTCTGTGACGTCCCAGAAACCTGCCTCCTGACATGTCAGGTTTCTTCGGCGGTCTCCCCTTTCGCCGGATGGCTGTCATACCATCATGCTTCCCGGTCTACTGATGAATCCCGCGCCTCTATCATTACATATCATTTTTTTACACTTTATCAGTTTTTCATAGAAATAGCAATAGATATCCTGCTATTTTCGCTCATTTTTATCTATTATATTTATAAACATAGTGTGACTGTGTCTGGGCGATCAGTTCGCATCCACAATCTGTGAGAAATTCGTGATCTTTCCCATCCATTTTTACCACAATGAAATCTGTTTTGGTTTTACGAAGTGCTTTTATAAACTCATCTTTATCATCATGAATATGGTACTCTACAACATCCAGCAATGCTTTCTGCCGTTTATAAGAACTGCGCTCCTCGTCATAGGTTCCCACTGCTGTACTTCCTGCCCGGTAAAGACTGATATTTCTGCTTATTACAAGGCGGATTCCTGCATCATACTGCCTTACAATGCTGTTCAGATCATTGTCAAAAGCCACTCCGGGAAAATCATTATCCTGATTCTGATGAATAACATCACAGATTGCGCGAAGATCGTCCGGAATCTTATAGATATTTTCTATCTTTGCAAAATTTGTTACCACACCATCCAGGGGATTTCCCAGAAAGACCAGGGCCGCCGCAACCAGAACCGCTGTCACAAGTCTTAACCATTTTCGGTGAAAGGCTGTCACAATGCGTACGCCGTAATATGCTACCGCAGGTATCACAGGAAGGATCCAGATAAAACGGTAATACTCATTCTCAAATTTTGCTTTTGCAATCAGATATTTTACAACCAGCGGATTATACACCGTCAACAGTAGGAAAAATGTATATCCCAGAAAAATCCTGGAATTTCTTTTACGCCCCCATATCAGCGTACACAGAAGTCCTGCTGCAAATAAAAGAGGATACCAGCAGGAACCCCAGTATATTTTCATACAGGCACTGACAAAGTACAGACCCATTTCTTTGATTGTTACTCCTGCCACTGTTTTCTCCTTTCCATCTTACTCTTCTGTTTTTATGATGCTGCCAGCGTGAGCCATCCCAGCCTGCAGGCAAAAAACACACCTGCATATAAAATGGAAGGAATCATACAGATCACACAATATAAAAATCCCGAAGTTTTTTTATTCATGATCGCAGCCGGAGCCATCCCGGCTGTAATCACAATGGGAAAGATAATGGCAGAGCCTGAAAATGTCAATGCACTGACCGCCGTGAGGAATAATACAATCCACACATTCCTGTTGTTTTTTTCCTGAAGATACCAAATGGCGCACATCAGGGCTGCCGGAATGGCAACATTGGCAAGTATGGCTTTTCCCTCATAGCATCTTGTAAAAAAGAACGTTCCCGCAGAATAAATCGTTCCACAGAACAGCTGAAGAATAGAGGTAAACACCAGCATCAGATCTGCCTTTTTTGCATCATTATCAAACAGTTTTTTTCCAATCTGATAGATAATCAGATTTGCCGCCAGTACATTTATACAGGACATAACGATTTTAGACTGAACAATAGGATGAATTCCCAGAAGCCTGCACCATACTGCATTATTCATCGGATAAGCGGAAAAAATATATCTGGCCTGAAATACTTTCAGAAGCACACCGTTAAAAGGATTATATCTGGCGAGGGTATCCGTGTACACAGATGTGCTGACTGTTCCCACATAATAGGCAGCATCTACTGTAGTATCATTGTAAAAGATAACGATCAGACACTGAATCAAAACTGCTGCACCTGCCAGAAAGATCATCCAGGAATGCTGCTTCCGGATTCCAGCACTCTTCCCGGTCCTTTTTCTCAGAAAAATGATCCCCAGGACTGCCGCAACCACAACCAGAACTGCCATAAAAGGAGCCCACACATACGCTGCCGTAGTCAACGGTACCCAGAGCAGTGTCATGGGAACGATCAGCAGCTCAAACACTGCAAAATATCCCAGATATCCAAGTATAAAGACAAAGGAAATATCCGCTTTGATCTTTAAAATTTTGGTCAGAAGACTGCCTGCTGCATAAAAAACCAGAGATTCCAGTATAAAACCTATACATGCGAGGCCTGCTTCTCTCATCTGCCCACCTGCTCTTCTGCCTGTTTTTTCAGGATACCCATGGCAATCTTTTCCGGCGTCATGGGAAGTTCCGTCAGACGTACCCCTGTTGCATTGTAGATTGCTTCCGCAAGTGCCGGACACGGAGTATCGATTACAAGTTCTCCGATTGATTTGGCACCGAACGGACCTGTTTTCTCATAACTGCTCTCAAATGCCACACGGATATTTCCAATATCCTGTCTGGTCGGAATCTTATACTGCATAAAAGAATTGTTGCGGATTTTTCCCTTATCTGTGTACTGCACATCTTCGCTGAGTGCCATACCAATTCCCTGAGCAATACCACCCTCCGTCTGAACACGGGCAAGGTTCGGGTTAATTGGAGTTCCGCAGTCAACTGCTGCCACATAATCCAACACTTCCACACTTCCGGTTTCTGTATCAACTTCTACTTCAACCATTCCTACCATAAACGGCGGCGGTGAAAGAGGTGAAGAATGCTGTCTTACCACCTGAAGTTCAATATTGTTGAAGAAGGTTCCCTTCAGTGCAATATCTTCGAGGGATACTTTCTTCTCTGTATCCGCTGCATCCATACCAAGAGTCTCATCATAGAAGACATAAGATCCATCAAAATCGACTTTCTTCTCATCTACTTCCAGCATCTCTGCACCAAGTTTACAGATTCTCTTTTTCAGTTCCTCACATGCTTTCATAACTGCCACACCGGTTGTATAGGTTGTAGAAGAAGCATAGGAACCGGAATCATATGGAGAAATGTCTGTATCTACACTGAATACAACAATATTGTCCATCGGCGTATTCAGGCAGTCCGCTGCAATCTGCGCCATAATGGTGTCACATCCTGTACCCATGTCTGTACATCCAAGTGCAAGTGTATAAGAGCCATCCTCGTTCAGCTTAATATCAGCTCCTCCTACATCGACGCCTGCAATGGAAGATCCCTGCATTGCCATGGCAACACCAACTCCACGTACTTTACCGTTACCCATATCACGGCGGGGATACTTGGAATCCCAGTCCATCATTTCTTTCGCACGGGCCATACAGCGATCCATCGAACAGCTCTGTGCAAGGGGCACATCATGATAACCAGGAAGCGGCCCCCCTTCTACCGGCATATTCAGTTCCTTGAGCTTAACAGGATCCATTCCCATCTTATGAGCAAGTTCATTTACAGCAGATTCTACTGCGAAAATACCCTGAGTAGCACCATAACCACGATATGCTCCTGCTGCCTGTACATTAGTATATACAACATCGAAAGAAAATCTGTATGCTTCTGTATGTCTGTAAAGCGCAATAGACTTATGTCCGCTAAGACCTACTGTTGTAGAACTATGTTCCCCATATGCACCTGTATTGGACAAAGTATGAACATCAATTGCTCTGACAATACCATTTTCATCTGCCCCTGCACGTACTGTGATCTCCATCTCGTGACGAGGAGAAGAACAGATCATGGATTCATATCTGGAGAAGATCATCTTGGACGGACGTCCTGTCTTCCAGGTAACGATTGCCGGATAGACTTCACTGACGGAAGTCTGCTTCGCACCGAAACCACCGCCAATCCTTGGTTTGATCACACGTACTTTGGAAGCCGGAATATCCAGCGCTCTTCCCACGATTCGCCTCACATGAAAAGGAATCTGAGTGGAAGACAACACGATCAGTCTGCCAAAATGATCCATATAGCAGGCAGTACGGAAAGTCTCCATCATAGTCTGCTGATTGGCTTTGGTATGGTAAGTACGCTCTACTGTATATTTACATTCTGCCAGAACTTTATCTACATCACCCTGTTCTTCCATTGCTGTAGCACATAAATTTCTCTTATTATCTCCGCCAAGAGGAATTTTCAGCTTCCAGTCCTCTTCCGGATGGACAAGGATCGGATTATCCTTTGCCTTATGCATATCTAGCACAGGCGTCTCGACACGGTACTCTACGCGGATTCTTTTTAAAGCCTTATCTACTGCTTCTTCTGTCTCTCCGGCAACAAGGGCAACCACATCTCCCACAAAACGCACATGGCGGTCAATGATCAGTCTGTCGTCCGGGCTCATTTCCGGTGCAGTCTGTCCCGCAAGAGTAAATCGCTTCTGCGGTACATCTTTATAGGTAAGAACACATGCAATGCCAGCTACTTTCTCTGCGTTTCCTGTCTTAATATCTTCTACCCATGCATTTGCATGGGGGCTTCTCAGGGCTTTAACGATCAGACAGTCTTTTGGCGCCAGGTCATCTGTATAGACAGGTTTTCCTGTTACTAGTGACATTGCATCAGTTTTTCGGACAGGTTGATTTACATAGTTCATCTTTATGCTTCCTCCTGTGCTTTTTTATATTTAAGGAATTTCAGAATACTCTTGGTCTGAGAAACGAAGCCGGAACATCTGCAAAGATTTCCTGCCAGATATTCTTTAATCTGCTCTTCTGTAGGATTTTTTATTTCAGCAAGCATTGCAAACACATTCATGATGAATCCCGGATTGCAGAAGCCACACTGTTCTGCTCCCTCATTTGCCAGGAAGCTTCCAAACTCCTGTGCTTCTCTCTGCATGCCCTCCAAAGTTACGATCTTTTTCCCTTCAATACGCGCTGCAAGTGTACTGCATGAAAGCACCGGCCGGCCGTCCATCAGTACAGTACAGAGCCCACAGTTAGCAGTTTCACATCCTCTTTTTACACTGAAACAGCCCTGCTCTCGCAGAAAATCAATAAGCAGTGTATCCGGCTGGATCTCTGCATGGCGGTTTACACCATTAAGCCAGAAACTAATATTCATTCTTCATTCCTCCTACTGCTTCCCACGCTCTTCTTGTAAGAACCCTCACCAGAAGAGTTCTGTATTCTGCAGAACCACGCATATTTCCATCAACATGCACTGTCTCCGCTGCATAGGATGCAAAATCTTCAATCGCTTCTGCACGTTGTTTTTTGGTCATATTCTTAAAGTTCTTCAGAATCTGTTTCTCATCTTTCACTACCATTGCCTTATACGGTCTCGCACCGATCACTGTTCTTGCTTCCTCTCCGATCAGAGATGCTGTACAGGTCAGTACCGGGAAATCCGTTTTCGTATTTCTCTGGCTCTGATAGCAGATAAAAAGCGGTTCTTTTCTGACAATAATATTTACAAGGATATCGTTATCCTTCTTCATGTTCACGAATTCTGTCAGCGGAACGCGTCCCGCATCATAAAGTTCCACCCAGGTATCCATTCCCAGAAACATGGTAAGAACATCAGAAAATCCAAATCTTCCATAAATACTTCCTCCCACTGTGGCACAGTTACGAAACTGTACGCCTACAATGTGACGAAGGCTTTCTTTCATAGCTCCATGTGTGTAGGTGTTCAGAGCTTCATTTGTTTCCAGATCCCTGAGGGATGTCATACATCCGATGACAAATTCATCATCACTTTCCATAATTGTATCCAACCCAAGTCCTGACAGATCAATGGCTGTGGATACTGCTCTGCTGCCCATCTTCATCCAGACCATTCCACCAATGATGCGGGCAGTTTTTTTCTGATTCAGCTCATAGGCTTCTGCCAGACTTTTTACCTTTACATAGCTTTTGATTTTCAGCATTATGTAATCCTTTCTCCTTTTTCTATACTGATGTTTCACTTCTTCTCTCAGTATTCTGTCCAATTCTTTCAGACAACCGATTTATTATATTAACATAATCTAATAGAAAAATCTATAAATCTATCTTTTTTTCCCGATAATTTTAACATAACCCTTAAGTCTGTGTCCATTGATAAAAATACCCAAAATATAAGCGATGTATATCATACTTTGATATACACCGCTGTCTGCAAAAGTTCTGCCTGTCGTCCTGAATATCGTAATGCATCGATTGGTTTCTTTCGGGCTGCCTTATTGGCAGGATACAGTCCGAACACAATACCGATCACTCCTGAAAAGGCAACGGAAATCCATACTACATTCATATGCAAGATTCATGGAGCTCTGCATAAACTGCCCTGCAATCTTCAGCCCGGCCCAGGATACTCCGATTCCGATCATGCATCCCATCATACTCACCAGAAGTGCCTCTATAAGAAACTGCAGCATGATCGTTCCCCTTCCTGCACCAATGGCTTTACGGATTCCAATCTCTTTCGTCCTCTCTGTCACAGAAACCAGCATAATATTCATTATACCAATCCCACCTACAAGCAGGGAGATTGCCGCAATTCCTCCGATCATCAGAGACATGGTATTGGTTACACTTTCCATAGTATCCATAATTTCCGACTGATCCGTAACACTGAACGCATCTTCATCTTTTTCGAAACGTTCCAGAAGTTCCCGGGTCAGAGCTTCTTTCGCATAATCCAGGGTATCTTCTCTGGATGCAGATGCATAAAATTGAGTAACATCCAGTACATTATCTGTGATTCTTGTCATAGTAGAATATGGAATATCCCCCTCCAGCGAAACGCTGCTGTCTGAATCTTCATCTGAAGAACTGCTTATTACCGCCATGCCGCTGGTGAGAGAAGAGGTGCTGTTCTCATCCAGTACACCGACAACCAGAAATTTTCGCCTATCCAGAGAAATACTTTCTCCTACAACATCCGTTCTTCCCAGAAGTTCTGTAGCAGTATCTGCTGTAATTACCACCACATAGGAACTGTTCTGCAGATCTGCATTTCGTATGAAG
>CAKRVX010000100.1 GCA_934409175.1 uncultured Blautia sp.
AGGAGATGAGCGGTGCAAGGGAACTTCTGGTCCGTGCAGGAGTGGTAAAGACATTTTTACAGGTTCCGGGGATCACAGCAGTAAGATTTACGGTAGAGAATGAAGATCTTCTGGATTCCAGGGGAGAACCTGTAGGAGAGATGACAGAAGATACTTTCGCAGAATTCAGCGGAAGCGAACCGGATGCATACTGTAGCAATACATTTACCCTGTATTTTACGGATAAAGAGGGGCGGCATCTGGTAAAGGAACAGCGTACTGTACGGTATAAAAGAAGCATTCCCAAAGAATGGATCATCCTGCAGCAGTTGATGAAGGGACCTCTGGAGAAGGGACATTATCCTACGATTCCGGAGAATACAGAGATCCTGAATGTAACACTTGCAGATAATGTCTGTTATGTGGCTTTTGACCATGTATTTTCTTCTTATGCACTGGATGTTTCCGAGAATATCCCTATCTATTCGGTAGTGAATTCCCTCCTGGATACCCTGGATGCAGACAAGGTCCAGATCACAGTGGGAAATAAGGATAAACTGGATACATTCGGAGAGAAGATGGAGCTGTATCGCTTCTACGAAAAAAATGACAAGCTGGTAACAGCGGAAACAAATGACCAGAAGAAGTAATCAATTATAGGAGGAGCGCAATGAGAAGACGCCCTGTGTGCGTCCTGTGCCTGCTTCTGGCTGCATTTCTGTGTGTGACAGACTGGCTGGGGATTTCCATGATCCGTGGAAATCCTCTGCCGGAGTCTGTACAGACATGGATCAGTAAGCACCCGGAATCCACCATCTGCGGGGAGGTGGTCAGGTGCCAGGAAAAGGGAGAAACCCAATCTGTATATCTGAAAAATACCTATCTTATTTATAATTCTGAAAAAGATTCTGAAGAAATCTCTACAGAAATTTCCTCAAATAAAAAAGTACTCATTGATGAAGTAAAAGTGAATTTAAAGAAAAAAGAGAAACTTCCTGCCGGAAGTCTGGTTTTCGTGTCCGGAAAACTGATGGAAGTGGAAGGACCGCGGAATCCGGGAGAATTTGACAGCAGACAGTATTACAGATGCCGCCATATTTACTATATGATGAATAAAGGAACTGTCAGGAGAAGATCATCGTCTTATTCCGGATACGGACAGTTTCTGATTGATGTCAGGGAGCGCTTCCAAGGGATCCTGGATCAGATCTGCGGACAGGAAGCGGGAATCTTTCAGGCTATGGTGCTGGGAGAGAAGAGCAATCTGGATCAGGAGGTGAAACTGCGTTACCAGATGGCGGGGATCATCCATATCCTGGCTATTTCGGGGTTACATATCAGTCTTCTGGGGGTGGGACTTTATAATCTTCTGAAGCGTGCAGGGCTGGGAATCTGGTCTGCGGGACTTATATCTCTGGTGATCATGTTGCAGTACGGAATGATGACAGGCGGCAGTGTTTCCACCATGCGTGCAGTCTGTATGTTTCTGCTTTCCGCAGGGGCGAAGATCGCAGGACGGATCTATGATATGCCGACTGCTCTGGCTGCCTCTGCCATTCTGATCCTGGTGGAAAGTCCGGGATATCTTTTGGATGGAGGATTTCTTATGTCATTTGGGGCTGTGTTGGGAATCGGGGTAGTATTTCCTGCGGTTCTGGAAATCTGGAATGTGGAGGGCAGGATCCTTCGTGCCCTGTTTGGGTCGGTGGTGGTGCAGCTTACCACACTTCCGATTGTTCTATGGTTTTACGGGGAAGTGTCGGTCGTGGGGATATTTCTGAATCTGCTGGTGCTGCCCACTGCAGGCATTGTGCTGGGAAGCGGCGTGGCAGGGGCACTGACTGGACTGTTTTTTCTCAAGGGTGCTGCAGTACTGGTGATACCGGGGAGGGCAGTATTAAAGATTTACGGGCTGCTGGGTACTCTGGCAGGGCGGATTCCTTTTGGCACCTGGATACTGGGGCGGCCCCGGATATGTCAGATCGTGGGATATTATGTGGTTTGTGGGGGAATCTTGTGGACAGGCAGGAAATACAGGGAACATTATGTGGATAAACCGGTGGGGAGCAGAGAGAGCAAAAGCAGATGCAGAACACACGGGGGGAAGAAATCTCCAGGAACAGGATGGATTTCAGGTGCAGCTGGGTTCATTGCAGTTTGTCTGGCAGTGTGTTTTTTGAGTTACCGGCAGAAAGAAGCACTTCGTATTACCTTTCTGGATGTGGGACAGGGAGATGGAATCGTGGTGGAAGCAGAGGGAAAATGGAACCTGCTTATTGACGGAGGCAGTACGAATAAGAGCGAAGTGGGGCAGTATCAGATCCTTCCCTATCTGAAGTACAGAGGAATTTCCAGGCTGGACGGAATCTATATTTCCCATACAGATGAGGATCATATCAGTGGAGTGAGACAGATTCTGGAATATGTGGGAAAAGGTCTGACTGCGGTGAAAGTGGACTATCTGATCCTGCCTGACTGGGGAGACCAGAGGGAAAATAAGAATTATACAGAGCTGACAGAGCTTGCGCGAAATGCGGGAATTTCTGTCCTTTATGCAAAAAAAGGTGACAGGATACAGTATGGGCAGATGCAGCTGGATGTTTTGTGGCCTCCTGAGAACGTCTCAGAAGAGGAAGTGAAGAAAGATATAAATGAAGAGGCCATGGTTCTGGAATTAAAATACGGGGAATTAAAAGGCTTGTTTACAGGAGATATCGGGCAGGAAACAGAAGCACAGCTGAAGGCGGCAGGAGTCCTGGAGGATGTGGATTTCCTCAAAGTGGCCCATCATGGTTCTCGGTATTCCACGGGAATGGAGTTTCTGGAAACAGTCACACCGGAAGTGGCTGTGATCTCCTGTTCGGCTACGAATACTTACGGACATCCTTCACCGGAGACACTGGAACGACTGAAGGATGCAGGGGTTCAGGTTCTGATCACGAAGGATACAGGTGCAGCTGCCATATGGGAGAAAGACGGTCATTTTCTGGCAGAAGGATATTGAAATATATAGGTGTCTTGACACCTGAAAAGTCAGGTAGTATAATGGCACAAACAAAAAAAGAAAATCCGGCATAAAACCGGTAAGAGGAAAAAGAAATGAAAGAAAATTATGATGCCATTATCGTAGGAACCGGAGCAGCCGGACTTTACTGCGCATTGAACCTTCCGGAGAAGATGAAGCTTCTTCTGATCACCAAACAGGAAGCTGATCAGTCGGATTCTTTCCTGGCACAGGGTGGAATCTGTATGCTTCGCGGAGAGGATGATTATGAGAATTATTTCGAAGACACCATGCGTGCCGGACATTATGAGAATAATAAGAGAGCGGTAGATCTCATGATTCGCAGTTCCAATGATATTATCCGGGATCTTCTCAGATATCAGGTGGATTTTGCACGGGATGAGAAAGGAAATCTGGCATTTACCAGAGAAGGCGCACATTCACAGCCAAGAATTCTTTTTCATGAAGATATTACAGGTAAGGAAATTACTCAAACGCTTCTGAATGTGGCGAAGACAAAAGATAATATAGAGATCTGTGAATACATGACCATGGTGGATTTGATTTCGAAGGATAATATCTGCTGCGGAATTATCGTGATGGACCGCGATGATCAGGTATTTCCAGTGTATTCATCTTATGTGGTGCTGGCATGCGGCGGTATCGGAGGACTTTATAAGAACTCTACCAATTTTCCTCATATTGCAGGGGATGGACTGGGAATTGCCATGAAACATCATGTAGAAATGGAAAATCTGGATTATATTCAGATTCATCCAACTACTTTATATTCTCATAAACCAGGAAGACGATTTTTGGTCTCTGAGTCAGTGAGAGGCGAGGGAGCACTTTTGTATGACAAAAATGGACAGCGCTTTACCAATGAACTGCAGCCCAGAGATCTGCTGAGCCAGAGAATTTTTGCCCAGATGGAAGCAGATGGAACAGATTTTGTATGGGAAGATATGCGGCCTCTGGGAGAGAAAATGATCATGAAACATTTCCCGCATATTTATCATCAGTGTCTGGAAGAAGGATTTGATCCAAGAAAAGAACCGATCCCTGTGGTTCCTGCGCAGCATTATTTCATGGGAGGAATCAAGGTGGATCTGGGAAGCAGAACCTCTATGAGGGGACTTTATGCCTGTGGTGAGACAAGCTGTAATGGAGTTCACGGAAGAAATCGTCTGGCCAGTAATTCGCTGCTGGAATCTTTGGTCTTTGCAAGAAAGGCGGCAGATGATATGATATTTGGAAAGGCACCCGAATATGTGAGGGCCGATGCCATCGATATGAAAATGTATGAGAGCAGAGAAGAACTGTTGTCCGGTTATCATAAGCTGGTACTGGATGAAATCGAAAGGATGAGAAAAAATCATGAATGATATTACAATGAAAATGCAGGCAGATAAGCTGATCCGTATGGCGCTGCAGGAGGATATTACAAGCGAGGATGTTTCTACAAATGCAGTAATGCGCAGTGCAGTAAAGGGAACAGTAGATCTGATTGCGAAGGAAGATGGAATTATGGCAGGACTGGATGTATATGCAAGAGTATTCCAGATCCTTGATGAGCAGACAGAGATTGAATTTAACTGTAAAGACGGAGATGCTGTCAAAAAAGGACAGCTCCTGGGGACTGTGACAGGAGATATTCGTGTATTGCTTTCCGGAGAAAGAGTCGCACTGAATTATCTTCAGAGAATGAGTGGGATCGCCACTTATACCAGACAGGTTGCGAAACTGCTGGAAGGAAGCAGGGTAACACTCCTGGATACCAGAAAGACAACCCCCAATTGTCGTGTGTTTGAAAAATATGCAGTACGCGTAGGCGGCGGATGCAATCACAGATACAATCTTTCGGATGGCGTACTGCTGAAGGATAACCATATCGGAGCAGCCGGAAGTATCACGAAAGCAGTGACTATGGCGAAAGAGTATGCACCATTTGTACGTAAGATCGAGATTGAAGTGGAAACTCTTGATCAGGTGAGGGAAGCTATAGAAGCTGGTGCAGATATTATCATGCTGGACAACATGACACCGGAGATGATGAAAGAGGCAGTTGATTTTATTGCAGGCCGTGCTCAGACAGAGTGTTCAGGAAATATTACCAAGGAAAATATTAAGAAAATCCTGGAGACAGGGGTTGATTTTGTATCCAGCGGTGCACTGACACATTCTGCACCTATTTTGGATATTTCCATGAAAAATCTTCATGCTGTAGAAGAGGATTGATCTTATGAATACTGCACAGAGAAGAAATGAAATTTTAAAAATCCTCCGTGAGGCACAGGTGCCCGTAGCAGCCAGAGCTCTGGCTGCGCAGTTTGGAGTGAGCAGACAGGTAATCGTACAGGATATGGCAGTGATCCGTGCTTCTACGCCGGGGATTCTTTCTACTACCAGAGGATATGTGCTACAGCAGGACAATGATGTGGCATGTACCAGAGAATTTAAAGTGCGTCATGGACAGGAGCAGGCCGCTCAGGAACTGAATCTGATCGTGGACTGCGGCGGAAGAGTAAAAAATATCAGCATCAGCCACAGAGTGTACGGCCGTGTCAGTGCAGAGATGGATATCCGTTCCAGGCAGGACGTGAATGAATTTGTTCAGGCAATCAACAGCAGCCGTTCTACAGTGCTGAGCAGTGCCACCTCCGGTTATCATTATCATTTGGTAGAAGCTTCCAGTGAAGAGAGACTGGACCTGATAGGGACACAGCTGGAAAAAGCCGGATTTCTGGCACCGCTGCAGCCCTGGGAAAAAGAACATCAGAAATAAAATATACAGACTGTAATTATTTACGGAGAAAAGGAAGTAAAAAATGACAATAGCAGAAATTCAGCAGGAGATCCTGCGGATGAAAAAGGAGAAGGATATATGTATCCTGGCTCATGCATATCAAGGACAGGAAATCCTGGAAGTGGCAGATTATATGGGGGATTCCTATGGATTGAGTGTGCAGGCATCAAAGAGCGACTGTAGTGGAGTAATCATGTGCGGTGTCCGGTTTATGGCGGAAACATGTAAGGTTTTAAGCCCGGATAAAAGAGTATGGCTGGCAAATCCTGCAGCAGGATGTCCTATGGCGGAACAGCTGGATCTGAAAAGTCTGCGCAGATTAAAAGAGCAGTATCCGGATTATGCAGTGGTAGCTTATATTAATACCACATCTGAACTGAAAACAGAATGTGATGTGTGCGTGACTTCTTCCTCGGCAGTTGAAATCTGTAAAAAACTGGATAATGATAAGATTCTGTTTATTCCCGATCCGAACCTTGGACATTATGTGGCTGAGAAGATTCCGGAGAAGACATTTGCTTTTTATAAAGGCGGATGTCCGAGACATATTGTGGTCAGTGCAAAGGATGTGGAAAAAGCCCGTGCAGCGCATCCGGACGCACTTTTCCTGGTACATCCGGAATGCCGTCAGGAGGTTGTGGAGCAGGCAGATTATGTAGGCTCTACCACAGGAATTATGAATTTTGCAAAGAAATCTGATCATAAAGAATTTATTATCGGAACTGAGAACAGTATTGTAGAGCATCTGCAGTTTGCATGTCCGGATAAGAAATTCTATCCTGTAACTGTGCAGCTTACCTGTATGAACATGAAAGTAACTACCCTCATGGATATTTATAACTGTCTGAAGGGCAGAGGCGGAGAAGAAATCTTTCTGCCACAGTCTGTAATGGAAGGTGCCGGCAGATGTATCCATAAAATGGTGGAACTTGGGGGCTGATTTGCTGGACTGATACA
>CAKRVX010000101.1 GCA_934409175.1 uncultured Blautia sp.
CTTCGCCGGCAGCGAGTTTTGCCATAATACTGTCTAAATCTCTGGCAATGTCTTTTCCATCTTTTGGGGTTAAATATTGTTCTCTTCCTAAAAGATAGTCCATGGAAACATTAAAATAATCAGCGATTTTTTGCAATTTTTCAGTATTGGGAGATGAATTACGCCAACGACTTATTGTACCGTTTCCTAATCCAAGTTCTTGCTCTAATTGAGGGAGACTTAAATCCCTTTGGCGAGCCAAGGTTCTAATTTTTTCTACTAGTGTCAATATAAATAAACTCCTTTCTGCAACATGAAAAAAATCATGCAAATCTATTGACAACTAGAAAATAATCATGTAATATATGCTTGTAACAAAGAAATACATGAAAATTATCTACTAATAAAAATTCTGCAAAATTTTTATTAACAGGTTACATGAATATTTTCTGCTATCACTATGCCTATATAATAGAATATTTTCATGTAAAAGTCAATATATTTATGAAAAAAATCATGTATAGGAGGTGAAAATAGTGATTTACGAAAGAATAAAAATTCTTTGCGAGCAAAATAAAATCTCCATTTATCGAGTAGAAAAAGACTTAGGGTTTTCTGCCAGTTCAATTGTTAAATGGAAAACTGCAGTTCCTGCAGCGGACAAGCTGAAAGCAGTTGCTGATTATTTCCATCTTCCAATGGAGTATTTTCTGTCGGATCAGAAAGATGCGAGCTAAAAGATTAAATCAAGATCTCCTTTCTTTTATACTCAGGTATGCCAGTACCCTGTAATTATAGAGTAGGAGTAAGAAAGCACATGGTCAAGCAGAATGCTTCGACAAAATTCGAGAAAGAGATAATTAAATATCCAGAAAGAGCCAAGAGATAAGTAACCCATACATATCATTTCCCATACCATAAAGAAGAGGTGAGGAAGATGTCAGAAATAAAACTGGTAACAGGAAATATCCGTATTAATGGAATTCATCACAAAGCTAGTGAAATGTCAGAAGAAGAAATTAAACATCTGATCAGACAGAAAACAGATGAACTTCTGCTTGATATGAACTATGAAAGAAAAGCCGCCGGTTAAGGCGGAGACAGGAGGACAAGTTTATGAAACAGTACATAGCAATAATCCTCTGCATCCTTGCGGGGAAGTATGTGGACATCCCAATCTGGTTAAATATTCTGTTTGGAATCGCTGCATTCTGGGCAGTAAGCCAATTTAAAAAATGGAAGGTATGAGAAAAAATGACCGAAGAAGAAAGAATGAGGGAAGTAGAACGAATTTCCAGAAGAACCCAGGAATCCGTAAAGATTCCTTCAGATCAGCAGAGAACCATTCGTATTGTTCGATTCCGGAACAAAACCCTTGCAAGTTATGTAGGGACTATGAAAGAGACGGTCCAAAAGGCAAAAGAAATGGAAGGCCTCTACGGACCAATCGAACACATAGAATAAAAAAGGCTCATGTAACGCGAATACATGAGCCGGGGTGACTTCCGCCACTTGGATAATTAACCTATACAAAATATAACATCCAGGTGTCGGAAAGTCAAGGTGAAAGCAGGAGAAAACCTGCTATATTTTTAACCTTTTTCCAGGGGCGCAAGCCTCTTGGAAGCTCGATTAGGGGGTATTAGACTTACGACAGGAGATGCTATATGAGGTGGGCATACATTAGAGAGATATGGGATTTTGGCAGCACCATAGAGATAGAGGAAAAGCATACAGGAAGGTATGGTGCTAAAGGACAGGAAAGAGAAGAAAAGAGGAAAGCCACCCCGGAAGAGATAGCCAAGCAGAATCAGTGGAGAAGACAGAGAGATGTCAGGAGACTGATCAAGTGGAACTTCTCTCCTGGAGATTACTGGATGACTCTTACATACAAAAAGGGCGACCGCCCCACATGGGAACAGATGAAGAAGGATCTTGGGAAGCTGATCCGGAAAGTCCGGACAAAATACCGGAAGAAGGGATGGGAATTGAAATATATCTACCGTCTGGCTATTGGAAAGAAAGGTGGTCCCCATGTACATCTCCTGGTAAACCGCGAAGCAGATCAGGAGACCGGTACCGACAGGATCATCCCGGAGCTATGGGAGAATGGACATGTATATTTTGCATCCCTTTATGATGCAGGCGGATATGTGAAACTTTCAGAGTATATCACAAAACCTCTGGAAGAACACGAGCCAGATGAGATCAAGCGATACAGCTGTTCCCGTAACCTGATCCGAAAAGAGCCAAAGCAAAAAGAAATTAAAAGAAGAAACCTGATAGATCGACACAAGCAGCCGATCTATCCCAAAGCACCAAAAGGTTATTATGTGGACCCTGAGTCAGTAAAGATGGGAATCAATCCATATACCGGCTACGCATACCGCCACTATACCCTTGTAAAGATAGACAGGAGGATTTGAAGATGGATCAGAAAATGGAACAGGTAGACATATTCCTGTATCTTCACCCCAAAAGAATCGGGAAAATCAAGGAAGGAACCTATAAATATACATTGTCCTGCAGAGGACAGCAGATCACCGGAGAAGAAAAGACAGGGGAAACCACAGAATACCGCCTGGCGCTGCTCTGCCTGATCGGTGCCCTGCAGAGGATGCGCCGCCCGTCCTTACTTACGATCCATACAGACTGCAGATATCTGCAGAACGGACACCAGAGCATCCCAACATGGAAAGAAAATGGATGGACCCGGGCAGGAAACCAGGAACTGCGCAATGCAGACCTCTGGAAACAGGTGGACAAGCTGCTCAGGGGGCATGCAGTGCGTTTCAAGATAGAAAAAATGGATTAAACACGAAAGGAGAACACGATGTTTGAGAAATTTGGAAAGATGGATTATGAGGAACTGATCCGCACAGCTGCAGCGGAAAGAGAAGAGAGTGATTTGGAAGCGCTGGTCACCTTAGCAGTAGAAAATGGTTTGGAAAAAGAAGATGCAGAAGATTACATGGATTATATCACTGATTCTTTTGCAACTCCTTACATGGCAGCAGTTGCCAAAATCGAAGGTGAAGCGAAAGAACTGGGGATTAAGGGACATCAGCTTGATCAGAAAGATACCATCCTGACATTATTGGATGGAAACGATGAATTGTGCCTTGCTGTGAGAAAGAAAGAGAAATCATTGACGGAATGCCTTGCGAAGATCCTCACTTTTTCGAGTGAGTGCGCAATGCAGGTACCGGATGCAATTGTGAAACTGGCAGAATTTCGTATGAATGGCAAAAAAGAAGCCATGCGCGGTCCGGTCTATGAAGGCGGGGAAACCAAGGCAGACGTGCGCAGAATTGCAAAAGAATACTATCTGGAGGCGTAAGATGCAGGGAATAAAAGGATTTTCAAAGGATCTGGCTACTTCATACGGCTCCGGAGTAAAGCTTGAACCGGGAAAAACTTACAAAGAAGAGGAATGCAAAGTATACCGGAATGGCTGGCATTTCGTAGAATACGCTCCAGATTGTCTGAGCTATTTTCCTTTAGGTGTCGGAAACAGATATTTTTTAATAGAGGCAGCAGGAGATATCAACGAAGAACAGGACTTTCGCTGTTGCTGCACAGAAATTACTCTGGTGAAGGAATTGGACTTGAAAGCATTTACCGGGATGTCTATGAAGTACATGATTCAGAATCCCAAAATGGATTGGGAAAGGGCAGCTGCCCACCTGCAGATAAAACCGGAAATTGCGCGGGCGCAAAAAGATGAGATTGCGATCGCGCGGGGAAGAAATCCGAAAGTTTATTTACAGACCGGAGCAGTAGGCGGCCTGATGGAAGAAGATGAAACCGGAATGATCGTGGCTGCCAGAGTCTTTCTGGCAGCTAAAGAAGGAACATATTTTTTGAATTCCGGAGAGATACGGAGGGAAGATTAATGAAACACAGGCTGATTGAAAAGATACCGATACCAACACCCAGACATAAGAGCAAAAAGGACGTCGGAGAAAAGATTGTTGCAAAAGCCCAGTCTGAGAAAGAGTATTTGATCCTGGATCTGTTCCGGTATAAGAGATATATTGGCCGTTATGTATTAAACACGGAAACAGGGGAACATGCCGGCCGATATGACCAGGAAAACTGGAATGCCCAGAAGCTGATCCGAATCATGGGATATGATCCGTTATATGAGAGTTTTCTCCATCTCAGAATACTTGAAAAATTTCGGTGGGATACAGAAGAAGATATAGAAACCGTAAAAAATGCCGTACAGTCCGTATATTCAGATAAATATCTTCTGTCCAAGATCGTAGTCATGGAAGAGGATTACGATAAAGAAAAACGTCTCCACAGACTCGATAACAAATACCGGAAGATCGACCGGCTTATGAAAGGAATTACAAACAATGATGAAGCGTTTAAAGAGTGGCTTTATAAAATCTGCAACACAGAAAGATATCTCTTCTGGAACAAAGAAAATGACACTTATGGATGCAGTAATTGCGGATCTCAGATACAAGGAAAGAACTTGAATAAACCTAAACAGGGAGAAATCAGAAAATGCCCGGAATGTGGACAGGCAGCAGTGGTAAAAAAGAGAACACAGCAGATACGGACTAAAACAAGGGTATGCAAGCTAGAACGGGTAACTCCGGAATATGGAGTAGCCAGACACTATAGAGCAGAGATCGAACACCACATAAATGGCCATCATGTTTTTCTGGAGGAAGGTGTACGCATTCTTTTATATAACAAAGGACAGGTGAGACCGAATTATATGATCTTTTATAACCAGGACGGGGATATTTATGACTGGAATAACGGACTGACGAGAAGCGACTGGTATACAAGTAACCCACGAAATAAACGAATGGATGTTTGCTACCTTTATCCAGAAGGAATTTCTGAAGCGTTAAAAGGAACTGGATATGAATGCATGACAAATGCTTTTGCAGAAATGTCCAGACAAAAACTCAAGCTGGATTACAATGCCGCTATGGCAGCAGGATACCGGATACGCGGCTTTGGAACAATGATGGAATATTTAGTGAAAGGACGTTTTTACAAATTATGTCAGGAAACGGCAAGTTCATGCTGGGCATATAATGGCTCTTATTTAGGACCTTTATCTGCAGATGGAAATAACATTGAAGACGTCATGGGACTGAAGGACAAACAGAAGATCAACCGCCTCAGAGATGAGAATGGCGGATGCATCCGCCTGGAATGGCTCAAATATGCGGAAGCCTATGGCTGTAAGATACCGAAAAATACTATGGACTATCTGGAAGAAAACGGAATCACGACAAAAGAAATCGAAGAACTTCCGGGTGGAATCACAGCCAAAATGAGCATAGAACAGATCGCAAATTATATCCGGAAGCAGGCAGGGAAACATTACAGGACACCACAAAGGGCATTGAGCCAGTGGACGGATTATTTATTCATGTGCAAGGCACAGAATAAGAACCTGAATGACGAATTGTTCTATAAGCCCAAAGACCTGAAACAGAGACATGACGAATTAGTAACCGATAAAAAGAAGCTGGATACAGTAAGAAGAATGGGTGAAAATCCAGAATTACGGCAGCAGGAAGCACGGATAATGGAAGAAAAGTTTCCTGGAACAACGGAAGTGATGAAAGAAGTAAAGGAAAAATATGAATTTGCAGCAGAGGGTTACAGGATGATCATGCCGGAAAACCCGGTAGAGATCGTTCAGGAAGGATACGCTCTGCATCACTGCGCCGGAAGTTCCGAGAGATATTTTAACCGGATAGAGAACAGGGAGACTTTCATAGGTTTCCTGCGACGGGAGCAGGAACCGGGCATCCCGTTTTATACCATAGAATTTGAGCCAGGTGGCACGATCCGTCAGAACCGTTCCTACTATGATGAAGAACCGGGGATTGAGGAAATACGTGGTTTCTTGAAGCTGTGGCAGAAAGAGATCAGAAAGAGACTTACAGAAGAGGATAAGAAACACGCTGCCAAAAGTGCCATTTTAAGGGAACAGAACATAAAGGAACTTCAGAAAAAACAGAATACATTCGTTCTGAAGAAACTGGAAGAAGATTTCATGGAGGCAATATAAGTGGAAAACATGACAATAGACTATCAGGGATTTAAAAGAGACACAGATCTTGCAGTGGAAAAGATAAGGACCGGGGCAATGACTATGGTGCAGGGTGCCGTAGAGCTGGGATATCAGCTTAAAGTCGCAAGAGACACGGGAGTCCTTCAGGAATCCGGTTATAGCTCCATGGGTGAATTTGCCCGTGCAGAATATGGATTACGCCCGGACCAGACGACACGATACATGCAGCTCAATGATAAATACTCAGAAGATGGATATTCCAGAAGACTGAAAGAAAAATATACCGGCATAGGCAAAACAATCCTGATGGAAATGCTGACACTTCCGGACATTATAAGTGATGAGATTACAGAGAACTTTTCCAAAGAAGATGTAAGAGCCTTAAGTGCGGAACTGAAAGAGGAAAATGAAGTCACGGATCTGGAAGTGATGATGGAGGAAACGAATCAGGTACAGGAGGAACTTCCTTCTATTCTGGAACAGACAGTATTTCAGCTGGGGAAAGACCAACCTCAGATATATATAGATCTGTTCGAAGCTCTTTACATAAATGAAAGCCAGGCAGCAGCAGAAATCCTGGCTCCGAATGAAGAAAAAATCTATTCCCTTCGCATTCCGGGAACCGGGCGCATGTTTTTATCACTAAAACTAAGCGAACAACAGGTAAGGCGAACGGACATTGATCAGCC
>CAKRVX010000102.1 GCA_934409175.1 uncultured Blautia sp.
TCCATAATTTCCTCCACAAGCCCTGGGGCGGTCTTACAGAGCTGAAGAAACAGGAAGCCACCCGGTCCGTAGAAGATTTTAACCGAAACATTCATAACCGAAACAAACAGATCAGAAGATCACGGAGGTACACCAGATGAACCAGGAAGGATTATTATTCCCAAAGAACCAACAGAAGAAAAAAAGAAAGAAACACCATAAAAGTATCATAGACCGAAACATAAAAGGCCAGTGTTTCATCTGTGGCAAATATGGAGATACGGAATGCCACCATATCTTTTTCGGATCCAACCGGAAATATTCCGAACAGTATGGTTTGACCGTTTATCTCTGCCCGCAATGCCACAGAACCTCAGAGGTATCCGTACATAAAAACGGAGAAGTCAACCGTACCCTGAAACGGATCGGACAGAGAGCTTTTGAAAGCAAGTGTGGTAGCAGGGATAAGTTTATCAAGATCTTTGGCAAGAATTATCTGGAGAACGAAGTATGAGTTCAAGAGAAAGAGCAGAGACATGCAAACACAGCACAGGACGGGTTGGAAACGTTGCAGTATTCACACTGCCAACCTGTCCATATATGCACATGATCAAAGATAAGGTTGTAACAATCAGAATCCGCTGCAAAGACTGCAGGTTTTATGAAGAGAGGAAAGATAAATGTTAATCAGAAGTCAGAACAAAGAGATATTAGTTAATTTTAATGTATCAGCTGGTATTGAAATTGCAGAAGAGCCTGTAAAAACAGTTATAACATCATACATCACCGGGTGCAGCTATTTACTTGGAGAATATTCTGATAAAGAGAAAGCCATCAAGGTACTGGATATGATTCAGAATGCCTATATATCTTCTAAGCTTACCGAACTGCTTGTTCCTGAAATTGGAAAAGTATTCAAAGAAGCACCTGCTACAAAGGAAAATGAGCTGCTCTCAAAAACGGCGGGAAAGGTTATTGCAAACAGAATGATATTTCAGATGCCAGAAGATGAGGAGGTACCTGAATGAGTTACAAGAACAAAGAAGGTTATCCGGATCCAACAGCCAGCAAAGCGATCCAGGCAGCAGACCGTATGCCACAGCATATATATAAAGACTACTGCATCTTAAGAGCAATGGCATGCCGTATGGGATTAAAGATAACCAGGGTAAAAGATTTAGAATCCGGAAAGGAATGAGATAGATGAGGAAACGCTTAAGACACTGGCTTTTCGAAGCCAGGGGCAAGAAATGCAGATTCTGCTGTTTATTCTGCCATTACTGGTACATATGCCAAAATGACGCATAAAAAGAAGGAGGCCGGGAGCATTAACACTCCCGGCTAAAAGTATGAAAAAGAAAAAGTTTAATTTGCAATTACTCTTGCTCTGTACAGGTAATAATATACCCGGAAAATGTGAGTAATATGTGATACAGATTTGAAGAATTTGTGAAAGGGGAGTCACGATGGAAACGAAAGAGATTACAATTCAGGAAGAAAACGAACAGAAGAAAGAATACTTGAAATCCTACCGGCGGGCAATAAAGAGAGAGCAGGACATCCTGAATGAGATACAGAGGTTGAGACTGGATAAGATGTTTCCATCGGTGATCAATGATGGAATGCCACATGGCAGCAGTCATTCAGATCTGTCTGATTATGCGGCTATTCTGGATGAACAGATCGAACTTCTGAAAGAGGAACGCCTGGAAAGAGTGAGATGTTACCAGAAGATTGAGAGACAAATCCACCAGATGGAGAATGAGGATGAGCAGGAAGTACTGAGACTGCGGTACATACTTGGTTTGAAATGGGAAGAAGTTGCTGTAAAAATGAATTACAGTTGGAAGTGGGTACATAAAATCCATGGAAGAGCGCTGATGAATTTTAAAATATAAAAGAGTACATAGAAGTACACACTATATATGTGATATTATTACAATGAACTTGGACAGAAAAATCCAAAGAATCTCCCAAAATACATTTTCTTAACGTCCTGTAGAAATATAGGGCGTTTTGCAGTATAATAAAAGAAAATGTAGATTAAGGGGATAAAATATGAATTACTTTTATTATTCTTCAGGAGGATACGATATAATTGATTCTGGAATATTATATTCATTTAAAAAGGATAATGATATTGAATATAATATGGATATTGTGGTAATAAAAAATCCGGAAGTAAGATTCAAAATGAAAATAGTTTTTCAATTTGAAGACGATGGAAAGGAACTTGCAATAACCAGAACAGTAAAAAATGATGTTGTATATTTTAAGTGTTGTAATTTTAACAACAATTTAGGATCTGGAACTACTGAACCGATAGAAGTGGCTATGGTAGCAGGAAGAAGGATTTATATACACCTTTGGGCTTTTTTACTGGGTAAGGATACCAGGAAAATAGAGTATACATTGTATTTTGAGAGAGCAGGTGAGAGTGCGGATGGCAGATAAAATATTAGATGCTCCTATTACAGATAAAATATGCGATGTAGCTCAATCAGAACAGTTTACCAATTTAAATCCGGAAATCCAAGGAAAAGTAATTGACAGTTTGAGCAAGAATGATTCAAGTGGTCAAGAGGGTGGTTTGATGGGAAAATTTTTTGGAACTAAAAAGGAAAACGCATCAATGAATATAGCATTCCTAATTTGCATTCTCTTGGCTGTGATAGGCTTTGTGTGTTTGATAACAGGGAAAGATTATTGGAATGTAATAATTCCAGCAATAACGACAGGTATGGGATATATGTTTGGAAAAGGTGAAAAATGAATATGTTATATAGATAGGAGAAATTATGAGCGTAGAATATGTAGGGGTATATTATCCGTTTATTGGATATTTAAAGGAAAAACAAACAGTTTCTCTTGAAGAATTTAAATCTAAATTTACAGATGGAACAACTGGAAAAAACAAAGAGCAAAGAGAAAAAAGATTTGAAAAATTTTTAGAAAGTCTTAGAGAGGATCATATCGTGACTGTTGAGTATGATATGGTTACATTTAATGAAGAACAGTGGAATATGGTCTTGAATTACAACAAAGAGTAAGATTTTAGAAGAGCAGCCCTTGGGCTGCCTTTTTCTATACTCAAAAACGAAACGAATGAGAGGTGGTGAGGCTTGGCAAGAGCAAGGGATCCGAACCGGAATAAAGCTTTTGAAATATATAAAAAACATGGCGGAAAGATTGATTTGGTTGAGATTGCAAGTCAACTGAATATTTCACCTGGGACAATTCGAGGATGGAAATCAAAGGACTCCTGGGATATACAATTGAATGGAACGCTCTGTAAAAATACGGAACGCTCCAAAAGAAGAAAAGGTGGTCAGCCTGGAAACAAAAATGCAGAAGGGCATGGTGGCAACGGGCCACCTGGAAATAAGAATGCAGTTAAAACAGGAGAGTTTGAAACTCTCTTTTTTGATACCCTAAATCCAGAAGAAAAACAGTTAGCTGCCATGGTGCAGCCAGATAAAGAACAGCTTTTACTCCAGGAGATTCGTCTTCTGACAGTCCGTGAACATCGGATGCTGAAAAGAATAGAATCTCTTCGTCAGTTAGAAGAACAGGAGCCAGAAACAGGAGATGATGGAGAAATTATCCCTTCAGGAATGTCGGTAACAGAATATAGTTCCGGTATAGAAAAGGGAAAACCTACCGAACTAAGGAAGTACGAAGGAATCTTAGGCCAGATTCAGGCAATTGAGGATGCATTAACCAGAGTCCAGGCAAGGCAGCAGAAAGCCATCGAAACCTTGCACAAGTTTGGATATGATGATGCCCGTCTGGAACTTGAGACAATGCGATTTGAATTTGAACTTCTGAAACAGGATGGACAAAACGAAGACACTGAAGATGATGGCTTCCTGGATGCTATGAATGCATCTGCAGAATCTGTTTGGGGTGATGTGGATGTATGAAAAGATATCAGTATTAAGAGAACGCCTCAATAAAATGAAACAGAACCGATCTGCAAAACAGAACGGACAGACATTTCACTTTTCCCCCTTTTCGCAAAAGCAGAAACAGGTTCTGACTTGGTGGTGTGAAGGTTCACCAGTACACGACAAAGACGGAATCATTGCAGATGGAGCAATCCGATCAGGAAAGACCATCAGCATGTCCTTATCATTTGCCATGTGGGCAATGAGTACTTTTAACGGTCAGAACTTTGCCATGTGCGGAAAAACAATCGGTTCTTTCCGGCGAAATGTTCTGTTCTGGTTAAAGCTGATGCTCCGATCCAGAGGCTATTCCATCACGGACCACAGAGCAGACAACCTTTTAACCATCAGAAAGAATGGAAAAGAAAATTATTTTTACATATTTGGCGGTAAGGATGAGCGTTCCCAGGATCTGATCCAGGGTATCACATTGACCGGTGTGTTCTTTGATGAAGCTGCCCTGATGCCAGAGAGCTTCGTGAACCAGGCAACAGGACGTTGTTCTGTAAAGGGAAGTAAGTTCTGGTTTAACTGCAACCCGGATGGACCGTATCATTGGTTCAAATTAAACTGGATAGATAAATCTACTGGATATCTGGGCAAAGAGCAATCAGACAGGATCCGACAAAAGGCAGCAGAAGAAGGAAAAGAATCCGGATTAAAAGAGATCCTTTATCTCCATTTCACAATGGATGATAACCTGTCCCTGGACGAAGAAGTAAAAGCCAGGTACCGGAAGATGTACGTAGGAGTGTTCTTCAAGCGCTACATTTTAGGATTGTGGGCGGCAGCAGAGGGCATTATCTATGATATGTTCGATGAAGAAAAGCACGTTCAGAATATCCGTGATTTCTTTCAGCTGCTGCTCAATGGCAATCGCTATGTATCCTGTGACTATGGTACTCAAAATGCGACAGTATTCCTGCTTTGGAATAAAGGAATCAATGGGAAATGGTATTGTATCCGAGAGTATTATTATTCCGGAAGAGATAAAGGCAAACAGAAAACTGATTCGGAATATGCAGACGACTTAAAGAAGTGGTTGGATGGAACGAAGATCAAAGCGATCATTGTAGACCCATCGGCCGCTTCTTTTATTGCAGAGCTCAGAAAGCGCGGCTATAAAGTCATAAAGGCAAAAAATGATGTCCTGGACGGTATCCGTTTGGTTGGAATGCTTCTGAACCTGGAACAGCTTGTATTTGCTTCTTCCTGTAAGGAAACGATAAAAGAATTTGCTTCCTACATCTGGGATGAAAAAGCTTTGGAACAAGGCGTAGACAAGCCAATAAAGCAACATGATCACGCAATGGATGCAACACGTTACCTGTGCAGTACCATAATCGGCAATAAACTTGCCAAATTAAAAGAAGTAAGGATGTGAGAAACATGTATACATTCACAATTCCAAGAGAGAAATTCGATGAGCTGAATCCGGATAAGCAGATCATCCGGCAGCTGATCAGCAAACACATCAGCATGGTAAGCCGATTACAGAAAAACATGGCTTACTATGAAGGAAAACATGAAATTCTAAATGATGCTGGACGGGAGAATAAGCTGGTCTGTAACCATGCCAGAGATATCGCAGATACTGCCAGCAGCTATTTCATCGGGAATCCGGTATCTTACAAGTCAGAAGGTGACATCACAGATCTGACAGATGCACTGGAACTGGCCGGGGCGGATGAGGTAGATGGAGATAACGGTCTGGAACTTTCTATCTATGGACTTGCCTATGAATATATTTACACAAAAGAAAACGAAAATTATTTGTGTCTGAAGAATCTTTCAGCAGAGAATACCTTCATGGTAAAAGACGACAGCATTGAAGAAAACGAGCTCTTTGCTGTCTATTATTATATCCGAAAAGATGATTCCGGACAGCAACCAGATCATTATATGGCAACCGTAGTTACCACAAACTATAAATACGAACTGGACATTGAGAATAACAACATACGCCAGGAGACAACAGAGCCAGCAATTCCTCATTATCTGGGAGAGATTCCAATTATCGAATACCTAAATAATAAATTGGCAATTGGTGATTTTGAACTGCAGATTCCTCTGATTGACGCCTATAACGTTCTGATGAGTGACCGAGTCACTGATAAAGAACAGTTCATAGATGCAATCCTGGCAATCTACGGCACTTTGCTTGCAGATGAAGAGATAGAAGATGAGAATGGTGAGAAGAAGGATGGTATGGTGGCAGCTATGAAGCAGCTGAAAAAGAGAAAGGTCCTCGAAGTACCAGACGGTGCCAAAGCCGAGTATCTTACCAGAACATTTGATGAATCCGGTGTGGAAATCTTGAAAAAAGCAATAGAGCAGGATATACATAAGTTTTCTCATATCCCATGTATGACAGACGAAAGCTTCGGCGGCAATGTCTCAGGCGTAGCGATGGAGTTTAAATTACTTGGGATGGAGAATATTACCAAGATTAAGACCAGATACTACCGAAAAGGTCTTAGAAAGCGTGTTCGAATCTTCTGTAATTTCCTCAGCCTGCATGGAAAAAGCATAGACCCAACCGGAATCACAATGACTTTCACCAGAGCACTGCCAAAGAACCTCCTTGAAATCTCTCAGATTGTATCAAACCTCTGGGGAAAAGTAAGCAGAAAAACATTACTGTCTCAGGTCCCATTTGTAGACAATGTAGATGATGAGCTGAAAGCGCTGGATGAGGAATCAGAGGAGAACCTGAAACGGCAGCAGGAGGTCTTCGGCATGCAGGAGAACACACCACCACAAGATGGTAATCCGGATCAGA
>CAKRVX010000103.1 GCA_934409175.1 uncultured Blautia sp.
CCAGAAATAATAAAAGTAGCTGCATAGCTGAAAGGCAAGCAGTATTGGTGTCATGGACGCACCCTGAAAAAAAGGCGCTATCCCGCCAGATTTCAGATGCTCTGGTAACTAAGTTGCCGAGTAGTTCACCGGATAATAAGATGATAAATAAAATCGAAAAATTACTTCAAGAGGCAAGAACACATGTTGCAGTTGAAGTGAATAATACTCTTCTAAGAACATATATGGAAATTGGAAAATTGTTGGTTGAAGATATTAATTTGCATGAAAATGAAGAAAATTATCAAAATAAAACAATTTCTATGCTCTCAAAAGAACTTACCAGAAAATTTGGTAAAGGTTTTTCACGTGCTAATATTTGGAATATGATCACATTTTATAAAGAGTATGGTAGCGTTCAGACATTGTCTGAACGCTTAAGTTTCTGAATGGAAATTTGAAAATGGAGTTGCGGGATTTGGATTCCTGGCTCTGGCGGTTATGATTTCCTGACAGCATTGAATATTCCGGGAACATTTTATAAAATGCTGCCGTATATTATTTCCCTGCTTGTACTTGCTGTTTCATCCAGAAAGTCCAGAGCACCGAAAGCAGAGGGAATTCCTTATGATAAAGGACAGAGATAAAGGAGAAAAACACGATGGGAATTGTTGTGATCGGAGATGTATTTATTGATATCAAAGGGTATTCCACATCCCCGTATATTCCGTATGGAAGAAATGCAGGTACGATTGTACAGATTCATGGCGGAGTAGGACGAAATGTGGTGGAAGATATTGCAAATGTGGAACTGGAGCCCACGTTTGTCAGCCTGGTGGATGACGATGCAATGGGTGAGGATGTGATCCAGAAGCTGAGACGTCATAAAGTAGACACCAGATACATGAAAAAAGTTGAAAACGGAATGGGAACCTGGCTCGCGGTTTTTGATCATGAAGGCGATGTGGTGGCATCTATCTCCAAAAGACCGGATCATGGACCTATTGAGAGGATTCTGGATGAGCATGGAGATGAGATATTTAAAGATGCAGACAGCATTGTGATTGAAATTGATATTGATAAGGAAATCGTAAAAAAGACGTTTTATTATGCTGAAAAATATCATAAAAAAGTTTATGCTATCGTATCCAATATGAGCATTGCCATTGAGAGAAGAGATTTCATACGGAGAACTGCATGTTTTGTATGCAATCAGCAGGAAGCTGGCATTCTTTTCTCGGAAGATTATGAAAATGTATCTGCGGAGGAATTGGCCGACATTCTGCAGGAACGGATCGCTTCTGCAAAGATTCCTCAGATGGTAGTGACCATGGGCGGAGACGGTGCTGTTTATGCAGACCAGGAAGGAAACAAAGGTGTTTATCCGGCATTGAAGGTGGATGTGATCGATACCACCGGAGCAGGAGATGCATTTTTCTCAGGAGTATGCATCGGACTTACATATGGTAAAACTTTACGCGAGGCCTGCGGAATCGGCACCAGACTTGCGTCAACTGTAATCTGTACATCAGAAAACATCTGTCCGCGATTTATGCCGGAAGAATTCGGACTTAAGAGGTAGTGAAAGAGAAAATGGAAAGTATTATTATCGGGATTGCCGGAGGATCAGGATCCGGCAAATCCACATTTACGAACAGGATAAAAAAATATTTTGGTGATGATGTGGTAGTAATTTATCATGATAATTATTATCGCAGGCAGGATGGAATTCCATTTGAAAAACGTGTGAAAGTAAATTATGATCATCCGGATTCGCTGGAAACAGATCTTCTGGTGGAACATCTAAAACAGCTGAAGGCCGGAAAATCCATTGAATGTCCGGTCTATGATTACAGCCAGCATAACCGTTCTGACAAGGTGCTTCATATTGAGCCAAGGCCTGTGATCCTTGTAGAGGGAATCCTGCTTCTGGCAGATCCGAGGATTCGGGAACTTCTGGATATCAAGGTGTACGTAGAAGCAGATGCAGATGAGAGGATTCTGAGACGTATTTCCAGAGATGTGGAGGAACGTGGAAGAGATCTGAATGGAATCATCGATCAGTATCTGACGACTGTGAAACCTATGCACTATCTGTATGTGGAACCAACAAGAGCAAAGGCAGATATTGTGATCAACAGTGGTAAGAATAATGTAGCTTTTGATCTGTTTGTATCAAAGATCCGTCAGCTGCTGGCCTAAAAACCAGTGGATCTTTTCCTGGACATCGGCATATTTCAGATAAATGATATTGAATTCGCGGATCATAGGTTCACCTTTAAGAGTAAAAATTCCAAGCTGTGGATCACTTCTGGCAAGGACTTCATATACGAAAGAAATTCCATATCCGGATTTGATCAGATCCAGGATCATTTTGAAGCTGGAGATGCAGATATGACGGTGGAAGCGCAAGAGGGATTCATTGTGTTCAAGCAGTTTGTCTTCAAGGATTGCCAGTGTTCCGGAACCTTTTTCGCGATGAATCAAGGTTTCGGACAAAAGTTCTTCTATGGAAACTTCTTTACCC
The DNA here is from genome assembly GCA_934409175.1 of uncultured Blautia sp. Classification (GTDB taxonomy): domain Bacteria; phylum Bacillota; class Clostridia; order Lachnospirales; family Lachnospiraceae; genus Blautia_A. The sequence goes on from CAKRVX010000103.1 coordinate 2,507, forward strand.
GCGAAAGGATGATTTTTCGGACATATGCCTACGAAAGGTTCCTTCCGGTACAATTGACTGCCAAATCTGGTTTTGTCGAAAAATCCTTCGATAATGGCATAATCCAGTATGTTCTGTTCAAGCAGATGCAGAAGATGTTCTGTGTTATCAACGATTAAAGTAAGATCAGTATCAGGCTGACGGAGAAATTCGTGGATCTGATCTGTAATGACATAATCTCCAATGGTCTTTGTAGCTCCGATACGGAGCTTGCGAAGGCCATTATTTTTTATCTTTTCACGAATAAAATTTTCTCTTTGTTGAACTGAACGGAGGTGATCTTCCAACATCTGTGCAGCAGATGTTTTGATCAGCTTTCTGTTTTCATAAATAAAAAGACGGCATCTGTATTCTTTTTCCAGAAACTGTATGTGCTGTGTGACTGCCGGTTGTGTGATATGAAGCAGTTCGGCTGCCTCACGGTAGTTCATAATGTTACATACCGTCATAAAAGTTTCAATTCTGTGATCCAGCATAAATTTTCTCCATAAATATTTATTATTATTTAATAAAAACTAATAAATTGATTTTATCATTCATGAGACCTATAATCAATAAGAAATGGATGAAAACAGTAATATTATATAAAACTGAAAGGGAAAAAGTATATGAATCAGAAAAATGAAACAGGCAGCAGAATGCTGAGTCAGGAAGAGATCAAACGTGTGAAAGGTCTGGGATGTCTGAAGGATAAACGATATGAGGACATTTTTAACGTTCGTGTAATTACGAGAAATGGACGAATTACCACTGCAGAACACCGTACCATCGCGGAAGCTGCCGAGAAATTCGGAAATGGTGAAATAACCATGACTACTCGTTTGAGTATGGAGATTCAGGGTGTACCTTATGATCAGCTGGAGGGAGCGATGGAATTTCTTGGAGAACATGGTCTGATGACAGGGGGAACCGGAAACCTGGTAAGACCTGTGGTTTCCTGCAAGGGAACTACATGCCAGTATGGATTGATCGACACATTTGCACTTAGTGAGAAGATTCATGAGCGTTTTTACGTGGGCTATCACAACGTGGTTCTTCCGCATAAATTCAAGATCGCAGTGGGAGGATGTCCAAATAACTGTGTAAAACCGAATCTGAATGATCTGGGAATCATCGGGCAGAGAATCCCCAAGCCGGATGTTTCACTGTGCCGTGGCTGTAAAAAATGTCAGATTGAAAAGAACTGTCCGGTGAAAGTACCAAAGCTGGTGGATGGAAAAATATATATTGATCCTGACAAATGCAACCATTGCGGAAGGTGCAAAGGAAAATGTCCATTCGGTGCAGTTACGGAATATCAGAATGGATATAAGATCTATATTGGTGGACGCTGGGGTAAGAGAATTGCAATGGGACATACTCTTACCAGAATCTTCACAGAGGAAGAAGAGGTAATGAAAGTAGTTGAAAAAGCAATTCTTCTGTTTAAAAATGAAGGAATCCAGGGAGAACGTTTCGCAGATACTGTAAACCGCCTTGGTTTTGAATATGTAAATGAAAAACTGATCAGTGAGATTTAAATAAAACACACCCGGCTCTGACTGTGAACAACTGTGTCCAGAGCGGGTGTGTTTGGACTATACAGATTGAATAAACTCATCTACATAGAACAGTGCAGCGCCGATGGCAGGTGTGTACTGTCCGTTTGTCCCCACAAGAATATGCTCTTTATTTATGGGAAAAGGAGTGGAGGCATTGATATGATCCATAGGTATTCGATATCCTCATCAGTGAAATAAGGTGCCAGATATCCACTGATAATGATCGGTGCATCAATGACAAGATTCAAATTTTTCATGGCAAAAGCCAGATGATTCAGATAATCTTTCCAGACTTGTGCAAGCTGGAAAGATTTTTTTTCTCTTAAAAGAGGGAAAAATTCTTTGACAGTCATACCTGCAGACTGTTCCAGGGAATTTGCGGAGCAATAGGTTTCCAGACAGCCGCGGCTTCCGCAGTAACAAAGAGGCCCATCCGGATTGATGCACATATGTTCAATAGTTCCGCTGTGCATGAAACTTCCCTGGTGAATCTGGTGATTGGTTATGATGGCACCGCCAAGATTTCTATTCAGCAGGAAAATTACTGCACTGTCAAGCTCAGGATGTTTCCATAATTCCAGGAAAGCAGCAGATTTTGAGTCATGTTCAAGATGACAGGGATAGTAAAGATAGTGGGAGAACTCATCCAGTTTCATTCTGGCATTGTTCATAATATCTCCGTATACAGGATCTTTTCTTTTTCATACTGACTGGATTCGATAAATTCCTTAACTTTGTCTGTGACCTGCTGACAGTAGGCTGCTGTATTGGAATAGGGAAGAGGAATCGTCTCTGTGTAAAATGCATTTCCGTAAAGATCTACGGCGGTGATGTGAAACATCTTTTTTAAAATACCAACACCAATGGAAATTCGAAGGTCAGGTACAATCTGGCAGGCAAATATCCGATTGCCCTGGTATCTATGGACAATTGTTCACAGAACGGTGCAAAACTTCGTGAATCTGTACTGACTATGACAAAAGAATGGCAGAAAGCCGAATTTGTGGAGGAAGGATTTGTAAATTATGTAAGTGATGAAAAGGTAGTTGCTTTCCCATGGACCATGATCGATAAGATCACACCTCGTCCAAGCGAACAGATCGCAGAAGACCTTGAGAATCTTGGTGTGGTAATTCTGATTCCGCTGGCATTCGGACTTGCCAAGAAAACAAAGAAATCTACTTTATATTATGTAATTCCATTGCTGGCAGGTCTTGCGACAGGATTTGCTTTTATCCCTCCGTCAGCCGGATCTGTACTGGTTGCAAATTGGAGTGTTTGTGGACACCATTGTAATCTGTAGCTGTACAGCTATGATCATGCTTCTGGCACCGGAAGAGCTCACAGCAGGTTTATCAGGTATGAATCTTCTACAGACAGCTATGAATTATCATCTGGGAAATTTCGGTGTGATCTTTATTGCAGTCACGTTGTTTATGTTCAGTTTTTCTACCTTTCTGGGAATTTTGTTTTATGCCAGAAGCAACGTGGCATATCTGTTCGGAGATAAATGGTGTTGGCAGACTGCGTATAAGATCCTGGCACTGGTCATGCTGTTTATCGGTGAGATTGCTGCATATACTTTTGTATGGGATCTGGGAGATGTGGGAATTGGTCTGATGACCATCTTTAATATTATTGTTCTATACCCTCTTTCCGGACAGGCGTTGAACGAACTGAAAGAATATGAGGCAGAAAAGAAAAATAAAAAAGATAAAAATTGACAAATTCTCTTCATGTGATTACAATAGCAGATATGTGAGAATACGTTACCGTGCTAAAGTGTACGGAATGAAAATACAGCTAAGAGAGGAAAGAAAAAATGAGTACCTGGGAAGAAAATGTACGTAAAGTAATTCCATATACACCTGGCGAACAGCCAAACCAGCCGGATATGATCAAATTGAATACAAATGAAAATCCATATCCGCCAGCTCCGGGAGTAGAGAAAGCACTGAAGGAGATGGATATGGATGCCATGCGCCTTTATCCGGATCCTGCAGCTTATGATCTGGTTCATGCCATTGCACAGATGTACAGCCTGAAGGATGAACAGGTATTTGTCGGAGTTGGATCAGATGATGTGCTGGCAATGAGTTTTCTGACCTTTTTTAATTCAGAAAAGCCGGTATTATTTCCGGATATAACATATTCTTTCTATGATGTGTGGGCAGATCTGTTTAAGATTCCATATGAGAGGCCTGCTCTGGATGAGAATTTTCATATAAAGAAAGAAGACTATTTCAGAGAAAACGGCGGAGTGATTTTCCCGAATCCCAATGCCCCTACAGGTGTGGAGATGCCTCTGGAGGATGTGGAGGAGATTATCAGACATAATCAGGATGTGATCGTGATCGTGGACGAAGCCTATGTGGACTTTGGCGGAAAGTCAGCATTGCCACTGATCGAAAAATATGATAATCTTCTGGTTGTGCAGACTTTTTCCAAGTCCCGCTCCCTGGCAGGAATGCGTATCGGCTTTGCCTGCGGAAATGAGAAACTGATCAAATATCTGAATGATGTGAAATATTCTTTCAATTCCTATACCATGGACCG
>CAKRVX010000104.1 GCA_934409175.1 uncultured Blautia sp.
TGGCGGAATTGGCAGACGCGCTGGTTTTAGGTACCAGTGGGCATCCCGTGCAGGTTCAAGTCCTGTTATCCGCAGTAAAAAGTACCGTAAAAGCGGTGCTTTTTTGTTTTATATTACAGGAAATTACTTCATAATGTTCCTGTGATATAAAGCCAGACAGATTTTTGTACAGAACCTGTGGAGGTTTCATAAAATAAGGTTGCATAGTCTGTCTGTATTGATTATAGTTAAAGATATAAAAAAGACAGGAACAGGCTGACAGGGAAAACTGACAGCAATGTAAAGGAGTATAAGATCATGGATATAGAGAAATTTCAGGAGAAACTGGCACAAATCTGTGAGCTTGGAGAAAAAAATGGAAAAAATTTAAAACCACAGCAAATTCGGGAATGCTTTGGTGAGATGGATCTGGATAAAACCCAGCTGATCAAGATCCTTCAGTATCTGAAACTGAAGGGAATTACGATTGAAGGGGCAGAAGCAGTTCTCAGGACATCAGCACAGGAGCAGGAGCCGCAGACAGAAGAAGAACAAAAGACGCCGTTGACGCCCGAGGAAGAAGAGTATCTGAGGGAGTATCTGGAAGGAATAGAAGAACAGAGGGCAGGAGAAGGACAGTCAGAGCTGTATCTGAAATATCTTCCTGCAGCGGCGAGGATGGCAGCAGAGATGAATTGTGAAGAAATTTTTCTGGCTGACCTGATACAGGAGGCGAATATCAGTCTTTTGATGGCAATTGGAGAAGAAACGCCAGAGGAGAAGGATGAGAAATGGTTTCTTGGAAGAATTCGCGCAGGAATCCGTCGTGCGATTGAAGAGCAGACACAGAGAAAGTTTGAGGACGATTATCTGGTAGCGAAGGTGGAGAAACTGGAGGCGGCAGTACGGGAACTCACAGAAGATGAGGATGACGAAAGTTCTAAATTCAGTGTGGAAGAACTGGCGATTATCCTGGATATGGATGAGGAAGAAATCCGCGATGTGCTCCGGCTTACAGGAGATGACAAATAATGGTCAGTGACTGTGGCGAAAGTAAGCAGAATAATCAATACAAAGTATCAGATAAGGAGGAAAGAGATATGTGTATTCCAACACCCCATAATGCAGCTAAAAAAGGAGACATTGCCAAAAAGGTTCTGATGCCGGGAGATCCTCTGCGCGCGAAATTCATTGCAGAGAATTATCTGGAGAACCCGGTGTGTTTTAATACAGTTCGAAATATGTTTGGATATACGGGAACTTATAAGGGGGAAAGAGTATCTGTCATGGGGGCAGGTATGGGAATGCCTTCTGCAGGAATTTATACTTACGAGCTATACAATTTCTACGATGTGGATGAAATTATCCGTATTGGGTCTGCAGGAAGCCTTCAGGACGATGTAAATGTGATGGATGTGGTCATTGCAATGGGAGCGTGTACGGATTCCAATTATGCATCGCAGTTCTGTCTGCCAGGGACATTTGCGCCTACAGCAAGCTATGAACTTGTTGAGAAGGCAGTGAATGCTGCTGGGAAACTTGGCACACCGGTACGTGTGGGAAATGTAATCTCTTCAGATGCTTTTTATAATGATAATCCCAATGCAGCCGCAGCCTGGAGAAAAATGGGGGTTCTATGTACAGAGATGGAATGTGCAGCACTCTTTATGAATGCTGCCAGAGCAGGTAAAAAAGCTCTTGGCATACTGACTATTTCTGATCATATTTTCAGAGACGAGGCCATTTCAGCAGAACAGAGACAGACTTCCTTTGGAAAGATGATGGAAATTGCTCTTTCTGTTGCTGCAGATAATAATAGGATACCTCTCTAAGTGACTACTGTTCTCAACAAGGAACATTGAAAAAAGTACCTTTTTGTGTTAACATAAGAACAACATGGGAGGTATTTTGAATGCAAATCAGAAAATCAGCAGAGGATTATTTAGAGGCAATCCTGGTTCTGTCGAAACAGGGCGGAGCTGTTCGCTCTATTGATATTGCCACAATGTTGGGGGTGTCCAAGCCGAGTGTAAGCCATGCGATGAAATTGCTTCGTGAGGATGAGTATATTGCTATGGACAGATATGGAACGGTCACGCTTCTTGAAAAAGGGGAACAGATTGCGACTCATATTTATGAGAGACATACTGTGCTAAGTAAGATGCTGGAACATCTTGGGGTGGACCCTGAGGTTGCCAGAGAAGATGCGTGTAAACTGGAACATGATCTCAGTGATGAGAGCTTTGCGAAGATAAAAGAGCATTTTCAGAAAAATATAGGCATAGTTGAATGAAAGAGAACTATAAAACAGGCGTTATGCAGTGAAGAGAAACTGCATGGCGCCTGTTTTTGACTTGAGAAACCTTTAAAATAGGTGTTGTTAGGAACTTTTCTGCGATTTTTGAGGCAACTGAGCCAGTATAATGGCTGCAAACATAATAATACATCCCGCGATTTCCCTGACGCTTAATTTCTGTCCCAGGATGATCCATCCGGCAAGTACGGAGATACAGGATTCCAGGCTGAGGATCAGAGAAGCTACAGTAGGATTCATATTTTTCTGACCGATAATCTGTAAAGTATAGGCGACACCGCAAGACATTATTCCTGCATAAAGAATAGGTTGCCATGCTGCCACAATAGAAAAAAGATGTGGACGTTCCAGGATCAGGGCAGGAATCGCAGACAGAATCCCGCAGGTAAGGAACTGAAGGCAGGACAGCATAACACCATCTGTTTTTGGAGAAAAGTAGTCGATGACCAGAATGTGCAGGGAAAATAGAAATGCACAGACCAGAACCAGGAGATCTCCCTTCCCAATGGAAAAACCGTCCGTGATGCAGAGCAGATACAGCCCTGTCAAAGCCATGGCGACTGCTATCCAGATATAGCGGCTGCACTTTTTGCCCAGAAACAGTCCGATGACGGGAACGATCACGATATAACATGCGGTAATAAAACCAGCTTTTCCTACGGTGGTGTATTTGATTCCAAACTGCTGGAAATTACTTGCCAGACAGAGACAGATGCCGCAGGAGACACCACCTGTAAGGAGAGTGCGGCGGCTCTTTTTATCTGAAATCCGGTCAGTCTGTGATTTGCGACCGTTGAGAACGAAGATCAGAGGAATCAGAACAATAGCTCCGATAATGGAACGGACTGCGTTGAAAGTAAAGCCGCCTACATAATCCATTCCCACACTCTGTGCAACAAATGCAATGCCCCAGATAATTGCACAGAGAAGAAGAAGAAGAGAATTTTTCAAAGGAATCTGCTGATTTTTCATAGTATAAGATCCTTTCTTTCCCAAGAGAAAATAAATGTATATAAAGTGTATAAAAAGAAGAAAATCCACGGAAAATGTGGATAAATAGCCAGATAATTATACAACACAACTGCATAAAATGAAAGCGTATTTTTTGGAAAATGAAGAAGATACAAACAAAAAAAGAAGCCTCTGCAGGAGACTTCTTTCAGGAATGTATACAGGCTGATTGTATAAAAATCAGATGAAAATATATTTCAGAATAAATAAAACAGCCAGGATATACATAAGAAGGCTGATTTTTTTCTCTTTGGCTTTGCCGGTAACTACGTTGATGATCACGTAAGAGATAACTCCCATGGAGATACCTTCAGAAATACTGTACAGGAACGGCATTGCAATGATCGTAATGAATGCCGGAATGGCTTCTGTCATATCATCGAAATTGATCTTGGTTACAGAAGTGAGCATCAGGAATCCTACGATGATCAGTGCCGGAGCAGTGGCAAAGGATGGAATTGCCAGGAAAATCGGTGAAAGGAACAGCGACAGACCAAAAAGGATGGCTGCAACCAGTGAAGTGAGTCCGGTACGTCCGCCTTCTGCAACACCGGAAGCACTCTCTACAAAGGTTGTGACAGTAGAAGTACCGCACATTGCACCTACAGTGGTACCGACTGCATCGGAGAGCAAGGCACCTTTGATTTTCGGAAGTTTGCCGTCTTTATCCAGCATGTCTGCCTTGGAAGCGACACCGATGAGGGTTCCAAGAGTATCAAACATATCTACAAACAGGAATGCAAACATGATGACAATGAAATCCAGAGAGAATACGATGGAAAAGTCCATTTTCATAAAGGTCGGTGCCATGCTTGGAACAGAAATTCCTGCGGAAAAATCAGGAAGAAGACTGTACCATCCGGCTTCAACGTCTGGTCTGTAAATGCCGGTAAGCTGGCAGAGGATTCCAAGGACCCATGTAAGGAGGATGCCCCAGAGAATACCGCCCTTTATATTTTTGACCAGGAAAATAGCTGTTATAAGGACTCCGATCAGCGCCAGGAGCACTGTGATCCCTTCTGTGTGGAAAGTTCCGCTGGCGGCGGCAGATTTAAAGGAGAATACAGATACCAGTGTAGAATCATTGTTTACAACGATTTTGGCGTTCTGCAGGCCGATAAATGCGATAAAAAGTCCGATACCGACGGAAACGGCATGTTTCAGATTCATAGGGATTGCGTTGAAAATAGCCTCACGTACATTGGTCAGTGACAGGAGGATAAAAATGATACCCTCCGCAAATACGGCTGCCAGAGCCTGCTGCCATGTATATCCCATGCCCAGAACTACTGTGTAGGTGAAATAGGCATTCAGTCCCATACCAGGAGCCAGGACAAACGGGTAATTGGAAAGTAGTGCCATCAGACAGGTGGCGATAAATGAGGATAATGCGGTGGCAGTAAAAACAGAGCCTCTGTCCATACCTGATGCTGACAGAATATTAGGATTTACTGCCAGGATATAAGCCATGGTCATAAAGGTAGTAATACCTGCCATAATCTCGGTTTTTACATCTGTGTGGTTTTCTTTGAGATGAAATAATTTGTCAAGGTTCATAATCTTTCCCCCTTTTGAATTTTATTGCCGGTGTTCTGTATTTCCTGCAGTTACAGAATCTGTTTTCCGGCTGTATACTTGGCGGTAATATTGCGGTCATCGGAAAGGTAGACCAGCCTTTCAAGTCTGGATTTGGGTGAGAGTTTCAGAGGAGTAGGAATTGTGGAGTCATTAAGTACAACGGCATCAAATTCATAATTCTCCTTAAAACTTCCGACTTTTCCAAAGAAGGAACCGCCGCCTTCTGTTCCCATATAAAAGGCTTCTTCGAGTGTTAGCGGCCTTATGGAAGAATCAACCAGCCGCCAGTACAGTTTGGAAACCTGAATGGCATCTGCCATGGCCCGCAGAATGGAAAGAGAAGTTCCTCCTGCGACGTCAGACCCAAGACCTATATGAAGACCTTCCTCCAGATATCGCTTTGCAGGAGCAATGCCGGAAGAAAGATTTGTATTGGACTGCGGACAATGCGCGATATAAACTCCCTGTTTTTTCATCAGGGAAATTTCCTGATCTGAAGAGTGGACACAATGTGCCATAATGGTAGGACAATCCCCTCCGAAAAGCCCAAACTGGCTGTAAGCCTCTCCGTAAAAATGAGTGTTTGGACAAAGTTCCTGTACCCAGGCGATTTCGCCCAAATTTTCAGAAAGGTGAGACTGAACGGGGAGGTGATATTTCTTTTGAATTGCAGAGAGTTTCTCCATCAGTTCATCGGAACAGGATGGGGTAAATCTTGGAGTAAGGATTGGCTTTACATTTTCAAATTTCGTAAGTGTAGCTTCAATCCATTCTGCAGTGGCATCAGCAGAGGACTGTGCACTGGATTCCTGTAAAAGAGGTGAACCATTCCGGTCCATATTTACTTTACCGACCATGGTTTTCAATCCGGTTTTATCCAGAAGCTCCATCAGAATTTCAGTAGCGGGGACATGAAGAGTTGCGAAAATACATGCTCTGGTATTCGGACTTTTTTTCAGATCCTCAGCAAAAACAGAGTATGCTTTTTGGGCAAAATCAGTATCTTCGTATTGCGCTTCCTGCGGAAAAGTAATCGTATTCAGCCAGTCCAGCAATTCGAGATCCATACCCGAGGCGCGGAATGTATACTGCGGAGCATGAACATGCAGATCTGTGAGACCTGGAATGATCAGCTCGTCTCCGAAATCAGTACACGGAATTTTACTGTATTTTGCAGGAAGTTCCGAAAAAACACCGGCACAATGATTGTCTTCGCATACGACATATCCCTTCTCGGTGATAGAAAGTTCTGTGGGAGAACTGCTGTAACAAATAGTTCCCTTTAATGCAAAAGTCTGTTTGTTCATAATCATACCTTCTTTCTTTGTCATTAAGGAAAGGCAAAAAAAATCTACCGATATTGCCTATTCTTCATTTCTGAAATCATAGAGATTATAGACAACTATTACGGTAGTTGGTAGAAATATCCAACCAATTATGGAACTATATAAGTTATAAAATTATTGTTTGTAAAATTATTATAAAATATTTCTAGTTAACTGTCAATTCTTTTGGGGATTCCATTTATTTTATTTTTAGGATGATAATCGGGAATCTCCGGTAATTCAATTGGCGAGCAGTTTGCTTCCAATCGGATATCATGTTCTGGGACTAATCTGGAAAAAATATGACAAAAGTGTCAAAAAGATGATATAAATTTGTAAATGCTCTGTAAATGACTGTAAGGCCTTTGTAATTGTAATTAATTCGATAGTACTTTATTA
>CAKRVX010000105.1 GCA_934409175.1 uncultured Blautia sp.
CCTTTCTGTTTGGAAGGTCATTAATAAACAGGGAAATATCTACATCTTTAATAAAACGTCCATCTTCAGAACGAAGCTTTACAGCAGTATTGTCTGTGATCACATATTCACGTCCATCTCCCGGGATATGATTGTATACGCCAAGTTCCAGCGCATTTAAAAGAGTTGATTTGCCATGGTAGCCGCCGCCTACGATCAGGGTGATCCCCTGAGGAATTCCCATTCCGGTGATTGTTCCTTTGTAAGGCAGATTCATGGAGACACGAAGACTGTCCGGGGAAGTAAAAGGAACAGAATCTTTCATAGGACGGGAAGAAATACCACTTTCTCTGGGAAGGATCGCGCCGTCTGCTACAAAGGCAGCAAGATTACGCTTATGCAGTTCCTGACGAATATAATCCTGATCCAGTGCAGTATGAATGTAGTCACAGAGCGTCTGTTTATTCTGGCTGGAATAGAAAAAGGCTTTTTTCACACAAACAGGGAGAAAATCAAACAGAATCTTTTCAAGCTCTGTAGAATTAATAGTTCGTCCGTTGGCAGGAAAACCAATAAAGAAACGGGCGATAATACCTTTTTCATTTATTTCACAGGCTGTTCTGGACAGTATTTCCTGACCACAGTGGCTGACAGAAATCAGGCCGCTTTTGCCGGAGCCTTTGGCACGAAAGGTATAGTGATTGATCTGCTCTTCGAAACGGCGTGTCAGGTAATCACAGAGAGTAGTCCGTGTCAGGTAGTCCTTATAATATTCCGGCGGAAAACCTGCTGTTTTATGGGAAATCAGAACACTGATATGTGAGGGAGATGCAAAGGGATCCCCCTGCACATGATCAATAGAAAGAATATAGTCATCGAATCCATACATACCTTTCAGTCCTTTGTATGCAGGATAGCTTTTTCTGTTTATAGAATGAAGCTGCTGACGCAGATCTTCTGAAGTTTTCATAACTGCCTCCTGAAAATAATTGTTATTGCCTGCTTTACCTGCAGGAACGGATAGTTTACAGGCTCACTATAGCGGAAATGAGAAAGTTTGTCCAGCGCATAGGTCATATCTGGAAAAATATTCCGGAATGTTTTATAATAAAAAAAGTAATGCTATGAATAACAGGATTGTCTGTCTGGCATCAGAATAAGCCGGTGAAGCAGTCTTAAAGAAAGGCGGAATAGAAGATGGAACGTAGAAATGCATGGATGTCCTATACTGAGGCAGAAGAAAAAGAACTGGAGAAAGTGGCAAAGGCATATCGCAATTTTCTGAATGTGGGAAAAACTGAGCGAGAGTGTGTAACCCAGATTGTGAAAGAAGCTCAGGCGGCAGGTTATGAAGCACTGGAAGATAAGACTGCCAGAGGTGAGAGCCTGAAAGCAGGTGATAAGGTATATACAGTAGGAATGAAAAAGATCGTTGCACTTTTCCATATTGGAGAGGAAAATATTTCCAAAGGAATGAATATTCTGGGCGCTCATATTGATTCTCCGCGTCTGGATATCAAACAGAATCCGCTGTATGAGGATACAGATCTGGCATATCTGGATACTCATTATTATGGGGGAGTAAAGAAATATCAATGGGTAACTCTTCCACTCGCCATTCATGGTGTTGTTGTAAAGAGAGACGGCAGTGTGACTGAAATAAATATTGGAGAGGATGAAGAGGATCCAGTTGTTTATATTACAGATCTGCTGATTCATCTGGCAGGAAAGCAGATGCAGAAAAAAGCAGCTGAAGTTATTGAGGGAGAAAATCTGGATATTCTGATTGGAAGCAGACCATTGAAGGATCTGCCGGATGATAAAAAGAAAGAAGCTGTAAAACAGAATATCCTGAATATTCTGAATGAGAAATATGCTATGGAAGAAGAAGATTTTCTTTCCGCAGAACTGGAGATCGTACCAGCAGGAAAAGCCAGAGAGTGCGGACTTGACAGAAGCATGATCGCTGCGTATGGACAGGATGACAGAGTATGTGCTTATACTTCACTTCTGGCAATGTTGGAGATGGAAGCTCCGAAACGTACATCATGCTGTTTGTTAGTGGATAAAGAAGAGATTGGAAGTGTAGGTGCCACAGGAATGCAGTCACGGTTCTTTGAGAATGCAGTGGCGGAACTTCTGGATGCTATGGGCAGTTACAGTGAACTGACTCTGAGAAGAGCACTGAAGAATTCCAGCATGCTTTCTTCTGATGTAAGTGCAGGTTATGATCCATCCTATGGAGAGGCATTTGAGAAAAAGAATGCTGCTTATCTGGGAAGAGGTATTGTATTGAATAAATTTACAGGAGCAAGAGGAAAATCTGGTTCCAATGATGCAAATGCAGAATATGTGGCAAGAGTCAGAAATATCTTTGACAGTCATGAGATTGCTTTCCAGACTGCAGAACTGGGCAAGGTAGATGTAGGCGGCGGTGGAACGATTGCATATATTGCAGCACTTTACGGTATGGAGGTTATTGACAGTGGAGTTGCGGTACTGAGTATGCATGCCCCGTGGGAAGTTACCAGCAAGGCAGATGTTTATGAGGCAAAGAAAGCATATAAGGCATTTTTGCTCGACGCATAGAATAAGATTATAAGAAATATCTCCGGACATAAAAAATTTAACAGAATATGAATGGAATCTTTATTCTGTTTCGTTATCAAAAACAGAGACTTATAGATTCCGTGTAGAAAAGGCAGTGCTTCGGGAATCTGAGGCCTGCCTTTTTTCGGAGAGATGGAGGAAAAAATGGAACAAGCGCTGATAAGGGTAAAAGATTTATGTAAAATCTACAATCCTGGAGAAAATGAAGTGCGTGCACTGGACCATATAAACCTGGAAATAAAAAAAGGTGAATTTGTGGCAATCATCGGACAGTCCGGATCTGGAAAATCCACATTTATGAATATGCTGGGATGTCTGGATGTCCCGACCTCCGGTGAATATTTTCTGAATGGCACAGATGTATCCACTATGGAGGATAATGAACTTTCAGAAGTCAGAAACCGGGAAATAGGATTTATTTTTCAGGGATTTAACCTGATTTCCAATCTGACAGCCATAGAAAATGTAGAACTTCCGCTGGTATACAGGGGAGTAGACAGAAAAACCAGACATAAACTGGCAGTGGATTCTCTGACAATGGTAGGGCTGGAGAAACGTATGGATCATAAACCTAATGAGATGTCGGGAGGCCAGCAGCAGAGGGTTGCAATAGCCAGAGCTATCGCTGCACAGCCTCCTGTGATCCTGGCTGATGAACCTACCGGAAATCTGGATTCAGCTTCCAGTAAAGAAATTTTGCAAATTCTTAAAAATATGCATGAAAAAGGAAAAACAGTCATACTGATCACACATGATAATGGAATTGCTGCTCAGGCAAGACGGGTGGTGAGAATTATGGACGGAAAAATAGAATCCGATACTATTAATGAAAATTACGGAAAAGAAGAATATGTAAAAAATCAGCTGGATTCATAGAAAGCAGGAGGAAAAAAATTATTATGAAAAAAAAGAAAAGAAAAAAGAAAATTATCATAGGTGCTGTGGTAGTTCTGGTGGCAGCAGGCGGTATCACAGTGGTAGGACAAAAGCATTCAGGTGAGAGTCAGATTCCACAGGTTCCAGTGGTCACAGCACAGACCGGAGATGTGGAGGAGATTGTAGATGCTTCCGGCACGGTAGGAAGCGAGGAGGAGAAAACTTATTATTCTCCCGTTAATGCCCAGCTTAAGAAAGTGACTTTTTCCCAGGGGGATGTAGTAAAAAAGGGAACAAAGCTGATCGAATTTGATACAAAGGATCTGGAAAAAGATAATCAGAAAGCAGAACTGAATTTAAAATCAACAAAATATGATACAAAAGATACAGTAAACAAATCTGATAAAGCAGATAAAAAGCAGAAAGATGCAAAAAAGAAAGTCCAGGAACTTGAGAAAAAAATAAAAGATAAGAAAGCCTATGTTGCATCTCTGAAATCTCAGATTTCGGCGGCAACCGTCCAGGCACAACAGGCTGCAGCGGCTCAGGCGGAAGCCCAGGCAGCAGCAGAAGCCCAGGCACAGCAGGCAGCGGCTCAGGCAAAAGCTCAGGAAGAAGCCAAAAAACAGCAGGAGATCCAGAATAAATATCAGGCAGCTCTTTATACATATAAGAAAGAAACTTTGCCCCAGTATCAGAAGAAGCTGTCGGAATTAAATTCTGCCTACACTAAGGCACAGACAGATTACAATCAGGCAGATACTGCTTATCAGATGGCATTTGCAGCATGGCAGGCGGATCCTTCAGATGAAAATACTCAGGCACTGAATACTGCAGAAGAGAACAGAAATCAGGCTCAGATAGCGAAAGATCAGGCAAAAGAAGCATATGAAGATTATAAACAGCAGACCCCTAAGATGCCAAGTCTGGAAGATTTTTCTACGGATGATTCATTATCAGATCTGGAAATTTCTGATGGAACGGATGTGGAAGATGATGACGAGGGAACAGATGGAGATACTTCTTACAGTGGGGGAAGTGATACTGTGACTGCAGATACTTCAGGTCTGGAGAATGCTCTGGAAGCGGCCAGTGATGAACTGGCAGAACTTCAGTCAGATCTGGCATCTGAGAAAGCAATCGCAGAAGCAGACTCCACAAGTCTCACAAAAGAAGAGAGAAAGAAACTGAAAGTGACGGATAATCTGTCAGAATTGGATGCAAAATCTGCTAAAGAACTGGTAAGAGAAGGTAAGAAAGGAATTACTGCTGAGTTCAACGGAATCATATCCAAATCTGAGCTTAAAAATGGAGAAGCAGTTACACAGGGCATGGAGCTGTTTACCATTCAGAATACAGACAAGGCAAGTGTGGAAGTAAATCTTTCCAAATATGATTACAACACAGTGAAGAAAGGACAGAAAGCAGAAATTACTCTGGGTGATAATACTTATGAGGGTACTGTGTCCAAAATGAGCCATATTGCAGTCCAGAATGAGAAAGGTACGCCGGTGATTTCTGCCACTGTCAGCATTGATGATCCGGATGATGATATTTTTCTGGGGGTAGATGCGAAAGTAAAAATTCATGCAGCATCTGCAAAGGATGTAGTAACTCTTCCTGTAGAAGTCGTTAACATTGGAAAAGAGGGATCATTTTGCTATGTGATAGAAGATGGCCTTGTGGCAAAAAGAAATGTTAAGACGGGAATCAGTTCTGAAGATTATGTGGAAATTACGGATGGAATTGAAGCTGGTGAGGAAGTAATTTCGGACCTGGGCGATTATACGGAAGGAATGGCTGTACAGGCTATACCACAGGAGCAGACGGGAGAGGATGCTGATGAGTAATCTGTATGAATATATTAAAATGGCAGTCCATAATATTATGGCAAATAAAGGCCGGTCTTTTCTTACCATGCTGGGTATTATCATCGGTATCGCCTCTGTCATAGCTATTGTTTCTATTGGTGAAGGAACGAAAAATCAGATGAACAGTGAAATTGATGATATAGGAGGCGGTCAGATCGCTATCAGTATCAGTAATGATGCGCAGACGGCTGAGGAATGGATTACCGCTGATGATGTGGAAGCAATCAGGGAATTGGATGGAATCGAGGGAGTGAATGTTTCGGATTCCTATGATGGAGAAACCACCACCGGAAAGGGAAATTTTACTCTTATGGTTAATGGGGAAGGACCAGATGCGAAGCTGTTAAATAATGCAGCTATGAAGCATGGTGTTTATTTCGGAGAGAACGAAGTTCAGGAAGGTAAAAATGTCTGTGTACTTTCTGATTCAGATGCGAAAAGACTTTTCGGTACAGATGATGTGGTGGGAATGAGTCTTGATGTCAACTGTTACGGATTGACGAAGAGTTTACGGATCTGTGGAGTGACAACTCAGAAAGAGAATGGAACTTTTGTAAGTTATACATATGATGGAATGCCAGTGACTGTGAATGTGCCATATACTACAATGAATGATTTTACAGGTACCTCGGATTATTTTTATTCTGTTATCGTACAGGCGGATAAGAGCCTAAACAGTCAGGATATTGCAGATAAGGTAGTAAAACTGCTGGAAAAAAGGCATCAGTGTGCGGGGGAGGACTATTTCCAGGTGCAGAGTTTTCAGGATATTATGAGTTCCATGAATCAGATGCTGGATATGGTGACCGCGTTTATTTCGTTTGTGGCAGGAATTTCCCTGTTGGTTGGGGGAATTGGTGTTATGAATATTATGCTGGTATCTGTAACAGAACGTACCAGGGAAATAGGTATACGTAAATCACTGGGAGCTAAGACGTCTTCTATTATGATGCAGTTTCTGGCTGAGGCCGCGATTTTGACAGTGATCGGAGGACTGATAGGGATTGTTCTGGGAATCATTGGAGGATATGCGATCTGCTCGATCATAAGCAGCAGTATGGGAATGACCATCACTCCTGGTATCAGTCTGACGACTATACTGGCAGCTACATTGTTCTCCTGTGCAGTAGGAGTATTTTTCGGAATCTATCCGGCAAAAAAAGCAGCAAAGCTCAGTCCGATTGAGGCATTGAGACGGAATTAACC
>CAKRVX010000106.1 GCA_934409175.1 uncultured Blautia sp.
GCCGATATTTAGTCTGACGCCTAAAGCGTCTGGAAGCACGCGACTTCAGTCGTGTGAGGATAAAGTTTTTAATTCACCTTCCGGAGAAATATCCACTGATAGATCTTTCTCAGATCATGTGCAGGAGGCTTGTTTTAGAAGAAAATGATCGAAACGCAGCAGAACAGTTGCTGTCATCTATTCTGGATGCAGAGCATTTGAGCAGGGAGCGCGTGATGGCACAGGCCAGATATTTGAATATTAATCTTGAAGGAAGCTTCTGCGTAGCTGAAGTTGCTTTTGAAAATGCGAAGAACGACTGGGAAAATGATGACTCCCTGACTTTGGGACAAAATATAAAGAGAATGATCAACACGGAGTTTTCTTTTTATACAAAAGAAGATATTCTGGTTTTGCCTCAGGCAGGCTCGATTCTGATTCTTATTCCGGTATCACAGCTTGATGAGGGACATATACGGGATATTCTTATACGGATTGTTGAACGGGTACAGAGAGAGCAGAGTGTACAGTTGTGTGTTGGCGTTGGAAACAGTGCTGCGTATCTGGATGAAGTAAAGCGCAGCAGAAATGAGGCTTCGGCTGCAATCAGGGCGGCAGCTGTCGCAAATATGCAGGGACATGTTTTCTTTTATAAAGACCAGGGAATTTATACGTTGATCTCTCATGTGGACGACACCAGGGTATTGGATGAATACGTGGAAGAACAGCTCGGAAAATTACTTAGGCATGATGAAATAAATGCAGGAAATCTGTGTGAAACACTGGAGAATTATCTTTCTCATAATTGTAATGCCAAAAAGACGGCGGAAGCTATGTTTATTCATAGAAATACTCTGAATTACAGAATGAAGAAGATTGGCGAGCTGCTGAATTGTGATTTTGAAGATATGGATAAATGCCTGGCACTGAAACTGGCATTTTTAATTACTAAGTATCGCAATAGATAGGTAATACAGTTAAGTGCTGTTTGTGCGCGATGCACAAAAAAGATGGTCAGCCGCGCACATTGATTTCATCTGTGAAGGTGCTATAATCAAGCTAAATAAAAATTAAATCAATCAAAATACGACAAAGGCGTCAGATATTTACTTATCTGGCGCCTTTTTTTGTCGGATGAGGCAAAGAGATACAGGAGGAACAAACTTATGACAACAGCAGAATTATCAAAAGCATTACCGGAGATCGTAACAGCACAGGTACCAGGACCGAAATCAAAAGAACTTCTTGACAGGAGAGATGCAGCAATCCCCCAGGCACTTTGCGGTAAGACTTATCCAATCTGTATCAAACAGGGTGCAGGTGCAATGTTTGAGGACCTTGATGGAAATAAATTTCTTGATTGGGTCGGAGGTGTTGGTGTTCTGAATATCGGATATTCCAATCCGGAAGTAATTGAGGCAGTAAAGAAACAGGCAGAAAAATACTTTCACACTATCTTTAATGTTTATGTACATGATGGATATGTAACACTGGCAGAGAGATTAAACGAGATCATGCCATGCAAGGGAGATGTAAAGAAAACTTATTTCGCAAACTCCGGTGCAGAGTGTGATGAAAATTCCATAAAAATTGCGAAAGCCTTCACAAAGAGAAGCGGAGTGATCTGTTTCACAGGTGCTTTCCACGGAAGAACAAATCTGACAATGGCACTGACAGCAAAGAAGGTATATGCAGTTGGTATGGGACCTTTCCCGGCAGGTATTTTCCGTGCTCCATATCCATATGTATACAGAGCTCCCAAAGGATACACAGAGGCTGAGGCAATTCAGTACTATGTAGATGAGCTGAATAGAATCTTTGATGAAGGTGCACTTGCAAGTGAGATCGCCTGCATGATCGTTGAACCATTCCAGGGTGAAGGCGGATTTATCCCGGCACCGATCGAGTGGGTAAAAGCAGTTCGTAAAATCTGTGATGATAACGGAATCCTGATGATTGCAGATGAAGTTCAGTGTGGCAACTGCAGAACCGGAAAATATTATGCATCAGAGTACTGGGCAGAAGCAGGAGCAGCACCAGATATCATTACAACAGCGAAATCTCTTGGAGCAGGTCTTCCAATTTCTGCAATTACAGCAAGATCTGAGATCATGGATGCAGCACCAGCGGGAACTATCGGCGGTACTTTCTGTGGTAACCCTGTTGCATGTGCTTCTGCGCTGGCTGTTATGGATATCATGAAACGTGATGACTATGCCGGAAAAGCAAGACATATCGGGGAGGTTGTTACCAAACGTTACAAAGAACTTCAGGAAAAATATCCGGTAGTCGGTGATGTCAGAGGTCTGGGTGCAATGATTGGTCTGGAACTTGTCAAAGATAAAGAGACAAAGGAGCCTGCTACAGAAATTGCAGGAAAACTCATTCAGAATGCGATCCAGAAAGGACTTCTCCTTGAAAGTTGTGGAACAGCAAGCAATGTTATCCGTTTCCTTGCTCCGCTAACCATGACAGATGAGCAGATGGAAAAAGGTCTGGAAATATTCGAGGAAGCGCTGAAAGAAGCAATCGAAGCATAAAATCAGATAGATATTTACAATACAGGCAGGTCCTTGCTGAGTGCTTACTGCTTTTCATAATTGAAGCAGAGGACTTGCCTGATTCAATAGTTGCAATAAAAGGGAAGACAAGGAGAAACGTTTATGGAGCAGAAATCAAAGTTTGATAAAGTAATGGGCGCCTGGGATATACTTGTTATCGCATTTGGCGCAATGATCGGCTGGGGATGGGTCATTAACTCGGGAGACTGGATTACAACTGCTGGTTTTGCCGGATCGATTATTGCAATGCTGATCGGTGGACTTATGGTCTTTTTTGTAGGACTTACATATGTGTTTATTTATGCACCTCAGAAAGATGAGATTGCAGCTGTTATGAAAAAGAAAGGCCTGAATGAGCGTAAGGCAGAGGAAGAATGGGAGAATGTAGAGAAGTCGCAGCATGCAAGACATGAATATATTACAGGTAAGAAGCGTGGTGATAGACATACCCGTGATATTCTGCTGAACAGTAGCCTGCTCGGATGGGATGCAACTGCTCAGTTCATCGAGGAACTGGTAGAACGCAGATTTGGACTGACAGAGGAAAAGTTAAAAAAGGAGGCTTAAAGGTCCATGAAGGGATTTACGATCAAAACTGAAATAGAAGAATATGATACTTTCGCACAGTATGCAGCGCAGGCTGACCTGGGACCGCAGGATCTGGTCCTTTGCGGAGAACATACTTATGATAAATATGTAGCACCTCTTTCTCTGGGGGTGCAGACACTTTTTCGTGAAAAATACGGAAAAGGAGAACCTACAGATGGAATGGTAGATGCAATTCTGGACGCACTGAGAGAAAAAGAATTTGACCGCATTATCGCTATCGGCGGTGGAACAGTGGTGGATATTGCAAAAGTTGTTGCAGTTGCAGGAAAAGAGGATAAAGTGGATGATCTTTATGATCACGTAGATAGTCTGAATAAAATGCATCCTCTTGTGATCATCCCTACAACCTGTGGAACAGGAAGTGAAGTTACAAATATTTCTGTAATCAACCGTGTAAGCAAAGGTGTGAAAATGGGACTGGCATCCGATGCAATGCTTGCAGATAAAGCAATCATGATTACAAATATGCTGGATTCTCTTCCATACAAAATATTTGCAACTTCCTCTATTGATGCAATGATACATAGTGTAGAATCTTTTTTAAGTCCAAATGGATGCAGCATTTCAAGAATTTTTTCCACAGAGGCGTTAAAGACAATCATTCAGTGTTGGAAGAAGGCAGTGGAAGCTGGTGGATGGGATGCATGGAAAAACTATGCGGCAGATTTCCTGAAAGCTTCTAACTGGGCAGGCCTTGGTTTTGGCTATGCGGGATGTGCCGCAGTTCATGCCTGTGCATATCCGCTTGGTTCCGTATATCATATTCCACATGGACAGTCAAATCAGCTTATGTTCAAGGATGTGATGGAGAAATACAAAGAGATTCAGCCAACAGGACGGATCAATGATCTGGAAGATATTATTGCCGGGTGTCTGGGTGTGACGCAAAATGATGCGCTGACAGCATTGTATGAACTGATGGATAAAGTGCTAAAAAAAGAGCCTCTTCGCAGTTTCGGAGTAAAAGAAAGTGATCTTCCTGTATTTGCCGGAGATGTGATCAGAACACAGCAGCGACTGTTAAAGAACAATTATGTGGAACTCTCAGAGGAGCAGGTGCTGGAGATTTATAAGGCAGCTTACTAAATGTTCAGATGCAGGATGGTTCAATTGTGAAAGTGATAAGAAATGTTTAGGAATTAAAAAAGTTTCCGGATTTTGTGAAAATAAATCCGGAAACTTTTTTGCGTTGTCATATGTGAAATGGTTTTTATTTATCTATGATTTCAATAGGAGTGTCATCTTTTGCATCCAGGTCATGTATATATTTTCTGGTTTCTTTTACGATTACGTTGGACAAAAGAAGTACAGCTACAAGGTTGGGAAGTGCCATCAGAGCATTCAGGATGTCTGCGACTGTCCAGACAAGATTCAGAGAAATGACCGGGGCAATAGCAGCCACAACAATATACAATACACGATAAGGAATCAGTCCCTTCTTTCCTGCAAAATATTCGACACATCGTTCACCGTAGTAGGCCCATCCCAAAACTGTTGAGTAAGCAAAAGAAATAATTCCAACTACCAGGATTACAGGGCCCAGAACAGGGATTTGCTGAAATGCAAGAGTGGTAAGTACGCCTCCGTCTGTAATATTTCCCATATCAATGGAAGGATTTTTCATAATGCTGGTCACAAGAACCAGCCCTGTTATCAGACATACGACAACTGTATCCCAGAAGGTTCCTGTACTGGAGACCAGAGCCTGACGTACCGGGTTTCTGGTCTGTGCAGCGGCAGCAGCGATAGGTGCAGAACCCATACCGGATTCATTTGAAAAGAGACCTCTGGCAATACCATATTGCATTGCCATCATGATACCACGACCTACCAGTCCACCTGCTGCAGCACCAGGAGTAAACGCCATTTTGCAGATGGTTCTGACTGCAGGAATTATGAAATCGTAATTAATTCCGAGAATGATCAGGCATCCAAGTACATAAAAAAATGCCATAAAAGGAACCAGACGTTCACATACGTTTGCGATTGATCTGATACCGCCAAAGATAACAAGAGCAGTCAGTGCTGCAACTGCGATCCCGATAAAGGCAGGAGAAATATTCAGATTTTCGTAACAGACTGTGGCAATCGCATTTACCTGTGTGGCACATCCGATGCCAAAAGAAGCAAAGCCACCGAAGAATGCAAAAAGTAATGCGAGCCATTTCATATGTAATCCCCGTTCCAGTGCATACATAGCACCGCCCTGCATACGGCCGTCTTTGGTTTTGACGCGGTATTTAACGGCGATAAGCGATTCGCTGTATTTCGTAGCGATTCCGAAAACACCTGTGAGCCAGCACCAGAGAACAGCTCCCGGACCACCCAGTGCAATAGCAGTTCCTACACCGATGATGTTTCCGGTTCCGATGGTTGAGGCAAGTGCGGTGGTAAGAGCACCAAACTGACTGACTTCACCTTCGGCTTCCGTATCTTTTGCGACAGATAACCGGATTGCTGTACCGATCTTTCTTTGAATAACACCGGTACGGATTGTCATAAAGATATGCGTACCGAGAAGTAAAAGAATCATCCACCATCCCCATACGAGACCATCCACTTTGTTTATGAAATTTGCAACAGTATTAATCATAGGCTTCCTCCTTTTTGAATTTATGTGAGTTTCAGGAAAAAAATACACCGTTGAGAAAATATTGTATAGAAAAAGGCGTACACACACGATTTATCATGTAGTGTACGCCTTTGTACGGTATATTTATGATTTTATTATACAGAAGAAAACGTAAAATTGCAATGAAAATAATGGTTGCTTTTGGCTGTTGATGTACAGAAAAAACATAATATGTGCAGAAATGGTTCCAGTTTATAAAGGATAGGAGTAATTTTATATGTGAACTTCCAGTAATTTTTCCGCCTAAAGAAAAAAGAACAAAAATAAAATCATAAAAAATATAATGGTATCGTAATTTAAGACACTTCAAGAGACATTTCTTAATGAATCTGATATACTGTAAACACTACAGAAAG
>CAKRVX010000107.1 GCA_934409175.1 uncultured Blautia sp.
GCAAAAAAAGGAAAAATGTGAAAAATAATATTTCTTTTTCTGTAAAAAGAGGTTATAATACATTTACAAACAATATATTAGCATTGGAGGTAACCATATGAATGGACGTATAGATTCCGGATTGGGTCAGATCATAATTGACACAGATGTAATCGCAACCTATGCAGGAAGTGTTGCAGTAGAATGCTTTGGTATCGTAGGAATGGCAGCAGTCAGCATGAAGGATGGACTGGTAAAACTTCTTGGAAGAAACAGTCTGAAACATGGTATCAGTGTCAGCATTACAGAGGACAATAAAATCCGCCTGAATTTCCATGTAATTGTGGCATATGGCGTGAATATAAGTACAATTGCGGACAATCTTGTCAGCAATGTAAAATATAAAGTGGAAGCTTTCACTGGTATGGAGATTGATAAGATCGACATTTATGTAGAAGGCGTAAGAGCAATTGATTAGGATAGAGGAGGAACTTGTGGTGAATAACAAAACCATAGATGCCAGAATACTTTCCAGAATGTTTCTTGCAGGTGCCAAGAATCTGGAAGCGAAGAAAGAATGGATCAACGAACTGAACGTATTTCCGGTACCGGATGGAGATACAGGAACCAATATGACCATGACCATCATGGCTGCTGCAGCAGAAGTAGGTTCTCTGGGAGAACCTGACATGGAGGCGCTGGCGAAAGCTATTTCTTCCGGTTCTCTGCGTGGTGCCAGAGGAAATTCAGGTGTAATCCTTTCTCAGCTTCTTCGTGGATTTACAAAGAGCGTGAAGACAAGCAGGGAACTGGATGCAAAAGCAATCGCAGCGGCTATGGAAAAGGGTGTGGAAACAGCTTATAAAGCTGTTATGAAACCCAAAGAAGGAACCATCCTTACTGTTGCCAGAGAAGCCGCATCCAAAGCAGTAGAACTGGCTGAGACAGCAGAAGATCTGGATTCTTTTTTTCAGGCAGTGATTGCTCATGCAGAGGAAACACTGGCGAAGACTCCTGAAATGCTTCCGGTTCTGAAAGAAGCAGGGGTAGTGGATTCTGGTGGACAGGGTCTTCTGGAAGTATACCATGGAGCTTATGATGGTTTCCTGGGAAAAGAAATTGATTATGCACAATTTGGCAAATCTAAAGGATCTGCTGTCACAAAGATTGATGCACAGACAGAAGCAGATATTAAATTTGGCTATTGTACAGAATTTATCATTCTTCTGGACAAACCAATGCCTGAAGAAACAGAGCATGAATTTAAGAAATATCTGATGTCTATCGGTGATTCCATTGTTCTTGTGGCAGATGATGAGATCGTGAAAGTTCATGTTCATACGAATCATCCGGGACTTGCTTTTGAGAAGGCTTTGACTTTCGGCGCGCTTTCTCGTATGAAGATCGATAATATGCGCGAAGAACATCAGGAGAAACTGATCAAGGATGCCGAGAAACTTGCCAGAGAACAGGAAGAAAAAGAAACAGCATCTCAGCCACAGAAAGATGTGGGATTTATTTCTGTATCTGTAGGTAAGGGGCTGACTGAGATTTTCAAGGAGCTTGGGGCAGACTATCTCATTGAAGGCGGCCAGACCATGAATCCAAGTACAGAGGATATGTTAAATGCCATTGCGAAAGTAAATGCAAAGACTATTTATATTTTCCCGAATAATAAGAATATTATTCTGGCTGCCAATCAGGCAAGGGATCTCACTGAAGATAAAGAAATCGTGGTAGTTCCTACAAAGACAATTCCGCAGGGAATTACGGCTATGATCAGTTATGTGCCTGAGAAAAGCAGTGAAGAAAATACAGAAGCTATGATTCAGGCTATCGCGAGAGTAAAGACAGGTCAGGTTACTTATGCTGTCCGTGATACAAGAATTGACGATAAAGAGATCCATGAAGGTGATATCATGGGTATCGGAGATAAGGGAATTCTTGCAGTTGGTAAAAACCGTGTTGAAGTAACGAAAGAGACCATTGCTGAAATGGTAGATGACGAATCAGAAGTGATCAGTATTTATTATGGTGCTGATACAGATGAAGCAGAGGCAGAGGAACTTGCAGCTTCTATGGAGGAAGCTTATCCTGATTGTGATGTAGAACTGAATGCGGGCGGTCAGCCGATTTACTATTATGTAATTTCTGTAGAATAAATTGTCATAAAATAATATATGGATTTAAAGAGATAAACGGATATGTCCCTGAACGGATATATCCGTTTATCTGGTACAGCGAATATTAAATATCTGCTACATTGGATATTAAGGAACTGACATATTTTGGGAGAATAGATTTTTAAAGTAAAGGGAGATTTATATGTCTGAGTCACTTCGTACTTTGAAAGGCGTAGGTGAAAAAACCGAAAAATTATTTGCAAAAATAGGAGTTATAAATGTAGAAGATCTGATTCATTATTATCCCAGAAATTATGATGCATATGAAGAACCTATGGAAATCAGTACATTGGAAGAAGGAACGGTAGCTGCAATTTCAGTGACTATAATTACAGGGGTTTATGTAAATCAGGTGAGAAATCTTCAGGTGATTACAACTACAGCGGCAGATTCTACAGGAAAAATACCAGTTACCTGGTTTAATATGCCTTATCTGAGAACTATGATAAAGAAAGGCAGTACATTTGTTTTCAGAGGCAGGGTTACTCGGAAGCAGGGAAGGTTGCAGATGGAACATCCGGAAATCTTTACGCATGCAGCTTATGAGGAGATACTTCACAGTCTGCAGCCGGTTTATGCTTTGACGGCCGGTTTATCTAATAAGACAATTGTGAAACTGCTTCATCAGGTGCTGGAAACAAAGATGCTGCAGCCGGAATATCTGTCGGATGAATACAAGGAAAGATACCATCTGGCGGACGATAATTTCGCATTTTCTGCCATACATTTTCCGAAAAATATGCAGGAGCTTCTCTCTGCAAGGAGGCGTCTGGTATTTGATGAATTTCTGCTGTTTATCCTGGCTGTTCAGATGCTGAAAGAGAAGACAGAAGAAGCACCGAATGCTTTTCCGATGCATCCTGTGTGGACCACAGAACAGATTATAGAAAATCTGCCATATGATCTGACAAAAGCACAGCTTAATGTATGGCATGAAATTGAAAGGGATCTCTGCGGACAGGCACTGATGTCCAGGCTTATACAGGGAGATGTAGGAAGTGGAAAAACCATTCTGGCTTTTCTGGCCATGATCATGACTGCAGAAAATGGTTATCAGACGGTTTTGATGGCTCCTACAGAAGTACTTGCAAGACAGCACTTTCAGGCTATGGAGAAACTTATTCAGGAACAGGAACTTCAATTCTGTCATCCGATTCTTCTTACAGGATCTGATACAGCCAGGGAAAAAAGAGAAAAATATGCATTGATCGCATCCAGAGATGCCAATATAGTCATAGGAACCCATGCTTTGATCCAGGAGAAGGTTCAGTATAATCAATTAGGTCTGGTGATCACAGATGAACAGCACAGATTCGGGGTAAAACAGAGAGAAGCTCTGACCACCATGGGAAATCCCCCTAATGTCCTGGTAATGAGTGCTACACCTATTCCCAGAACTCTTGCAATCATTTTATATGGAGATCTGGATATTTCCATTATTGATGAACTTCCGGCCCGGCGTCTTCCTATCAAAAACTGTGTGGTAGGAACATCCTATCGACCGAAGGCCTATTCTTTTATGGAAAAGCAGATCCGGCAGGGAAGGCAGGTTTATGTGATCTGCCCTATGGTAGAAGAAAGTGAGGGAATGGATGGAGAAAATGTCCTGGATTATACCAGAAAACTGCAGGATATTTTTCCGGCGGACATTAAAGTTGCGTCCCTTCACGGAAAGATGAAGCCCAGGGAAAAAAATGCGATCATGGAAGCATTTGCAGATGGAAAAATACAGATCCTGGTGTCTACCACTGTTGTTGAAGTAGGTGTTAATGTTCCAAATGCTACGGTGATGATGGTTGAAAATGCGGAACGATTCGGACTGGCACAGCTCCATCAGCTTCGAGGCAGGGTGGGACGTGGAGAATATCAGTCTTATTGTATATTTATGCAGGGAAATGATGCAAAAGAAACTTCCAAACGTCTGGAAATTCTGAATAAATCCAACGATGGTTTCTATATTGCAGGAGAAGATCTGAAACTTCGCGGACCAGGAGATCTTTTTGGAATCAGACAAAGTGGTCTGCTGGAATTTAAACTGGGAGACATTTATCAGGATGCGGATATCCTGAAGGCTGCAAGTGAAACGGCGGTTCGAATTCTGGAACTGGATGAAGATCTGAGTCTGGAACAGAATGCAATCCTGAAAAGGAAACTGACTGATTATATGAAGGAAGATCTGCAGAATCTTGGGTTGTAGGGATTTTTTCAGGTACAGAGACGAAATATTATTGCAAAATAAAGGAAATCGTAGTATCCTATTTCGGTAATCAAAATATTTTACCTTGTAAGGAGGCTATTATAATGACAACAAAAACAACGGCAAAGAAAGCAGAACCTACTACATCTACTGCGAAGACAACCAAAGTTAAAGAGGCTCCTGCAAAGACTGTAGCTGTGGCATCAGATGAAACAGCAAAGAAAGAGACACCAGTAAAAGAAGCCGCTGAAACAGCGAAAACGTCTGAGAAGAAAACTGCTGTCAGAAAAGCAAGGACAACAAAAAAACCGGCTGAAAAGAAAACTACTACAGCCAGAAGAACTGTAAAGAAAGAGGCCACTGCTGAAGTTTATGTACAGTTCCTGGGCAGAGAGATATATGCAAAGGATGTACTGGAGAATGTAAAAAAGATCTGGACAGACGAAATGGGCAAAAAAGCTGGAGACCTTAAAGATGTGAAAATATACATCAAAATTGAAGAAAATAAAGCATATTATGTGATCAATGGTGATGTAACAGGATTTATTGCACTGTAATATGTTGCTGAATGCAGAAAGTCGGTAATTTCCATATTTTATTTATAAAATAAAAACGAAGCTGTGTAATACAGCTTCGTTTTGTATATATTCTCGGCTTCCTTTTTTTCAGGATCTTTGAGATTTTGTTTCAGTTGAATATGGTGTGGCTATCATTTCCGGTATCAGAATATTTTCCATGGTCTTCCTCACTATGTGAAAACTTCCAGAGTATTATTTTTCGGATCTCATATACTAGGATTGTAACACAGAAACAATCATTAGAAAATGAAAACAACCAAGGAGGAAATTGATATGTCAAACACAAAATCTTCTAATCAGGCAGCTGTACCGGAAGCAAAAGGTGCGTTAGACCGTTTCAAGTTCGAGGTTGCAAATGAATTAGGTGTGCCGCTTACAGATGGCTATAACGGTAATCTGACTTCCAAACAGAATGGATCAGTTGGAGGCTATATGGTCAAAAAAATGATCGAAGCTCAGGAAAGACAGATGTCCAGCGGATCCGGTTCTCAGGGCGGACAGCAATACTAAAATGCTGCCGGAGAAAAGCACAGTAGAATCAGCTGTAGCGTAACTGACTGTAGCGGTAATATTTCTCAAAAATAAAATGATGTCGCTTTATTGCTGTTATCATAGACCTATGAAATCAGAGATAAAGCGGCATTGTTTTGCTGTTTATAAAGAGTAGTTTCTGTTTGCCTGGAATAGAAAATATTAATAAATTATGAATTTTGTATATTATTCAAGTTTTAATTGCACTCTATTTGTCAATTTGTTATAATGTACATTAGAATTATGAAAGGTGTGAAAAATTTAAAATAAATAGATGGGAAAGTCGGAGAGGAGAAACTATGAACTTAGGTATTATCGCGCATAACAGCAAAAAAGTACTGATTGAAGATTTCTGCATTGCATATAAGAACATACTTGCCAAACATGAGGTCTATGCCACAGGTACGACGGGACGAAGAATTGAGGAAGCGACAAGCCTTCACGTGCATAAATTCCTTGCCGGAAGTATCGGCGGAGACAAGCAGTTCATGGAGATGGTAGAGCGTCAGGATCTGGATATGGTCATTCTGTTCTACAATCCTGT
>CAKRVX010000108.1 GCA_934409175.1 uncultured Blautia sp.
TCCATTGTGCCATAGCATGAGAAGGAGAGAGGAGCGATGAGCCTGGAGCCAGGAAACCTGCTTAGTATGGCGAGGTTAAACTTCCGTGTAAAGTGTAACAACCAACTCCGTTGAATCCGCAGCTTCGGAGTGTTGTCTGCTTTTATTTGAAGGCAGACATTTTTTATGGAATGCGCCTGTTCTTTATGAATTATACATGATTAAATGGCAGGCGATACTACTTCGGATTTATTCGTTCCCTCCGCGCACTCATGAACGGATTTTTATTCTACCCCGGAGTAGCATCGCTCCCTCTTTTTTTAGGGATAATCAGAGTGCGGATTGGAGAAAGGGGAGGGAGAATGGATAAACCATATTGGGAAGATAAAGAATTTTCTTATTTCAGTCATAAAAAATGTGAATTTTTTCCTTGCCATAAAGATGCAGATCCGGAAGATTTCAATTGCCTGTTCTGTTATTGTCCGTTGTATGCGCTGGGTGATAAATGTGGTGGGAATTTTAAATATACAGAAACAGGGTTAAAGGACTGTACAGATTGCCAGCTGCCACATAAGCGCAGAAATTACGGTTATGTGACAGGAAAATATCAGGAACTGGCAGAAATGATGAAGATAATGAAAGATCATAAATGACATGTGCAGTTTATTATAGTAAAGCAGAGGTTCGTTTGGAAATTGACAAAGAATCAAATACTGAAAAAATATTTTGGATATGATACATTCAGAGAAGGTCAGAAAGAAGTTATTGACAACATTCTTTCTGGGAAAGATGTTGTGGGAATTATGCCTACAGGAGCAGGAAAATCTTTATGTTATCAGATTCCGGCGTTAATGATGGGAGGAATCACATTAGTGATTTCTCCCTTAATTTCTCTTATGAAAGATCAGGTAAGTTCTTTAAACCAGGCTGGAATTCTGGCGGCATATCTGAACAGTTCGCTGACGGCGAATCAGTATTATAAAGCATTAAGTCTGGCCAAAACAGGTCGTTACCCTATTATTTATGTGGCTCCTGAGCGATTATTGAATGAAGAGTTTCTTGATTTTGCACTTCATGCAGAGATTTCCATGATTGCAGTGGATGAAGCTCATTGCGTATCTCAGTGGGGACAGGATTTTCGACCAAGTTATCTTAAAATTACGGAATTTATCAGAAGATTACCCCGGCGCCCGGTGGTCAGTGCTTTTACTGCCACAGCTACGAGTGAGGTAAGGGATGATATTATTGATATTCTTCATCTGCAGGAGCCTTTTGTGATAACAACGGGATTTAATCGTGAAAATCTTTTTTATTCTGTGCAGACACCCGGAAATAAATACAATTTCGTCAGAGAGTATGTGGAAGAGCATAAAGAAGAAAGTGGAATAATTTATTGCATTAGTCGAAAACTTGTGGAAGAAGTATGTGAGAATCTGATTAAAGATGGATTTTCTGCAACAAGGTATCATGCAGGACTTTCAGATGAAGAGCGTCGAAATAATCAGGATGATTTTATATATGACAGATGCAGCATTATGGTGGCTACAAATGCTTTTGGAATGGGAATCGATAAATCCGATGTAAGATATGTGATCCATTATAATATGCCGAAAAATATGGAAAGCTACTATCAGGAGGCAGGGCGTGCAGGCAGGGATGGAGAACCTGCAAGATGTATTTTGCTCTATAGTAGACAGGATGTAGTCACCAATCGTTTTTTTATAGAAAACAGTCAGGAAAATCAGGAACTGGACCCGTTGACCAGAGCACTGGTACAGGAACGTGACGAAGAACGTCTCAGAAAAATGACATTTTACTGTTTTACGCATGAGTGTCTCAGAGACTATATTTTGAGGTATTTTGGAGAGTATGGTTCCGGATATTGTGGAAATTGCAGTAACTGTCTTACCGAATTCGAGGAAGTGGATATAACGAAAGAGGCGAAAGAAATCATAAGATGTGTGGAATTCTGCCATCAAAGATATGGAGTAACTGTTATTTTAGATACTCTGCGTGGAGCAAATACAGCTAAAATTCGACAATATCATATGGAAGAAAATCCTTGTTATGGAAAGTGCAGGGATATTCCAGTTTATCGACTTCGTCAAATAGTTAATTATCTGCTTGAAAAAGGATATTTGTCTTTGTCAAATGACAGTTTTACGCTTGTAAGATTAACAGGACGATCACAGAATCTGTTCAGGACGGACAATGCCGGACTTACTATGAAAATGATACGGGAACAGAAAAGGTCTGTCAGGGAAAAACAGACGTCAAAAGCAAAGACAAAAACTTCCGGTGTATTGGCACAGGAGGATGAACCGTTATTTCAAACACTTCGTCAGCTCAGAATGGAGATTGCCAGGGAAGAAAAAGTTCCACCGTACATTGTGTTTTCAGACAAAACGCTGGTACATATGTGTATTGTCAAACCTGAGAATAAGGCAGAAATGCTTACTGTTTCTGGGGTAGGAGAGCATAAGTATGGGAAATATGGGAAGAAATTTCTGGATAAAATAAATCAAAGACAGTAATATGTTGTCGTAATCTCGCGGATAAATAAGAACGATTTTCATTGTAATATATATTTGTGTCTGCTAGAATAGATACAGTTACTGCAGAAACAATGTAGAAACATAGCAAAAGAAGAAATCTTAAAAATCATATCTAAATTCTTTTGGGGAACCAGGTCTTTTACAAAAGAAAATACCGTTCTGGCATTTTCCATAGCTTCTGCAAGGGACACAATACAGAAGAACAACAGATTACATAAAACCGGAGCGCCTTCAGCGAAGAGGGCGTCTCCGGTTTTGCAGTTTATATGAAGTATACAGCAGAAGTTATACTGCTTCGTAATACTTGAATTTTAGTATCAGAACAGATATAATGGCGTTATCTTAGAGTTTGGAGGAAACGAATAGAATGAAACTATTGCCCATGTTTCTTGCCGGCATTCTGATCATATCCGAGACACCTGTGTTGGCACAGGAGAAATCTGAATTCGGATCCGGAGAAATACAGCAGGATATAACTGCTGATTCCGATGAGTTTACATCAGAGTCAGAGGAAGTGGAGAAATTTACATCGGATGAGCAGGATGAACAATTTCAGGACGGTTCAGAAGATTTCAACACAGATGAAATTCATTACATTAAAGGAAGACCCCTGACAGAAGCAGAAAAAGAGGAACAGATGGCTCCTATTCATGGTCTTACTCTTATGAATCCGGGAGAGCAGGTGGACAGTGATATTGACTCGGTATATGCAGCATATGGAGAAAACGAAGCGGATTATCCGGCTTCTTACGATGCCAGAGAGTGGGGATTGGTTACAGTGGCGAAGGATCAGCATCCTTTTGGGACCTGCTGGGCTTTTGGAATGGCATCTTTAATGGAAACTTCTCTTCTGACACAGGGAAAAGGCGAATATGATCTGTCTGAAGAGCATCTGTCGTATTTTTTTTCACATCTTCAGACAGATCCGTTAGGAAATACAGCCGGAGATCAGAATATTGTGAATGGAGATTATCATCAGATAGGCGGAAATGATTATCTGGCGTCGATTTTTTTGTCTGGCTGGTCAGGAATGACAACAGAAGAAGATGTGCCTTTTCCTACAGATGAGTTTCATGAAAAGGATCTTACAGTGCCTGTGCCAGAGACAAAAGCATACAATGCTGTGGCATATCTGAAAAATGCATATTTTTCCGGTTATTCTGTAAACAGGATGAAGCGTATGCTTATGGATAATCAGTCCGTAGCGATTATGTTTTATATGGGAACATCATATTATAATCCGGAAACAGGAGGATATTGCGATCTGACCAGCAGAGCATCCAAACGGATTAATCATATTGTGACGATTGTTGGGTGGGATGACGATTATTCTCACGAAAATTTTGTTTCCAGATCAAAAGTTACGAAAGACGGAGCATGGATTGCAAAGAACAGCTGGGGCAGTGAGTGGGGAGAGAATGGGTATTTTTATCTTTCTTATCAGGATCCCAATATCACTAATCTGGTAGCAGCAGATGCTGTAACACCAGAAGATCAGATATATGATAATAATTATTTTTATGATGGTTCTTCTGCAATCAATTATATAACGTTGAGTAGCGGTGCCTCCGTGTCTGTTGTATATACAGCTGATGCAGGAAGAGGAAAGAAAGAAGAACTGGGGGAGATTAATGTTACATCTCTCAGTGACAATTCTTCATATGCCATACAGGTATATACAGGTGTGACAGATCCATCTGATCCTGAAAGTGGAAAGATGGCATATTTGCAACCATATCAGTTTACTCAGTCCATAGCGGGAGTACGTACAATAGATATTCCGCCGGTAACATTATTCCCGGGAGAAAAATATGCGATAACAATTAAAAATACCGGAAGTAAGGCTATAAAGTTTGGAGTGGAGGGAACTGCACAATATAAAAATGCAGATGGAAGTGTCTGGTACCAGGCGAATGCGTGTACGCAGGCAGGTCAGAGCTATTTTAAATCTGCTGCAGACAATGAAAACTGGGAGGACACTGCACAGAGTAAGTGGAGTGCAAGAATTAAAGGACACACCAGAACTCTGGATGAGACAGGTACTCTTGATCAGCCGAAATTTCAGGTGAGAGCAGGACTGGGATATAACATAATATCCTGGAAAAAAGTCGAACATGCTCAGGGATACAGTGTATATCAGAGACCCGGAAAAGGAGGAAAATGGAAAAGGATTGCTTCTTTAAGCGGATCAGTTTTAAAATATAAAGACAGTCAGATTGCTTCTGGAAATTCCTACCGTTATACAGTGCGTGCATGGTATAAAACGGCAGGAAAAACTTTCAAGAGCGATTATACGACAGGAGAAGTAATTAAAGCAGCTCCTGCATTGCAGAGGATCAGTTCCACAGAAAAAGAAAAAGAGGGAATCAGAATTCGATGGAAGGCCCAGAAAAACTGTGACGGATATCGTATATACAGGAAGAAAAAGGGCGGAACTTTTCAAACTCTTAAGATAATTTCCAGAGGAACTGCGGCGACATATCTGGACAAAACAGCTAAAAAAGGTGTATCATATTACTATGCTGTAAAGGCATATGTAAAGGAACCTTATGGAAAAGTATACAGCGAATATAAAAGGTCATCTGTTGTAAAACGTTGAAAATGAAAAGTGAAGGAAAACGATATGAAAAAAAAATGGGGAATGATTCTGGTATTACTGTGCAGCTTTATATTGGCTATAAATGTTTGGGCTGACGATGGGGGAAGCCAGAGCCCGGAATATGCTACTGATTATTATATGATAGTGCAGAGTCCGGACGGAGGAGTGGATATTTATTCAGAAGCAGATCCGGAAAGTAATAAGCTGAATGATGAACAGATTGTAAATGGAACGGCAATTCATATTAAGGGAGAGAAAACAGGTACAGATGATCATAAATGGGGATACACACAATATCACGGAATGAATGGTTATGTACCTATGAACGATCTGAATCCTACAACCAGAAGTAAGGCAGTTGAATCGGAATGTAAAACATTTGGCAGTAAAGAAGCTGACTTTGATGTGAAAGTTCACAGTGATGATGGAAGTGCAGAACTTTACAATGGTCCAGGTGAGAAATTTGATAAGGTTTCCGGTACAGATGGGATAGAAAATGGGACTTCTGTGCATATTTCACAGAGGGTACAGGGGGAAGATGGAAGTAGTTGGGGAAAGGCCGATACAGATCCTGAAGGATGGTTGAATCTGGATCGTGATACAGATTACAAGTCAGGTGAGAAAAATACAGTAACACCAACACCTACAGCTGAAGTAACAGTAACACCAACCCCCACAGCTGAAGTAACAGTAACACCAACCCCCACAGCTGAAGTAACAGTAACACCAACCCCCACAGCTGAAGTAACAG
>CAKRVX010000109.1 GCA_934409175.1 uncultured Blautia sp.
GCATATCGTAAGCTGGCCAAGAAGTATCACCCGGATGTAAATCCAGGAGATAAAGAGGCTGAGGCGAAATTTAAAGAAGCGACAGAAGCTTACACCATCTTGAGTGATCCGGATAAGAGAAGACAGTATGACCAGTTTGGCCATGCAGCATTTGAAAACGGCGGTGGCGGTGCTGGCGGCGGCTTTGGAGGTTTTGACTTCAACGGTGCTGACATGGGTGATATCTTCGGCGACATTTTCGGCGATTTATTTGGAGGCGGCGGCAGAAGCAGACGCGCCAATAATGGTCCGATGAAGGGAGCAAACCTTCGTGCACGTGTAAATATTACTTTTGAAGAAGCTGTCTTTGGCTGTGAAAAGGAACTGGAAATCGTACTGAAAGACGAATGTACCACCTGCCACGGAACAGGTGCGAAACCAGGTACTTCCCCGACAACCTGTCCGAAATGTAACGGTGAAGGTCAAGTCGTATATACACAGCAGTCCATGTTTGGAATGGTGCGTAATGTACAGACATGTCCGGACTGCCACGGAACAGGTAAGATCATCAAGGATAAATGTACTTCATGCCGCGGAACAGGATATACATCTTCCAGAAAGAAGATTCAGGTATCTGTGCCGGCAGGTATTGACAATGGTCAGAGCATCCGCATTCGTGAGAAAGGTGAGCCGGGCACAAACGGAGGACCGAGAGGCGATCTGCTTGTAGAGGTAAATGTTGCACGTCATCCGATTTTCCAGAGACAGGATATGAATATCTTTTCTACTGCGCCTCTTACCTATGCGCAGGCAGCACTGGGCGGTACTGTACGTATCAACACAGTGGACGGAGAAGTTGAATATGAGGTGAAACCAGGAACTCAGACAGATACAAGAATTCGTCTGAAAGGAAAAGGTGTACCATCTCTGAGAAATAAAAATGTACGTGGTGACCATTATGTAACACTTGTAGTTCAGGTTCCTACCAATCTGAATGAAGAAGCAAAAGAGGCATTGCGTAAATTTGATGAAGCGTGTGGAAACCGCCCGAAAGAGTCTTCTGACGGAACAGAGAAATCCGAAAAGAAGAAAAAGAGTTTCATGGACAAATTAAAAGAGACTTTTGAAGATTAATTTTCAGAGAATTGAAGGTTGGACTTCAGAAAAAAGTCGGGAAATGTAAAAGAAAATTAAAGAAAAGAGGGTAAACCTCTTTTCTTTTTTTGCGTGGTCGTGTATATTGAAAGGTAACGGTAAAAAACTGACTTTGGCAATTCTTTATGGATGCACAGAAAGAAATAAAAGAATGCAGAATTACAGATAAAAATACTGCAGGCAATTGAAAAGAGTGATATAAGTATATGCTGGTTTACAGGAATTAAGATTCCTGAGAAATGGAGAGATATTTGACTAAGAAAAAAAAAATCCGGGATTTTCGGGAGAAATATCTCCCAACATGGGCAATACTGCCGCTGATAAGTATTGTTGTGCTAAATTGCCTGATTTATTGGGGCAGTGGAGTAATGACCGCCCACAGGTACCATTTTGATTTTACATCATCACTGGATAGAGCAGTGCCGTTGATTCCACAGTTTGTCTGGATTTACATTCTGGCATTTCCATTCTGGGCGGCGAATTATATTCTGGCAGCGCAGAGAGGGAAAGATGGATTCTATCGGTTTGTAGCAACAGATCTGACCGTGCATGTTGCATGTTTTGTAATCTTTCTTATTTTACCGACTACGAATGTAAGGCCCGAGATTTCAGGCAGTACATGGTCTGAACAGATTCTCAGACTGGTTTATCTGGTGGACGGCGGCAGCAGTCCATCGAATTTATTTCCGTCAATACACTGTTATGTAAGCTGGCTGAGCTGGCGTGGAGTCAGAAAGTCAGAGAAAATCCCGAAATGGTATCAGCATTTTTCACTGATTTTTGCGGCCCTGATCATTATTTCCACACAGGTACTCAAGCAACATTATCTGGTGGATGCGGTTGCAGGAGTGGGAATGGTAGAACTGGCGTGGAGATTTTACAGCAAAGGAAACCGCCACAATGTTTTCAGAAACTTTTTTGAAAAAATAAGTGGAATGTATAACCAGGATAAGAAGAACTGATTGCGAATATTAACCTGACTTGATTAATTGTTGGCAGAAAATAATAAATATATAAGATAAAAGAAATGGAGACAAATATATGAAGTGGAACCGTTTTACAGTAAAAACGAAAACAGAAGCAGAAGATATCGTCATCAGCACACTTGCAGAAGTTGGCATTGAGGGCGTAGAGATTCAGGACAAACAGCCTCTGACAGAGGAAGACAAAGCCCAGATGTTTGTAGACATTATGCCGGAAGGCCCTGCAGATGACGGCGTTGCCTATCTGAATTTCTATCTGGAAGAAGATGCAGATAAAGAAGCAATCCTGAAAGATGTTCGAGAAGCATTAGATGATCTGAAGAACTTCATGGATATCGGGGAAGCTACTATCGAAGAATCCCAGACAGAAGACAAAGACTGGATCAACAACTGGAAACAGTATTTCCATCAGTTCTATGTAGATGATATTCTCATCGTACCATCATGGGAAGAAATAAAAGCAGAAGACAAGGACAAAATGATCCTCCACATTGACCCGGGTACGGCTTTCGGAACTGGTATGCATGAGACTACTCAGCTTGTAATCCGTCAGTTAAAGAAATATGTAACACCCGATACAGAGATGCTTGACGTGGGAACAGGAAGTGGTATCCTTGGTATTGTTGCCCTGAAGCTTGGTGCGAAACATGTACTGGGAACAGACCTTGATCCATGTGCAGTTCCGGCAGTTGCAGAGAATAAAGAAGCAAACCAGATCGTGGATGAGACTTTTGAGATGGTTATCGGAAATATTATTGATGACAAGGCAATCCAGGATCAGGCAGGATATGAGAAGTATGATATTGTAACAGCAAACATCCTTGCTGATGTTCTGATTCCGCTTACTCCTGTAATTGTGAACCAGATGAAGAAAGGTGCATACTATATCACTTCCGGTATTCTTGATGTGAAAGAAGAAGTTGTAGTAGAGGCAGTAAAAGCAGCAGGCCTGACAGTTGTAGAAGTGACACATCAGGGCGAGTGGGTTTCCGTTACAGCAAGAAAGGACTGATTTTATGCAGCGTTTTTTTGTGGAGCCTTATCAGATTGAGGAAGAAGAACATCGCATCCATATCAATGGGACAGATGTAAATCACATTAAGAATGTTCTTCGCATGAGATGTGGAGAAGATGTCTGGATCAGCGACGGTGGTAATAAAGAATATCATTGTCAGATTGAAGAACTGGGCGAAGATGAAGTATTGCTGCATATTCTTTATGCACAGGAGCCGGAATATGAATTGCCGAATAAGATTTATTTGTTCCAGGGACTGCCGAAAGCAGACAAGATGGAACTGATCATTCAGAAAGCAGTAGAGCTGGGAGCTTTTTCTGTAATCCCGGTAGAGACAAAGCGATGTGTAGTGAAACTGGATGCGAAAAAAGCAGTGAAGAAAGTATCTCGCTGGCAGCAGATTGCAGAGAGCGCTGCAAAGCAGTCCAAGCGAATGCTGATTCCTGAGATCCACGAAGTAATGACTTACAAACAGGCACTGGAATTTGCAAAACAGTTGGATGTGAAACTGATCCCTTATGAACTTGCCAAAGGAATGAAAGAAACCAGAGAAATCCTCGGCCAGATTAAACCAGGACAGTCTATCGGTATTTTTATCGGTCCGGAAGGCGGATTCGAGGAAGAAGAAGTGGCAAAAGCACTGGAAGCAGGGGCACATGCGATCACGCTTGGAAGACGAATCCTCAGAACGGAAACAGCAGGACTTGCAATCTTGTCTGTACTGATGTTCCAGCTGGAAAATGAATAATAGAAACAAGAGAGAATAAAAAATGGAAGCATATTTTGATAATTCAGCCACGACCCGTTGCTTTGAAGAAGTAAAGGACATCGTGGTAAAAACAATGATGGAAGATTTCGGAAATCCATCTGCCATGCACCAGAAAGGCGTAGACGCAGAAGGGTATGTCAAAGAATCTGCCAGAACATTGGCACAGATACTAAAAGTAACAGACAAAGAAATCCTGTTCACTTCCGGCGGAACAGAGTCCAATAACCTGGCTCTGATCGGCGGTGCACTTGCCAATAAACGAAGCGGCAATCACATCATCACAACTGCTGTGGAACATGCAGCAGTCAGCCAGCCGGTAGCTTTTCTTCAGGAACAGGGATTTGAAGTAACCATTCTTCCTGTAGATGAGCATGGTGTTGTAAAACTTGATGCACTGGAAAAAGCATTGAGACCGGATACCATCCTGGTATCTACGATGATGGTAAATAATGAGACTGGTGCAGTCATGCCTGTAGAGAAAATCGGTGCCATGATCCAGGAGAAATGCCCAAAGGCACTGTATCATGTAGATGCGATTCAGGCATTTGGTAAATACCGTATTTATCCGAAGAAATGGAATATTCATCTCCTGTCCGTCAGCTCACATAAGATCCACGGACCAAAAGGCGTAGGATTCCTGTATATCAACAGCAAAGCTAAAGTACAGCCGCTGATCCTTGGCGGCGGTCAGCAGAACGGCATGCGCTCCGGAACAGACAACGTACCGGGAATCGCAGGACTTGGCGTTGCAGCCAAGATGATGTACCAGAACTTTGATGAGAAAGTAGAACATCTCTACCAGCTGAAAGAACGCATGGCAGAGGGACTTTCCAAGATGGATGATGTAGTGATCAACGGAATGCCTGTCAGAGAAGGTGCGCCACATATCTTAAGCGTCAGTTTTCTGGGAATCAGAAGCGAGGTACTGCTTCATACCTTAGAGGACAGAAACATTTATGTATCAGCAGGAAGCGCATGCTCCAGCCATAAGAGAAAACCAAGCGCAACACTTTCCGCAATGGGAATGAGCAATGCACAGATCGAGAACACTGTACGTATCAGCTTCTCAGAGGAGAATACATTCGAAGAAGCTGACTATTGCCTGGAAGTTCTGAACGAAGTACTGCCGATGCTGAAACGCTATGCACGCAGATAATAATTAAAATAAGAGAAGGAGAAACAAATGATATTTCACGCATTTTTAATAAAATACGCAGAAATCGCCATCAAGGGTAAGAACAGATACATCTTCGAAGATGCCCTTGTAAAGCAGATGAACATCGCCCTTTCCAAAGTAGAAGGCGAGTTTGAAGTAAAGAAAGAACAGGGAAGAATCTATGTATTCTGCCCGGAACAGTATGACTATGATGAGACTGTAGAAGCTCTGCAGCACGTATTCGGTATCGTCGGAATCTGCCCTGTAGTGATCTACGAAGATCAGGGATTCGAGCAGATGGCAAAGGATGTAGTTTCCTATATGAAAAACTGTCATCCGAACTATAATGGAAGCTTCAAAGTATACACAAGAAGAGCAAAGAAATCTTATCCGATCACATCCATGGAAGTCAGCGCAGAACTCGGTGGCCGTATTCTGGATGAATTCCCAGATGCAAGTGTAGATGTACATGAACCAGATCTGACTCTCTCAGTAGAAATCAGAGACAAAATCTATGTATATTCCCAGACTATCAAAGGCGCAGGCGGAATGCCGATCGGTACAAACGGAAAAGCCATGCTTCTTCTTTCCGGCGGAATCGACAGCCCGGTAGCTGGTTACATGATCGCAAAGCGTGGTGTTAAGATTGACGCCGTATATTTCCATGCTCCGCCATACACAAGCGAAAGAGCAAAACAGAAAGTCGTAGA
>CAKRVX010000110.1 GCA_934409175.1 uncultured Blautia sp.
AGGCGGCGTGATCCTGATGTTACTTATGATCTTAAGCCTTCTGAAATTCAGTATCTGGAATAAGAAGAAAGCCTGATGAAAAATAATAAAAAGAAAGAGCAGCAGATCAATTATCTGGATCTGGTTCCTGAGCGTTCCGGTCAGCTTCGCTGGCATGAGGACATCAGAGGGAAAATGGTGTTGGAAATAGAAAATAAAGGTGCGTTCAATACGATCGCGCAGAAACTGTTCAATAAACCCAGATATACGAAGATACATCTGGATCAGAACGGAACTTTTATCTGGCCGCTGATTGATGGTAAGAAAACAGTGGCAGAGATTGCGGCACTGGTGAAAGAGGAATTCGGAGAGAAAGCGGAGCCTCTTTATCCGAGGATCGTAAAGTATTTCCAGATAATGGAGAGCTATCATTTTGTTGATTTTATCAATAAGCCGAAGAAATAAGGCTAAAATAAGAACGGGAGCAGTCCTTGAGGGATTGCTGCCGTTCTTGTAGTTTACAGAAAAATAATTACAGCGCAGTGATGAAGTGATAGCATGGAGGTAAAAGTGATGTTAAAAGTAAATGGGAAAAAGCCGGTATGGCTGGATTATCTGATGATCATTGTGGGAACCGGTCTGATGTCCCTTGCTATTAATTCTGTATTTGATGCAGCAGGAATGGTAACCGGGGGCTTTTCAGGTATCGCCATTATTATTAAGGCATGGACGAAGAATCTAATAGAAGGCGGAATACCTCTCTGGGTTACAAACTGTGTATTAAACCTTCCGCTGTTTGTTATTGCCTGGAAGGTGAGAGGATTTTCTTTTATAAAAAGAGCCATACTGGGTGAAATCTCCCTTTCTGTATGGCTGGCCATCCAGCCGGTATGGAATCTGGCAGGAAATGATCTGCTTCTTTCGGCATTGTACGGTGGTGTGATCCAGGGGGTAGGAATTGGTCTGGTTTTCCTGGGAGGTGGAACAACCGGAGGAACAGACATGATGGCTGCTATTATCCAGAAATTCCTGAAACATTATTCCATTGCACAGATCATGCAGGTGATCGATGCAATGGTTGTGCTTGTGGGAATGTATGTGTTCGGTGTTCATAAAGCTTTATATGCCATCATCGCAGTATATCTGGTGACCAAGGTTTCAGATGGACTGATCGAGGGTTTGAAATTTTCCAAGGCAGCCTATATCATCACAGGAAAGCCAAAAGAGATTTCAGATATGATCATCAATGACCTTGATCGTGGAGTCACAGGAATCAATGTCAGAGGAATGTATTCCGGTCAGGATAAGCTGATGCTCTTCTGTGTAGTGAACAAAAAAGAAATTATCATGCTGAAGGAAAAGGTGGATGAGATCGATCCGGATGCATTTGTGATCGTTACAGATGCAAGAGAAGTACATGGAGAAGGATTTATCGAGAAAAAATAATCAAAAGCGTCAATTTATA
The DNA here is from genome assembly GCA_934409175.1 of uncultured Blautia sp. Classification (GTDB taxonomy): domain Bacteria; phylum Bacillota; class Clostridia; order Lachnospirales; family Lachnospiraceae; genus Blautia_A. The sequence continues at coordinate 1,445 of CAKRVX010000110.1, forward strand.
GGACAAAACTGAGCAAAATATAAAAAAAGTTATACAAAAAATTGTAAGTTTTTTCATCTTTCCTCTTTTATTTTTGGTGAATTTGTATTAAAATGTATTGCAGGTATAAAGATTTATGGTTAAAACGGAAGAACAAACACTATAGATGAGAAGGGATTGAATTTGGATGATATCGAATCAGGTGCTTCAGAATACTCTGGAAGGATTAAAGGAAATTTCAAGAACAGAATTTTGTGTAATTGACACAGAGGGAAAAGTGCTTGCAAGTACTTTTGCAGATTTTTCTATTGCATTAGCAGATGTACAGGCTTTTGTGGAGTCTCAGGCTGAAAGTCAGCTTGTAAAGGGTTATCAGTATTTTAAAGTCTGTGATGATTATCAGCTGGAATATATTCTGGTTGCTCATGGTGATGATGAGGATACTTATATGGTGGGCAAGCTGGCCGCATTCCAGATTCAGAATCTGATCGTAGCTTATAAGGAACGGTTTGATAAAGACAGCTTTATTAAGAACCTTCTCCTTGACAACCTGCTTCTGGTTGATATTTATAACCGTGCGAAGAAGCTTCACATTGAAGCGGATGTGCGCCGTGTGGTAATGATTCTTGAGATGCCACAGGAAAAGGATCACAGTTCCATGGAGAGTGTGAAGAGTCTGTTCGGAGGAAAGAGCAAGGACTTTATCACAGCAGTAGATGAGAAAAGTATCATCATTGTGAAAGAACTGGATGAGGGTGAGAACTATCCGGAGATGGATCAGCTTGCCCATACGATTCTTGATACCCTGGGAATGGGAAATGATGGTAAAACACATATGGCTTATGGAACAATTGTCAATGAGCTTAAAGAAGTATCCCGTTCTTATAAAGAAGCCCGTATGGCACTGGATGTAGGAAAGATATTCTTCGGGGATAAAGAGGTTATCGCATACAGTTCACTTGGAATCGGACGTCTGATCTATCAGCTCCCGATCCCGCTGTGTAAAATGTTCATAAAGGAGATCTTCGGCGGCAAGTCCCCTGACGATTTCGATGAAGAAACTCTTGTTACCATTGACAAATTCTTCGAGAACAGTCTCAACGTATCCGAAACTTCCAGACAGCTTTACATCCATAGAAACACGCTGGTTTACCGTCTCGACAAACTTCAGAAAAGTACAGGCCTTGACCTCCGTGTATTTGAAGATGCTATCACATTCAAGATTGCACTGATGGTAGTACGATATATGAAGTATATGGAAACATTGGAGTATTAATGCTGTATTTCAGTGGAAAAGTGGCATTATCAACAATTGAAAACTGATATTTGTCTAACAGATGCCTGCCGTTTTTCCGGCAGGCATTATTGCTGTCGTATATCTGCCCTTTACAAATTCTCTGCAACAGTGTATAGTTAAGAATCAGATTGTGTATGGTAACGGAGGGAATAGTAACGGCAAATATGAACAATCTATGAAACCTGAAAACACCCTCTTGCACAAACCAGAAACATATATTACAATAATATTACAAAAACATTAACATTTGGAGGAAATATATATGATAGACCTTGTAGATGTAAGCAAGTCTTACGGTCCTGGACTTCCGGCTGTAAACCATGCGAACTTACATATAGATAAAGGCGAATTCGTATTCATAGTAGGAAACAGTGGCTCAGGGAAAACAACCCTGGTAAAACTTCTTATGAAGGAACTGGACTCCACATCCGGTCAGATCACCGTAAGTGGGGAGAGACTGGAAGGAATGAAGCACAGGCGTGTAGCCAAATACCGTCGTAAACTGGGAGTGGTATTTCAGGATTTCCGCCTTTTAAAAGACAGAAATGTGTATGAAAATGTAGCTTTTGCACAGCGAGTGGTAAATCGTCCCACGCGTGTTATCCGTAAAAGAGTGCCTGAAGTTCTTCAGGAAGTGGGACTTGCAGGTAAATATAAATCCAATCCGGACGAATTATCCGGAGGAGAACAGCAGAGAGTGGCATTGGCCAGAGCACTGGTAAATCGTCCTGATATTCTTCTGGCAGATGAGCCTACGGGAAATCTGGATCCGAAAACTTCAGAAGAGATCATGAAACTCCTGGAACAGATCAATGACAGAGGAACCACAGTAGTAGTTGTCACACATAACAAGGAAATCGTAAACGCTATGCGCAAACGAGTTGTTACCATGCATGAAGGTTCCATTATAAGTGATGAGAAAGAGGGAGAATATCATGAGGCCTAGTACAATCTGGTATACCCTGAAGCAGGGTGTCAAAAATATAAAAAGAAACTGGATGTTTTCTCTGGCTTCCATTATTACTATGGCTGCCTGTATTTTTCTGTTTGGGATTTTCTTTTCTATTGTGAATAATATAAATAATATTGCACATAAAGTAGAACAGGAAGTACCGATCACTGTATTTTTTGATGAAGGAACAACAAATAAACAGATCAAAGCGATAGGTAAGAAAATTCAGGCGCGTCCTGAAGTGGAGAAGATAGAATTCCAGTCAGCAGATGCTGCGTGGGAAGAATATAAAGATCAGTATTTTCAGGGATCTGAGGCGGCAGATGGATTTAAAGATGATAATCCGCTGGCGAACTCAGCCAATTATCGTGTATATATGAATGATATCACAAAGCAGACAGAACTGGTTTCTTACATACAGGAACTGAAGCATGTAAGAAAAGTCAATCAGTCAGAAGAAGCAGCGAAAACTCTTGGAAATGTAAATAAGCTGGTTTCATATGTGTCTGTTGCTATCATTGTACTGCTTCTGGTAATTGCTATTTTCCTGATCAGTAATACCGTATCAGTAGGTATCGCGGTCCGCAAGGATGAAATCGGAATTATGAAATATATAGGAGCTACAGACGCTTTTGTAAGGGCACCGTTTGTTCTGGAGGGAATTGTCCTGGGAATCATAGGAGCTGCAGTACCTTTGATTATTCTGTATTTCTGTTATAATGGAGCTGTCTCTTATATTTTGACGAAATTTAATGTACTCAGCGGCGTCGTTGATTTTATTCCTGTGTGGCAGATTTATCAGACTTTACTTCCTATCAGCCTTGGACTTGGAATCGGAATCGGCCTGATCGGAAGTTTCTTTACAACAAGAAAACATTTAAGAGTATAATACAAGAACAGTCGTCGGATACAAACCGGCGGCTGTTTCTTATATCACAGGGAGATATAAAAATGAAAAATAAAGAATTCTGGAAAGGTGCTTTGGCAGGTGCACTGGTCGTAGCGGTAATTGGAAGAGGGGCTTTTTATGGCATAAACAGTACAGGAAAAACAATACTCAGTGATAGAAAGTGTACACAAAAGCTGGCTGCTCTGGAAAAAATGATCGATGAATCTTATCTTGGAGATAAAGATGAGAAAAAATTAGAAGAAGGCCTTTACACTGGCCTGATTTATGGGCTGGACGATCCTTATTCCAGATATTATACAGCAGAAGAATATGAGGAAGAGAATTCTTCCAGTCAGGGAACTTATGTGGGAATTGGTATTTCTATGGAAAAAAATAAAGAAGGGGGTGTGCGGATTGTAGAGTGTTATGAAGGGGGGCCAGGAGAGAAAGCAGGGCTGAAAAAGGATGATATTATCAGTGCCATAGACGGAACTGATATTACAGATACAGATGTTTCTGATGTGGCAGATATGATTCGAAATTCAGATAAAGACAGTGTAGTACTTACCATTCACAGAGAAAATGTAGAGGATCCTATGGAAATCAAAGTTTCCATTACTGATGTAGAATTGCCATCAGTATTTCATGAAATGTTGGATGATAATATCGGATATATTCGTATTACAGAATTTAAAGGCGTAACCTGTGAACAATATCAACAAGCGTTTGAAGATCTGGATGCACAGGGAATGGAACGACTGATTGTAGATCTGAGAGACAATCCCGGCGGACTTCTTGATTCTGTATGTGAAATACTTCGCACTATTTTGCCGAAGGGATTGATCGTATATACGGAGGACAAAGATGGAAATCGAACAGAAGAAAAATGTGATGGAAAAAATAAACTGAAGATTCCTCTGGCAGTGTTGGTAAATGAAAACAGCGCCAGCGCATCGGAGATTTTTGCCGGTGCAGTACAGGACTATGGAATCGGAACCATCGTAGGTACAACTACTTATGGAAAAGGAGTGGTACAGTCCATCCGTCAGCTCTCAGACGGAAGTGCCATCAAACTGACCATCGCCAACTACTACACTCCAAAAGGAAACAATATCAACAAAATAGGGATCAAACCGGACATAGAAGTTTCCCTGGATACCAGCCTTCTAAATAAAGATAAAGACGAGATTACCCATGAAG
>CAKRVX010000111.1 GCA_934409175.1 uncultured Blautia sp.
AAAATAAAGCCTACTATATCGCCCAGCATGCGGACAGATCCTATCATAAACTTCTTGTTTCTTGTCGGCAGGGGATCAATCAGAGTGCGGCAGCCTCATTATGATTGAACCGATTATTTTATTCAGGGATTCTTTTTCCGGGCTTTTTTCAGCGGAAAAGCTGGTAATCGAAAGTGCGGGTGTGAGGATTATGTGCATTTTGTTTTTTGAACCGCTCTGTAGTTTCTATGAAATACCGGCAGGTGTTTTGAGAGGGACAGGACATGCAATGATGCCGACAATCAGTACTATGGTTGGAACTTGTGTTTTTCGTATTATGTGGATATGTACAGTCTTTCGGATGCATCCATCTCTGGAAATGTTGTATCATGCATTTCCGCTGTCATGGGTTCTTACGATTACTTTTGTTGTGATTAGTTTTATTGTTGCGAAGCCTTTGAGGTTAAAAGAAAATTTCAAATAAAAAATATGAATATTTGATATCTTTATAGTGAAGTGTCAGGCAAGTTTCGGTTGGTCCTGACAATGCAGAACAGGCGCAAGTCACATTTTCGGAGACTTGCGCCTGCTTTTTATAGCATCATCTGGAATAACATTACCATAAATGGCATTGTGATAATAGAGAACAGTGTAGTTACAACATTGATCGCACTTGCATATCGTGAGTCATTTCCGTACACCTGGCACATCTGAGTTACTGTAGAGGCAGATGGTGTGATGACTGCCAGGAAAACAATCAGCATGATCTGATTTCCATCAGAAGAAAGGGATGCCAGATGACTTAATTTCAGAAGTACAAGTGAGAATAAAGGCACGGCGATCAGACGCAGGAAAGAAATAAAATAGACTCGTTTATTTGCAAAAATCTGCTTCAGATTCATACCTGCGAAGAGCATACCTGTTACAAACATACTTGCCGGTCCGATCATGCTGCCGACTGCACTGAGGGTATTTCCAATGATTTCCGGCAGACGGATGCGGGTAAAGAAAAGTATGATACCAATGAAAATCGAGATCATATTGATATTTAATACGATCTTTTTCCAGTCGTAAGATGGTTCACGGCTGATGATCTTTTTGCAGTGTGTCCAGAGAAAGACAAGCTGCACGCTCATGAAAACACATCCATATAATACCCATTCCTGCCCCAGAATAAATGTTACGATTGGTACGATCAGATTTCCAGAATTGGAATAGTAAACAGAGGCGATTTCCACTTCATTTAAATTCAGAAGTTTTCCCAAAACTGAAATGACAATCAGAAGAACTACCTGAATCATGACAGAAGCTGCGAGAGCAATCAGAAGTCCCTGGACTGTATCCATGGTGTAATCTACCTGAAATGCGTTGATGATCACGCAGGGAATGATCAGATAGAGGACGATTTTGGATAAAACTTTGCTGTCGTCATCTTTTAAAAGATCCGTTTTTACGATTAAAAATCCCATGAAGATCATAAGAAAAAGCTCTGCAATCTGCTCCATGAGAAGAATACTGATGTGCATAAAATTATCTCCTGTTATCGGTGGTATAGGTTGAAATCAGGGATAATTATAGAACGTTTATTAATTAAGTGCAATCTAAATTTTCCCAAAAGAAAACTAATAAGATGATGAAATTTATGATTACAAATCTGTGTTTGGTTATTTAAGTGTACCAGAAATAGCATCTTCGATTATATTGCCAGCTTTTGGGTGCCTACCGGCATGATGTGGCATGGCATTGGACCGAAAGAATCGATGATATCTACCAGCTTCTTGTGATCTTTAGGGTTTTTGGTGAGTTCTCCATAGGTAAAAGCGATACCAAATTCCTGATAGAGATTTTTCAGGGAAGAGAGTGCCTCCTGAAGTAATATTTCGGTGTCTTTACCGGCAGTGCTGATGTTAAGGATTTCCTCAAAATATCGGTAAAAGATTCCTTTTTCATCACTTGCACGGTAGATTTCTTTTAACCAGTATGGAAATAATCCGGTTAAGGCCTGAGGATAATTTAAGCCAAGATATCTCTGTGCAAAAGACTGCAGAGGATATGGGATAAATTCAGGTTCAGATAGTTAATAGAAAGCTGAACGAAAGCAGTCATCTGTCCGTAAGTCAGGACGGAATCTGGCAGGGATTTCATGTAGGTTGGATTTAACCAGGTAAAGACTGGTTTTCCTACAGGGCATCCTGCCTGAAGTCCTGTACCGTCAATGGTGATCTGAACATCGGCATTTGTTTCAGAACCAGACATTGGATTGGTAGGGATTGTGATAACCGGAAGCTGAGCAGCGGCTCTTTGCCTGCTTTTAAGCAGAACACTTTGATTCCGGCATTGGTCAGAGTGGAAGTTAATTCTTCATAGTGACCACCGGAGATGAAACTGTTGGTCGGAACGATCAGCAGACGTTTTCCAAGTTTTTCAATTTTTTCTGTTACCAGTATGCCCGGCAGCGCCGAAAATCACTACTTTTTTCATTTTGTTTGTTCCCCTTTTCTTTTTATGGTACATTTACTATATTCCCCTCGGGTTACCCGAGGACAAGTACTTTTTTATAATTTTTGATTGGAGCAGTGGAACAGGTTTTCACTGGTGATAAATATTCCGCTTTTGGGAAAAAATAGGAGATGTTTATGAAATATACAATAAAAGATATGTGTAAGAAATTAGACTTTACTGTTTATACAGTTCGTCACTATTGTGATATGGGACTTGTTCCTAATTTGCAGCATGACAAAAACGGAAACAGGATTTTTGATGAAGAATCCCTGCATTGGCTTCAGGGTGCTAAATTTCTTCGTGCCAGAAAGGGAAAAATTCTTTGCAGGAACATCTGGAAATGTTGATCAAACTGAAAAAGCAGTCAGAAAAAGAAATGGAAGCCATGCAGGTTCGTATTGATTGTCTGTCAGATAAAATTAAGCATTGCCAGGAAGTGATAGACACTGACGGAGCAGATGACTGCAATCCGCTGAACTGGTAAATGAGGATAAGCAGCAAGATGAGTGAGCTGTATAATATAGGTTACAGCATTAATCGTGCTGATATATTGTGAATCATTTTCTGATATATCTTGAGTATGAAAATGTAATCAAAAAAATGGTAATACTGATCCATTGAGAAACTGAAAGTCCGTAAAATACGCCACGTCTCTGATCGTAGCGCAGAAATTCAAGTAAAAATCTGATAATACTGTACGAAATCAGATAAACAGATATGGTATAATCACTTTTTTTCTTCAGACATAAAATAATCAGTATGGCAGAAAGAAAAAACAGCAAAAGCGCTTCAACCATTTGTACAGGAAACAATGGTGTTTCCGGTAAAGCGAGCGAGTTTTCAGGAAATACAACAGCGCAGGGACCGTTATATGGTACACCGTAACAGCAGCCCGCCATGAAACAGCCAATCCGGCCGAATGCATGTAAAAAAGGAAAAAGAAAAATATATTTTTTTAGGTACAGGACAACATTAATCTGAAATGATTTTCCTGAAATCAGAATGAAAAAAAGTGCTCCCAGTAATCCGCCAAAAAAAACAAACCCTCCCTGCATTAATTGATTAAAATAGGAAAAACTGAGTTTATTCCAGGTAATATCTTTTAATGATACAATCAGGTATAGCAGTTTGGCCCCCAGAAAGGCACCTAACATTCCGCTTGCTTCCAATATAATAAAATCGTTAATATCATCTTTATTCTGGTGAATGAATATAAATGCGATAAAATTGGATATTATGAGTCCGATTGTAATGATCAGACCATATGAGGGAATAGAGAATCCGAGAATATTTGTAAATATATGCATTTTTCCTCCAAAAATCAAATCGAGGTCTCTGCATATTTTACAAAGACCCCGATTACAGGATTTAGCTCATAGAAGCGATTCCGCCAATAGCAGCAGCGCATGCTACATATAAAATCAGACATAAGATCAATCCAATAATAGAGCAAACCAGACCGCCAGTTGCCAGTCCTTTCTTCTGTGGATCTTTTCTGCCAAGGGCACCAAGTACGACTCCGATGATACCGAGGATAGCACCAAACCAACCTAAAGCTCCTGCTGAAAAAAGACCGATGATAATTGAGATAATGCCGAGTACTAATGAAGCAACTCCCATTTTTCTCCCTCCCTTCATATGTATAGATACATGATTATAGTATCAGTAGAAAATATTATTGTCAATAGTGTGAATAAAAAGTCGGAAATAAAAAATCGGATACTTGATCAGAAGCTGAAAGACCAGTCTTCAATATTTACTAAGTTGCCTGCATATGATATAATATTTTATATATACTGGAAAAAAATGGAACCCGACTGATGCAGCAAAATAATTGTGAGATAATTGTCAGTAAAGAATAACTGGAGGAGAAAGTGTGCAAAAGAATAAAAAACCTGGAAATGGAATCGGTATTGTTAAAGAAAACCGTCCTATGAAATCAACAAATATGACTGGTAAAAGAAATCAAAATAAGAAGAGTATAATCCTGGGAAAAAATGCAGAAAAATTAGATTCAAAGAACACAGATCTTAAGCCGAGTCCAGAACAGAAAAAAAATATAGAAGAGAAGAAAAGGGAAACAGGATTTGTGGTCCCGGTTTATGTAGTGGCATCAGTGGTGCTTTTGTTATTTGCGTTTGTAGGTGGCATGGATAATATTGAATCTATACAATCTGGTATGTCTATGTATAACGATGATTATGTATACAGAAAATCAATTTATGAAGTGGGATTATCTGTTTTTGTCTGGTTTGGACTTATTCTGGCAATTATTTTTGATTTAAAATGGGAAAAAAGAAAGAATATTATGATCATAGGGCCATTGTTGCAGATAAATGCAATCTTTACTGCTGTTGCGATTCCATGTGAAGAATTTTATCTGAGATATTTTGATCCTGAAAGAGTGTGGGATATAGGGGGGATAGTGTCTGAAGTTTTTCTGGGCATTATATGTATCTACATATTTGGAGGGGTGGCATATACGATTGCAGTGTGTTTAAAAAACAGAAAGCAGTAAAATAAAAAGAGGGTTCTGCCGATTAATAGAATTTTGTTTGTCTTTTTGAAAAACAGAAAAGAAGTTAAAAGCCCTCCGGGCATCTTTGTAATCAGCTGTCCATGTTACTGATCATAGGCTCCAACTATCTGGAAACATTAGCACAGAGAAAACTTGCAGAGTATGCTTGTTCTCATCCGATCAGTAAAAGTTTACAGAAAGCCTATGGAAAGCAGATTGACCGAAGCAGATTGCATTTGCTCTGATCATCAAGTTTGTGTGTCTGGCACCTGGAGTATTTGGTATTGCAAATATGTGGTTTGCGATTTTCGCAGATGTAGGAGTTATGATTCTGGCTATTTTAAATGCAATTTGGGCATTGAGAGTAAAAAATCAGTTTGACTTTTTGAAAAAAAGAAAATATAATTACAACAAACGAGTAGCAAATGAGCGTAAATCCAGTTTCCTTGCTATTCGTTTTTATTTTAATAAAAGATAATATTAACCATTAAAAAAAGTGTGTAGCCTGTCAGCGTAAGTCCAGCTTATGTGACAGGTGCACACTTTTTTTGTGGTGAAAAAGCCCAAAAGGAGGAGTTAAAACAAAATGGCAGAACGTAACAAGATGAAGGATATGCCGGTGAATAAGCTGATGATCCAGATGGGAATCCCTATGATCTTATCCATGGCATTG
>CAKRVX010000112.1 GCA_934409175.1 uncultured Blautia sp.
TTTTCGAGAATCGTATGTGTTTCACTGTTTAGTTATCAAGGTTGTCTGTCTTGCGACAGCTTGTTTACTTTACCACAGCTTTTTTGAGCTGTCAATCCTTTTTTTGAATTTTTTTATGAAAACAGCCATTCTCCACAGCTTAATGCTGTAAACAATGGCTGTACCTATTATTTTATAACTATGATTTGAACGGTTTTATTTGTCGATGCATAATTTAGGCTTTTCTATAGCTGTAATTCATGTCTTTCTCTGCTATATTTTGCGAAAACCAATTTATATTGATCAGCGAAATACCAAAGTGATAAAGGATAGTTCGTGAATATTCTGATAAAGCAACATTCACTATGAACAGAATAAATATTTGTCATTTAACGGTTACTTTGATCTTATGATATACTCCATTGTTGGCAAGTACGTATATAGTACAAGTTCCCCGACCATTTGCTTTGATGATTCCGTCTTTACTTACAACTGCAACTTTGTTGTTACTTGTGTAGTAACGATAAGAACTGGTATGGAAAAGCTGCTTCTTCTTGCTGTTTTCAACTTTTGTTGTGCATCTGATTTTAAATGTTTTTCCGGCTGATAAAGTGACTTTATCTTTGTTTACTTTAATGGATGCAGCATTTGTAGTATTGGCTTGTTTTATGGCAATATGCAGAGTGTTGGATTTGGCAATATAAATCTTTCTTCCTTCGACCATTTTGTAAGCAGCAACAAAGTATTTATATTCGCGGTTGCTTTTCAGATTTTTATGTATAAAAGAAAGCTTTCCGTTTTTGACAGTTGCGAATTTCCTATAATTTGCACTGCCGTCACAATAACACCAGTAAGTTTCATAGCCGGTTGCACCGGAGTATTTCAGCCAGGAAAGCTTAATACTCTTATTACCACCCTGACCTTTTGCAAGCAATAATGGCAATTTCAGTTTTGCAATGGATTTTGCGTTTAAATTTGACTGATCACCTTGCTCAATTGTAAAAACAGCTTTTTTGAAAGTAATACTGTAATTTGGATTTGCTTCTTTTGGAGCGGAAGCAGTTATATTGTATCTACCAACTTTTTCGCCTGATTTCCTGGTAATTGTAATTCCAGAAAGTATGTCGTTTTCAACAAGTCCATTTACTTTATATGTCAGTTCCGGGTCTGCTTTACCTGTAAATTTCTTTATATTATCAGGAGTTACAGTAACGATTTTGGGAGATATTTTAAATGTAGTTACTGCTGATGCCCATGTATAATTTTCTGTCTCACTGATTTCTGCCTTTACATAATATGTACCTGCATTTTTTGGAGCAGCTCCGGTTCCTTCAGCTCCGTTTACATTATTGGTAGGAATTGTACAATCCTTGTCTGTATAATATGTAAATTTCTCTGCTCCCTGTTCTATATTTCCTGTTACTACTGGTGTATCTGCCGGTTCACCATAAGTCCAATCTTTGATAGTCACTTCTGGTGTTATCTGTGCTTTTGTAATATTAAATGACTTCCAGGCTTTTTCACCATTACTTAATTCTACATACGCCTTATACTTGCCAATTTCCGTTGGTGCTCCAGGTAATGCATCTGATGAGTTTTCACTGAAATATTGAATAGCACTTGCTGTAACTCCTGTAAGTTTCGTTATTTCTGCTCCAAAACTTGCTTTATCATATGGTTTTCCTGTATATTCCATATCATCAGCCTGCAGAACAGATGTAACTCCATCTGAGTCATATTTGCAACCAGAATTTGTACATTTTACAGTTATCTTATTTTCTTCAGATTCATAGATCCACTGATGTTGCCGTTGATTAACAAAAATATAATCATTTCCCTGTTCACTTTTATTTCCGTCATCATCGTAAGCTGTTACCACCGCTAAATAATAGAGATTTCCTTCTGAAACCTGAAGAGTATCTTGGTTTTCTCCTTCCAGTTCTATCCATTCGCCGGAAGCGCTGTCCCATTTGGCCCAGATGTATTCATAATGGATTCCTTCCATCTTATTTGTGACTTCAGCCTTTAAAGTAATATCTGAGCCTTTACATACGTTACCTGGTCCGGAAACAGTTACTTCCGGTGTGCATATTTTAATTCCATTTGTTAAAATATTTATCGTTTCCGGCAGAGATGAATCATCGTTAATTCTGGAATCATCACTTACTGTTTCCTGATTTTTTTCAAAATACCAGCTTATTTCGTAACCTGGTTTCAGTGCAACACCATCCAATTCAGGGAGAGTATAACCTTCATTTATTGTCCATACGTCATCCTCTCTTTTTTCATAATAAATATACTGATTGTATAATTTCCTCTGGGTATCTACAGTTTCTGCTGTATCGCCTTCTGTTTTCCTGAATATCACATCTAATTCATATGTGGGGGTATATGATTGAGAATTATTTACTCTTTTGATTGCTTCACTGTATGATGCTGCATTTGGGAAGACAATAAAACTTTTTCCATTTTGGAATGCATATCTATCATACCCTGAATAGTCACTTGCCCGTTTTACATATATAGTAGACACTCTGCTGGAGCCATTATTATTTGTATTAAATGCTTCTGCGCCAATATTTGCAACTGATTCCGGTATATCTACTGCAAAACTCATATCTGCCGGAAAGCTATCTCGAAAACACTGTTTTCCAATAGTTAGCAAAGTATCTGGAAAGGCAACCGGTCTGTCCCCTGTATAGGAAGCATATTTTACACTTCTTAAGTATGCACAGTTACTGAAAACACCTGCTCCAGTATTCATATCCTAATGTTGTTAATGTATCAGTTAATACTGCACTTGTAACAGAAGATCCTTTAAAAGCTCCAGAGCCAATTGTTGTTACTGCTGTTTTAGATAAATCTACTGCACCGGTAAGTTCCGGTCTGTCATAAAAAGCATATTCACTTATAGAAGTAAGATTTGAAGCCTCTGAAAAATCAACACTTACAATTTTTATTTTATTTATCTGTGTGAATTTTAGTAATACTGTTTGTTAATACCTGCTTTTTAATCAATTGTGAATATTCGCCAGCGTAATTTTTTTCAGGCTGGATTTGTTTTTATATTTTGTGGTTATTTGTGAATATAAAGTTTTATTAGCACTATGCCTGCCAGTATTACTGGAATAACCATTAACACAGTAATTTCGACGCCCTGAATAAAAAAGGCCGATATACAGGTAAGAATAAGGAAAATAATCAGCTTCATCCAGGCATCTGCCAGTATCTTTTCCTTTTTGATCAGTACACAGGAAATAGCAAGTGTGATCAGGAAAAGTAAAAACAAGATTAATATTCCAGCTGCCAGTATAATAGTGACTATTCCGGACACGCTTCCAAACAGAGTAGCAAGGGAGCCGGGAAGTATAAGATATCCGCTGATGTAGTCTGTCATACTTTGAGCTTTGGCAGTCAGACTCATTCCTGCATCAGTGATTTGTTCAGCATATCTGTTAAATAATATGATTCCTATTTCTATACAGAGAAGTGATAATGTATATATACTGAGCAGTAGTGTAGATATTAGTGTTTCAGGTGGTGTTGTTTGATTTTTTCTGTTCATAAAATACTCCCTCCAAACAATATGATCAAACATTTGCATAAAGATAAGGTTTTTATTATCTGACAGTATCCGGCTGCAAAAGTGCAAGTAATGATTCATATACAGATACATTTTCTCTGATAATTATGGAAAGCTCCTCTTTTGCCTGATTTAGTTGGTGAAACAGGTAACGGACATCGGACCAGTTTTCTTTATTGGAAGATTTTGAACGCAGATATCTGTTTTTGTCGTAATAATAACGTTCATCCAGTACAATAACAAGACGTTTAATATCTCTGACAGCAGTAATTTCAATTTCATCGGCAGTTCTATTCTCGGAAATCTCTGATTCGATAACCTTTGTACCAATTGTAGTTTTGTTATCAGCAGTTTTGTTGGTCGAACTGTAAATTGATGGTTTATACTGATAGCCCTGGCTGATATAATCAGCTAATAAAGCATCGGTCTCATTTTTATTGTTTGTGTATACAACTGAGACATGCGGATAGGGTTTGGAGGTCTTTCTGTCTGTGAGGTGCATCATGTTCTGGATAAATGAGGACAGCTCTGCGTTGGTGCGGATACGGTTGGTTAAGTGAAACATGTAAATCTCTGGCAGATTTTCTATAAGTTCTATCATATTTGTCCCTAATTCATCCGGACATATGGCATCTTCAGAATCACTGGAAAATATTATGGGGAAATGACCTTCTGCCTGCTTTATTAAAATCTGTAGTTTTTCTGCAGAAAGTAAATGTGCTTCATCTACCAGAACTGCGCTGTAATTTTCCAGCGGTATGTTTTCAGTTAGATGATTGTCTGAGAGAAAAACGATACGTTGCAAACGTTCATGTAATATCTTCCATTCTTTTCCGGCATTGCCACAGTGAATCATGCACACTTGCTGGCGTCTGGAGAGTTTCATAGCAATATCATAGAGAAGAAGCGTTTTTCCTGTTCCGGGGAGACCGGTGAAACAAAAATATCCGGATTGGCTGGTACGAAGTTTCTTCAGAATCTGGCGCTGGATGTCGCGCTGCTGGGAGGTCAGGAAATATTCTTTTTTCAGGAAGCGGGCTGGCTCTGTAATTGGGGAGATCAGATACAATTCGGTCTGGAACAGATCATCAATATTTCCCTGGTAATCACTGCTCTCTTTCTGCAGTGCCATGCACAGATCATTCCAGTCTGCATCTACAATATGATCATGATTCGTAAGCCTTACAAGCTGATTCTGGCTGCTGATGTAAGTATAGGACTGTATGGACCGTCCAAGAACGGAAAGATAGTAACGGTTCTGTATGAGCTGTTTACGGATTGACTCATCCGATACGATTCCGCTTTTTAATTCAATGTTTATGATCTGATCTTCTTTAATCTGAAGAAGATCAAACTCTTTTCCTAATCTGGGAATCTGGTAAGAATAGAAAAAACGCAGAGAACAGACCTTCTGCATATGCATTTCAAGCTGGCTTACCAATGCTCTCATACTCTCCAGCTCCCATTCCCGTATTTTAAGGAAGTATTCCCTTCCGGATAACTGACGTTCCAGTTTTGACAGAGAAGATATACTCTGCTTTCTTGTAAGCGTATATATAGATATGGATCTCATAATTTCTGCCTTTCATTTTTGACGGATATGGTTTCAGAATTATTTGAGATATCTGAAAAATTCTCTTTCTGAGAAAAATTAATGCCTGGATTCTTCTTTTATACAATTATAGCAGATATTAAAAATCAGAGATAGTCTTAAAACTTTTTTGTGTCATAGAAACATTATGTAGTAATTTCCTATGACATAAAAAACAGCCAGGTGAAAATTATCCTGGCTGTAAAGAACTATATAGTTATATAACTTTGTACTGTTTCCACTTTCCCTGTCTGAATCGGATCCAGAAGATAATTCCTCTGACTGTCCAGTCCAGGCACATGGCCAGTGCGATTCCTATAACGCCCATATTGAGAACAATACCAAAAAGGATGGATAATATAAGTCGTATACCTATGGTGGTAAATAAGGATATTGCCGTGGTGAAGTTTACATCTCCTGTTGCACGAAGCCCTTTTCCAAGCGGGTCGGCAAA
>CAKRVX010000113.1 GCA_934409175.1 uncultured Blautia sp.
ATGCAAAGCTGAAAGGAATTGATCCGGAACGTGCCCGTTTATACAAAATCTGTGAACAAAATGACGTAGGAATCACCGTTATGAAAGGTTTCGCAGGCGGCAGGCTTTTTGATGAGAAACGTTCTCCGTTCGGAGTCACTCTCACCCCTGTTCAATGTGTCCACTACGCCCTGACCAGACCTGCAGTCTGTTCCATTATGTGCGGCTACGATACCAAAGAGCAGGTGGACGCAGCAATTACATATGAAACTGCTTCCGAAGAAGAGAAAGATTACGCATCCGTACTTGCAAATGCACCTCTGCACTCCTATCGCGGAGAATGCACTTATTGCGGGCACTGCAAACCATGTGTATCCGACCTGGACATTGCCATGATCAACAAATTCTACGACCTGGCAACCATGCAGCCAAAAGTACCTGCAACTGTTCAATCTCATTACGAACTTCTGGAGCACAAAGCTTCTGAATGTATCGGATGTCAGGCATGCGAATCCCGCTGTCCGTTTGGTGTTCCGATTGCAGAACGAATGAAGAAAACTGCAGAACTATTTGGATGTTAAACTCTATATAATACCTTTACTCCACAGCGTGCTCCTGCCCGGATAGCTTTTCATATCATTAACAATGTAACTGATTTTGCAGAAACAGCCATAAAGTCTTGCACTTGCTAAACTTTATGGCTGTTTTCCATTTCTGCAAAATATTATTACTTTATAACTGATCAGACCACAACATTTCCTCAATAACCACTGCACTAATTGCTGGTATACTTACAGATTGCAGCCATCATCTTATCTACATCCAGCGGTTTCGAGATGTGCTCTGTCATTCCCGCCCTTTTTGACTCCTGAATATCTTCTACAAATGCATTTGCAGTCATTGCTATGATTGGAATTGTTTTTGCATCCGGTCTGTCCATGGCACGGATCTTTCTGGTCGCTTCATATCCGTTCATAACAGGCATCATAACATCCATTAGGATTACATCAAATTTGCCCTGTGGGTTTTCGCTGAACATATAAACTGCCTGCTGTCCATTAAACGCCTTGGTAACCACTGCTCCAACATCCTTCAGGAACGTTTCTGCAATCTCCATATTTAAGTCATTATCCTCCACCAGAAGAATCTGCTTTCCGCAAATGCTATCCGTATTTATCTCAATTTCATTCTTTTTAATATCCTCTTTTTTCGCGATCTCAAAAGGAATCTCTATGAAAAATTCAGACCCCTCATCTAGTTTGCTTCTGACCGTGATTGTTCCACCCATTTTTTCTATCAGCTGACGGACAATCGCCATTCCCAGACCTGTTCCTTCATATCCGCTGTTTATTCCCTCATGCTCTCTGGAAAATGGCTCGAATAAATGTCTCTGAAATTCTTCACTCATTCCTATTCCGGTATCTGAAATAATAATCTTATATACAACCTTATTTCCATCCGTTTTTACTGTTTCTGCTTTACAATATATTCTTCCATTTTTCTTATTATATTTAATGGAATTACTGAGTATATTAATAAAAATCTGCCGTACATGAAGCGGACTTCCCCATATATACATATATATAGATAGCTGAAGCTGTTTTCACATCCCTCATATTCCACAGTAACACCCTATTCTACTGCTCTCATCTTTATAATAGTCAGAATATCCTCTGCCAGCTCCTGTACATTAAATGCCTCATAGGATAACGACACATCCGGGTCTTCCAGCTTACTTAACTGCAGAACATCATTAAGAAGAGCCAAAAGATGATCTGCTGCTATTTTTGCTTTTTTTCTGTTTCTGGATGTAAACTCCAGTTCATCTGCATGTTTCTCATTAATCTCGATCAGTCCCACAATTCCATTCAGCGGCGTCCTGATATCGTGAGACATCCTTGCAAGAAAAGATGTCTTTGCAGCATTTGCAATCTGCGCCTGTGTCAGAGCCTTTTCTATCTTGTCTGATGCTTTTTTCTGTTCATCCACATCCATCACAAGTCCATAACAGGTAATTGGAATTCCATTTTCCTGCCTCATTACATAGCCAGCTGCACGCTGCCATCTGACTGTGCCATCTTTTCTTCTACTACGGTATGTAACATCATAAGTAGTATTTCCAGTGACATCTCTCACTGCTTCCTGATAACTGTTCTCCACATATTCACGATCCTCTGGAACAATACAGTTCATCCATGACTCCCATATATCCGGGAAATCTGTTTCATCCGTATATCCATACAATTTTCTTAATGCCTGAGAATATTTTATCCCAAGCATTCTGTCACCTTTCAAATTATTCTACATTTTTCCGCCTGCCTAGGTCCATTTTCTATTGATTCAGTCTCACTGTTCTGGTACATATTTTTTCTGTCAGTTCCGCACTGTGACTGACTATGATCATCCCGATTCCTCTCTTCTGCGTTTCTTCTATCAGGAAATGCCAGATCTGACTCTGCGTAACGAGATCAAGCATCGTACTGATCTCGTCTGCCAGAAGAAACCGGGTTCTTTTTCCTAAGGCTCTTGCAATACAGAATCTCTGTAGTTCGCCTCCTGAAAGTTCTGTTGGAAAACGGTTCAGCCAGTCCGGTTCAATTCCCAGCTTTTCCATAAGCTTCGGATCTACCTCATCACCCTCTTCAAAAACGCTTCTCATTCTCAGTCTCGGATTCACTGCCTGTTCCGGATGCTGCCAGATCATCTGTACCGGGCAGTACCCTTTATAGGACTGTAATAGTTTTCCATCCAGAAGAATTTCTCCACTCTCCGGCTGTTCATATCCTGCAAGTAGCTTACATAATGTTGTTTTTCCAAAACCACTTGGCGCTGCAATCCCAACTCTCTCATTACTGTCTGCCTGCAGACTGAACTGTTCTAATATCTGTCTGCCCTTATTTTTATATCGAAAAGAAAGATTTCTTACTTCAAGAATCATACACACACCTCACATAACCATTTCCGGATGAACGCCACGGAACTTCTTTTTCCCGACATCTGTCCGTACATTTCTCACAACGTGGTGCAAACGGGCATCCCGGCTTCATATCTCTGGCATACGGCTGTACTCCATCGATATAATGAAATCCATTCCTCGGCATGGCTCTCCACAATGCTCTTGTATACGGGTGACGCAATGTTTCTTCTTTCGCAAAATCCTCTGCCATTGCATCCTCAATCGTATATCCCGCATAAAAAACCTGTATTCTGTCTGCTATATCAAGTGCCAGTTCCAGATCATGCGTAATGATAAGCACTGCCGCCCCCATATCTGCAAGCTGCCTGAAATGTTCCATTGCACGTCTGGCAAGCTTCGGATCCAGCCCGGGAGTTGGTTCATCTGCAATGACCAGTTTCGGTGTCTCGATTAACGCTGTAGAAATCATAACTCTTCTTGTCATTCCACCTGAAAGTTCAAATGGATACTGTTCCTGAACTTTCTTATCCAGAGAATACTGTTCAAAAATCCGATTCAATTTCCGTTTCTTTTCTGGGTTTTTCTTTCCTTTGCATATCTGCTGCCCGACTTTCATAAGCGGATCCAGATAAGAAGTACTCTGCGGAACCAGAACGATTTCCTTTCCACGGAGTTTCCTGATTTTTTTCTCTGTCAGCGACTCCCCACAATATCGAATCTCGCCTTTCATGGATGCATTATATGGCAAAATCCCCAATATTCCATGTGCCAGAAGACTTTTCCCTGATCCTGAGGAACCCACGATTGCAACCATCTCCCCGGCATGAACCGTTACATTTAAATCTCTGATCACCGGAAGTTCCGTCTGATGCATTCCTTTCTGATACTGACAGAAAGAAATCTTCATATGATTGATTTCCAGAATTTTTTCTCTTTCCAACTTTCTGCCCTCCTATTCATGCACACTGGCTGGATCAAGCAGCATGCGGAGATTTTCACCCGTTGTGAAAAAACATACTACTGTAAGGATCAGCATAATTCCCGGAAATAACGCCAGCCACCATTTCCCGGTGACCAGATACTTCATTGCTTCCGAAAGAATAATTCCAATGGCAGGCTGTTCATTTGACAGGCCAAATCCCAGGAATGTAATACTGGATTCATGCAGGATCGCATGAGGAAAAAGCAGAACCAGACCTACAATAAACTGCGGAAGCAGGTGAGGTACCATATGTTTCGTGGCAATATACAGATTACTTTTTCCAAGTTTTCTTGCGGTCTTAATATAAATCTGTTCCTTAAGCTGCAGCACTTCTCCTCTGATCAGTCTCGCCAGAGAAGTCCAATGTGTAAACGCAACTCCTGTAATCACACCTTTTAATCCTCTTCCACATGCCACACAGATTAAAATCAAAAGCAGCATATGAGGGATTCCCATTACCAGATCAATAAACCAGGTCACAACAGCATCTGCTGTTTTTCCCATAGTTGCAGAAACAACACCAAGTATAAATGCCATAACTGCACTGAATGTAGCAGCACAGACTCCTATAATGATACTGATAGAAAGTCCTCTGACCGTTCGGGCAAACATATCTCTTCCAAGCCAGTCTGTTCCGAACGGATAACTCAGACAGGGCGGCAGATTCTTTCTGGAAAAGTCTGTTACCTGTGCCGCTTCCTTACAGAAAAATCCACCGATACAGACAGCTGCCAGAAAGCCTATTGCTACAATCAGGAGAACTATGGTTGTCTTTCTTCTGTTCCATTTCTTTTTTCTATATCCTTCCTCGTTTTCAGGATATACATCTAATCTTTTTTCTGGAAATGTAGTTGCTTCTTTCACCTCACCACACCTCTTCTTCGTATTCTTGGATCAATTACACCATAGAGAATATTCGCGATCAGATTCCCGCTAAACACAAATAACGCACTGATGATCGTAATTGCCATCAAAAGTGGCATATCACTTCCAAGCCCTGCACTGACTGCCGCCTGTCCAAGTCCCGGATAGGAAAATACCTGTTCCACAAGCACGGAACCGCCAAATATCTCACTGATAGAAGCAAATTGTAAAGTCACCGCAGGTCCCAGCACATTGCGGAATCCATGATTTTGGAAAATTTCCCAGGTACTCTCCCCTCTTGCTCTGGCAAAGAGTACATAATCACTGTCGCAGATATCGATCATTTTTTCTCTGGTGTGCATGGCAATATTAGAAATCCCTGTAATGGACAATGTCACAGCTGGAAGAACCGCATGACGCATACGGTCAAGGAAGGTCACTCCACTGGCTTCCACACCTACCGGGACACTCAATCCGATCGGCAATATTTTCATCCATACTCCGAAAATCATCAGAAGAAGCATTGCAATCCAGAAAGCAGGTGTACTGGAGATAACCAGGCAATATCCTTTAATCACCTTATCAATCGTTTTTCCACGTTTCATTCCTGCCAGAGCACCCAGAAGAAATCCGATCACTCCAGACAGAACCCACGCGATCATCATCAAAAAAAGAGAATTTCCAAGCTTCACTGCGATTACTTTCGTTACTTTCTGACGATAAAGGAGAGATACTCCCATATCTCCCCTTACAAAATCTCTGAACCATGCAAGATAGCGCTGCAC
>CAKRVX010000114.1 GCA_934409175.1 uncultured Blautia sp.
AAAGAAATGATCTTCACCTGCGACAACGTAGATGCAAACGAAGCATACCGCATCGGTCTTGTAAATAAGGTAGTTGCCAAGGAAGAACTTATGCCAACTGCAAAGGCTATGGCAGCAAAGATTATTTCTAAGGGAAGCTATGCAGTATCTGTTGCAAAGGCTGCAATCAACAATGGTTATGACATGGATATCAAGAACGCTGTTGAGATGGAGGCTAACCTGTTTGGCGTTGTCAATGATACACATGACAAGAAGGAAGGCATGGGAGCATTCTTAGAAAAGAGAGCTGCTACATTAACTGATTTCTAAAAGAAAACATATTATGAGGCGATGGCGAGAGGCTGTCGCCTTTTTTATATTTATATTTATAAAAAATTATATACTTGACTTAAAGTATAGGTTGCGTTTTATAATAAGAAAAGATGATCAGGAGAGAAAGGAACGTCCATCATGAAGAAAGTCATTAGCATTGGAAAACAGGATTTTGCATATATAAGAGAAAATGACTGCTTTTATGTAGATAAAACCAGTCTGATTAAAGAGTGGTGGGAGGGCAAAGATGATGTAACCGCACAGAATGTGTTAAAAGATTTGACAAAATATCTGGCAAAGTATTATGGAAAAAATGTTATTATTCTTCTGGATGAATATGACACCCCAATGCAGGAAGCGTATGTGCACGGATATTGGGATATATACAATCCGTGGTCAATTACAAATTTTTTGCAGGAGCGGCAGCAGCGTCCTTATTGGGCTTCGACAAGTTCCAATGGACTGGTAAATCAATTGATTCGGACAGCCCCGGCGCAGACGAAAGAACAAATGGAAATTTAAAAGAAATGAACGTCTATATGAATGAAGTTGCACTGACGACGTTTAGTAGTTTTGACACGGGCACACATCCATCGGCAAATGCACAGCCAGAGAGGTTTTATCATGGATTTGTATTAGGAATGCTGGTAGATCTGCGGGATGATTATGATCTGCGCTCCAATGAGGCTGCAAAGCGGCAGATATGGGAAAAGAAATATGATACAGAACTGATAGAACAGGGAGTGAAAAGAGAAAATATCCGGCATTGCTGACCGTCTTTCTTCATTGAAAGAAATGCTTGACGAACTATTTACCTACGCCAAACTCACAAACAGGGCGTATGAAGTAGAGCTATATCCGTGTGCTGTGAATGAAATCCTATTGAGTGTACTTTTTAGCTTCTATAAAGATATTAAGCAACGAGGCATGGAACCGCTCATTGCTGTTCCGGAACAGAATATATTGATTCAGGGAAATGAACCTGCACTTCATCGCATTTTCCAGAATATAATAAAAAATTGTATGGAACACGGAAACATTATCTTTCGGTTTGCCTTACAACCGATACAGATACCGTACAGATTTGCTTTGAAAATGGCTATTATATACAGGAACCGATGGATGCCAGTAAGGTGTTTGACCGCTTTTATAAGGCAGACAAAGCAAGAAGCAAAAACGCAACAGGGTTGGGGTTGTCAATTGCAAAAGAGTTGGTAGAACGCCTGAATGGTTCTATAACGGGAGAGGTGATGGATGGTATTTTTACCATTTCTATTATTTTTCAGGGAGTAAAAATTTAGTAGACAGAAGTTTTGGTAATGGTTACGCTTGTAAAGACAGCAAATTATCGAAACATGGCAAGCTGATTTTATTGCAAGTCAGTTTGCCATGTTTCTTAAAGTATTGTCAGTTATTTTTGAAAAGTGCCCGGAAAACGAAACGTACCAATGGACCTACAAAGAAAACCTGAATACACAAAGCCATAGGAAAGCAGATAACAGCAAGTTTTATCCATTGAAAAAACCAATCCGGTGTGATTCCATTATGTACGAAAGTCGCAAAAAGAGTAATAACCGGAACGATCTGACATACGGTAAAACATTGAATGGCCAGGATTGTAAAAATGGGCGGTAAGCAATTTGGTTGGATGATCCGGAAGGCTAATTTTTTGGAAGTGTTTGTAATCAAGAAGAAAATCAGGCAGAAAACAACAATATATTCCAACCACATTTCACGAATTGCCAGAGAAAACGTCTGGAAATCAAAAACACCGCTGTTTAGTGAAATGGTGTAGACGGTTATGCAGAAAACCATGCAAAAGACCATCAGAGCAGTAAAAATAATACTTTGAAATTTTGTTTTTGGCATAAAAATAACTCCTTTTCGTGGGAAACAAAAAACGACAATAAATAGCAGTGGATGGCCACCGGACAAAAGCCACACCGATATTTATTGTCGTTATTTTATTTCAATATTAAATTGCAACAGAAACTATTATATCATAAAATTAAAGGGAATGTAAGAGGAAAGAAATTTAGGAACGAGGTGCCTGACACCAGTTCCGTGGGAGCGAGATATCATGAAACTTGCAATGTATCAGATGGCGAATGCGGGAAGTGTTAAGGAAAATCTGAATAAAAGTTTGAATACGATTGCGGAAGCAGCAAAAAATCATGCAGATATGATTTTATTTCCGGAGGTTCAGCTGACAGAATTTTTTCCACAATTTGAGGGGCAGGATAAATCAGCCTATCAAGTGGCTTTGGATTCTCAAATAGTAAAAGCATTTCAGGAGGCCTGTAAAAAACATCAGATTATGGCTGTCCCTAATTTGTATTTAAAGCCGGAGGAAGGAAAGGACAATCATAGAGCGTATGATGCCAGTCTTTGGATGGATAAAGATGGATTAATTGTTGGAATACAGAAGATGGTTCATGTCGCGCAGGCAGAACTTTTTTATGAGCAGGATTATTATTTGCCGTCTGATGATGGATTTCATGTATGGGATACGCCGTTTGGAAAAATTGGCATTGTGGTATGTTTTGATCGGCATTATCCGGAAAGTATCCGTACAGAAGCGTTGATGGGGGGCGGATTGCATTCTTGTCCCGACAGTGAATACAAAAAAAGAACCGATAGAACTGTTTGAGCAGGAAATTGGATATTGATTTGCAGCAGGCACGCAGTATTCGCGCAAAGAAACCATATATGTCTTTAAGACGTAGAGAGTTTTACGTTTAGATAAATCTACGCATGAATAAAGAATCACGTGATTAGTCCGATATAATAGACATAAGGGGCATGAAGGGCACATTTCACGGAGGGGATACTATGAAAGCAGGAGAGGCAAGGGGAATCTACAGTTCTGTTCTAAAAACATACAATGAGCAGAAATTCAAATTGTCAAAGCAGCGGAATGAGTTAAAGGAACGGATGGAAAATACACCGGATGGCAAAACACGGTATGCTGATGAGGCAGCCACGCTGGAACTGAAATATAATGCGGTTGCAGAGAAATACGATGAGTATCAGAGCTATGTAAGTCAGCTTATGGAGCAGTGGAACAGCAAGTTCAACAGTGTTGTGGCAAAGCAGCAAGGGGAAGTGGCAAAAGATTATGGGGAAGAAATGGGAAAAATCATGACTGTAGCCAGACGCATCATGCATGGGGACCAGGTGCCTATGCAGGATGAGAAAAAGCTGATGGAATTTGATAAGGATCTATACATCATGGCGAAAAATGCCGGAATGATGGCACAACTAAAAGAACGTAAAAAATATGATTCGCTTTGGGAGGACGAGGAAAAGAAAGAGTATGAAGATCCGATGGAGGCAGCCGATGCAGAGGAAGCATTTGCGGATGGACCGGAAGTGGTGTCAGTGGAATCGGTCATGGAGGCAGCGATTGGAGAGAAGGAGTCAGAATAGAGGATGGAAAAATGTGTAAGGACGATTACCCACCAGTTGTACGGATGAACAGCTTGAAATGTTTAAAAGCGATTTCAAGGTTGTCGCACGTTTTTTCGTTAACAAAAGAAGGAACCCTGGCTATGTTGCGGATGACCCAACAGAAATCCAGCACGTAGATGAAGTCTTAAAACTTTTATCTGTTATGACAGGGGACCGGGACTATGAAAAAGTTATATGCGATGAAATGAAAGGTCAGGTGAAGAACATGTGTGATGTTGCTGAAAGATTAAAAAATATGGGACGGCAAGAGGAACGTATCAATGCAGTCAAGTTTGCGATTTCCCTTGGGGCGTCTGAGGAGAAAATCCTTAAGCAGTATTCCAAGGAGGAATACGAGAAAGCGTTGGCTCTTATGAAAGCCTGATTGTGGAAAGCAGAATAGTTTTTCAAATCAAGCAGCATAGATGCTGAAACGGTAGCGCTTGCACGATCAATTAAATAGGCACTAGATAAAAGAGTCATCCATCTGGATGGCTCTTTTATCGATCCTGATATCTGCGCGGATTTCGACAAACAGCTCATATGGTAAATTTTATGAAATTATCACTAAAAATTTTTATACCGCATGGTTTTCTTTTTCTGCTTGACAAATACCATTTGATTGTTCCTATACTTTTTTGAAAATTCTGGTATTTCTTTTCTCCTATTTTTATTGCCATTCGTAAAAAAAGAAGTTATAGTGGTATCAGAACAAAGAAAACAGGTGTTTCCAAAAGGAAACCAGAGTATAAAGTGGAGGAAATGTATATGAAAAACAAATGGTTAAAAAACAGCAACAGACAGCACCTGAGATATTCCATGCGTCAGGCATCCGGAATTGCACTTGCCCTTGTAATGGGAATTTCCGTAGCAGCTGCAGGACATACCCAGAGCGTAAAGGCGGCCGTTGATACACAGACTGCAGATACCGGTGTGGTAGCAACGACAGATACAGCAAATCAGACTACAGAAACAACTACTATCGGGAAGAACCAGATCAGCATCAAGGATTTTGCCAGCCAGGTGCAGAAAGTAACAGGGAAAGATGTATTAAAGAATGCCGGCATAAAAAATACCGCTGCCGCTACTACAAACGAGATAGCAGCATATCTCCTGAATGAAGCTGATTCCGCAGTTAATGGAGGGGAGAACTCCTATAACTACGATCTGTATGGCTATGTGAAATACTTTAACCGTATCAGTGATATCAAGAAGGCTGATGACAAATATAAGGAATCCCTGTACAAATGCTTCACCAAGGGCATTATGGTAGGAAAGAGTAACGGAACATATTCCAGCACCCGGAAATTCCTGCCAAAGACAAAGATCACAAAGGACGAAGCAAAGAAGATGATAAATCGCCTGAAAAACAAAGGAAAGAGATTCAAACTTTCCTACGACGGACAGGTGTTAAGAATCATTAACCTGCCAAAGAACTATAAGGATTACCCATATATCCTTGCAAGTTTTCCAAATTCTTATTATGAGAAGAAAATGTGGTATACAAAGCAGCGGACCAAAAAAGATAAGACCCCGGCACAGACAGCAAAGATCTTAAGTGATGAAGATAAGGATATGATCTGTGCGAAGATCAAAAAGAACGTAGAGTTGAGACTTAACGTGGATTATAGAAAAACATTCACATCCAA
>CAKRVX010000115.1 GCA_934409175.1 uncultured Blautia sp.
TAATCGGGTGAGGGCTTGACCAAGAATCGCAGGAAGTTAATTCTCAAGGAAATGTCAACATGTATGTAGTTTTGAAGATACAGTGAGAAGGCCAGCTAGTTATTAGCTGGTTTTTTTGTACCTTTTTTTTCTGGATAAATATTGATTGAGAGAAAGAAGGGTATTTTTTTACGGAATTTGCAAATACATTTGTAGATGATTCCAAGTATAAGACACTTCCGGTAGGAATCATGTCTTTCGTAGGGGAACATTCAACAAACTGGGGAATTATCGGAGCTGGCATGGTAATTGCTACATTACCAACCGTACTGATATATTTATTATTGAGCAAACAGGTTCAGGAAAGCTTCACAGTTGGAGCTGTGAAAGGCTAAGAAAAAGGGAATTGCATATGCAGTTCCCTTTTTATAATAATCAAAATTCTTGTTCCATCCAATTTTCTATGCTAAAATGTCACTATCGTAATATATCAGGAAAGAGGCGAGGAAATTGAACATAGAAGATTCCTGTATTTCCTGCATTGACACAGACTGGTCTTATCAGCTGGCCAAACGCATGGAAAAAGAGAAAACCAATCCTGTTCTGGGTTATCGTACTGCAGGCTCTGATGCAGAGACAGCTACAGGTGAGATGCTTTACAAAGAAATGAAGAGCATAGGTCTTAAAGACGTAACGAAGGATACATTCACATTGGATGGATGGGAGTTTAAAAAAGCTGTTCTGAAGTTCAGGGATGCTGGAGGGCAGGAACATGAATTTCAGATGGGAGGTTATCAGACAAACTTTGAAACGGATGGATTTCAGGAATATGAACTGGTTTATCTGGGAAAAGGCACAGCTGCCGATTATGAAAATGTGAATGTGAAAGGTAAGCTGGTCATGGTGGAGATTAACCAGCGTGATGAATGGTGGATCAGCTTTCCGGTATATCAGGCGTATCTGAGAGGTGCAGCAGCAGTGATCGCTGTTCAGGCCAATGGATATGGAGAAATTGCAGAGACTGCTCTGAATGCACAGGATATTGCAGGACCTGATTTTGCGCCTGCATTTTCGCTGTCTCAGGCAGATGCCCGCATTTTGAAAGACGAGTTAGGAGATTTGAACGAAAAAAAAGCTATTTCTGTTTTTCTTGATGCATATTCAAAAGTTATGCCGGAAGTAAAGGCTAGTAATATTGTGGGAAAGATCCCGGGAACAGAGACGGATTCCATGATTTTGTTATCTGCTCATTACGATTCTTATTTTGACGGATTTCAGGATGACAATGCAGCTATTGCAATGATGCTGGGAATTGCGCGCGCCCTGGTAATGGGTGAATATAAACCTGCGCATACCATTGTTTTCTGTGCCATGGCAGCAGAAGAATGGGGAGTGATCGATTCCAAATATGACTGGTCTACTGGTGCTTATAATCAGGTGTTTCGTCTGCATCCGGAATGGCAGGGAAAGGTGATTGCCAATCTGAATTTTGAGCTTCCGGCTCATGCTCATAATACCCAGGACGCCATCCGCTGTACTTATGAGTATGCAGATTTTATACGTCAATTTACAGAATCT
Organism: uncultured Blautia sp.; assembly: GCA_934409175.1. GTDB lineage: Bacteria > Bacillota > Clostridia > Lachnospirales > Lachnospiraceae > Blautia_A. The sequence continues at coordinate 1,558 of CAKRVX010000115.1, forward strand.
CTTACTGTACCCAGAGAAGCATATCCGGATGGAATTACAGTTCTTTATCCCATTGAGACCTGGTCAGATGATTTTTCCATGGCCATTGCAGGGATTCCGTCCACAGTCAATGATTTCAGTGCAGGTCCATTTATGCAAAATTATTATCATTCGCAGTATGATAATCAGGATGTATATCAGGAACCGGTTTATCGTTTTCATCATCAGTGCTATCTGAAGCTGATCATGGCATTTGACCGTTTGGTACTGCCGCCATTGAATTTCGGTAATACAATGAATGCGGTTATTAACAGTGTAAAAGATAGCTCTCTGAATCTGGCAGAGGCAGAACAGAAAGAACTTCTGATTTTACTTGAGAGTGCAGCTGAACTGGGGGAAAAGATCTATGGCACAATCTGCCGGATCAACAGAGAATATCAGAGTCTGACAGAAACGTCAGCAAAGATAGCTTTTCGTGAAAAATGGTATTTACAGGGAAAGAAACTTCTGTATATTTTCCGCAAAGCCCAGGATTATCTGGTACGTCTGAACTGGCAGGACGAGGTTATATTTCCCCAGGAGGCTGCTGCATGGAATATTCAGCAACTGGAGAAGGCGAGTGCTGCTCTGAAGAAAAATAACATTACAGATGCTCTGAAAGCCCTTTACAGAGTAGATAATAATATGTATGCGTTTCTTTTTGATGAAGAGGTATATTATCATTTTACGGAATATATTCTTCATCAACCGAAGGATCGTCTGATGTGGGGAACAGGGCGCATTATGCATCATGAAAATCTGTATGGAATGGTTCAGAAACTAAAAGAACGAATGAATGAAACAGCTCCTGAACTTGATGGAGAAATCCGACGGCTGGAAGCTGCTCTTCGCAGACAGAGAGCATATTATATGGATGATATCCGATATTTGAAACAGTCTGTTTCCAGACTTTGCATTATGTTAAAAGAAATAGCAGAATAAATGAAGGAGATTTATACATACTATGGAAAGTGATAAGTTATACAGAGTACAGGAAGAAGATTTGCCGCGACTGCAGAAATTATTGACTGTCTGTTTCGCACAGGATCCCTTATATCATGCTTTGATTCCTGACGATGCTACCAGAAAGCGGCTTTTGCCGGAACTTTTTTCCTGTGACCTTACAGAGTTTTATCACACCTGTGAAATCTATTCGGACAGCAGTGAACTGAACAGTATTCTGGTAGTTTCTGATGAAACAGAGCATTATAATTTCCTGCAGTATTGTCTCACAGAAGCGAAAGCTCTGCTTACCACAGATGGCTGGCTGATTAAAGAGGACCCCAGTCTGAAAACTTTCTGGAATTTTGTACAGGGAAAAGATTATCTGAATTCCAGTTGGACGGATCAGCTTCATCAGACGGAAAGACTCCATGTGATCTATCTGGCTGTAGATCCGGCTCACCAGCATCATGGACTGGCAGAACTTCTTATGGATGAGGTAATTGATTATGCGCAGGAACATAAAATGCTGATTTCTCTTGAGACGCATAATTCCAATAATGTTCCTATTTATGAGCATTTTGGATTTAAGGTATACGGTATTGTAGAAAAACAACATTTTGGGTTGAAACAATATTGTATGGTTAAGGAAGCTTCTGTCTGATAAAAATAGACTATTTTTGGTGGTAATTTTTGTATAAATCTTCACCTAGTAATATTCTATGTTTTATATTAAAATAAGATGTATATATGTACTATAAATATATCACTAATAAGGAGGACTTAATAATGGTACGCAACGCGATGAGCGCAACTGAATTTTATATTTTGAATTATTTATGGTCCAGAGAAACACCGGGGACTTTTTCTGAAATTATGAACTACTTTAATAACGAGGCAAAAAAAGAGTGGAAAAAGCAAACTGTAAATACATTCCTTACACGTCTTGCTCAGAAAGGTTTTCTGAACATTGATAAAAGCGGAAAGCGTGCTCTTTATATTCCAGCTGTTACAAAGCAGAAGTATTTTGAGAATTATGCTCAGCAGATTGTTGATGATTCCTATGAGGGTTCTCTGAAAAATTTTGTCAGTGCATTCGCAAATGTACGTAAGCTGTCACAGGCTGAAAAGGATGATCTTGTAAATTACATTAAAGAACTTAAATAAAAATTCAGGCATCGGTTGAAACCGGTGCCTGAATTTTATTTGTGAAACAGAATCTGAGTGAAAAATCTTACATTGGAATCATCTGCCCAGCAGATCATACCTACAGAATCGGCCATTTTCTGAGCATCTACGCTATAAGCAGACATACAGGAACAGTTTTTATATGGACCTGCACTCATGATCAGAACGTCTTCTTTTCCAGCTGCCTGCATACGCTGTGCCAGTTTTTCTGTCAGAATATTCTGCTCATGTTTGGCTTTCTTAAAAAGAACCGGATCCATAAGGGGATGTTCCAGCATAGTCTGAAGAACTAATGTCTTTTCATATTTTAATGCTTTTTCATGCATTTCTTCTACTGTTCCGCAAGTCGGAGGACAGGCCGGAACCAGGTTATAATTTCCGCAAAGATTGTCCTCACAGAACTGTCTGTATTCTGGTACAAATACCAGATCTTTGGTATCCATGATAGCTGCATTTGCGAAGCCCATGGAAAGTGCTTCTTTTATAAAATCCATAAGTATGTCTCCTTTCCAAAACAAGACTGGTTATCAGAAGTATTCTAAAATATCTGCTGTGTTTCTTAGATGATTATAACATTTTAGAGAAAATAAAAACAGAGATATAAAAATATTGATAAGGAAGTGGTATAATAATTATATCAAATGTGCCTGCGAAAGGAATTTTATGGACATGATAACTGAAACCGGAAAAGGTGAAAAAACAAAATACCGTCTTGCACAATCTATGAAGGAATGCATGAAGACAACATCTGTAGATAATATTACAGTGAAACAGATCACAGAAAACTGCGGCGTTACCCGTCAGACTTTTTACAGGAACTTTATGGACAAATTTGATTTGATCAACTGGTATTTTGATAAGCTTCTGGCGAAATCTTTTGAACATATGGGAATGGGAAAAACGGTATATGATGCTTTGGTAAAGAAATTTACTTATATTGAGGAAGAACACATTTTTTTTGCTGCTGCGTTTCGATATGACAATCAGAACAGCCTGCGGCAGCATGATTTTGAACTGATCCTGGAGTTTTATGAGAATCTGATTCGCCAGAAGACAGGGAGAGTTCCAGACGAAACAATTCATTGCATTCTGGAAATGTATTGCCAGAGTTCAATCTATATGACTGTGAAATGGGTGTTGGGAGAAATGAAATGTACGCCCCAGGGGCTGGCTGCAGTTCTTGTAGATGGAATGCCAGGAAAACTCTCCGAATTGTTTGAAAAACTTGAAATATTATCATAGTTATAACCTGTTAGTTAGAAAAAAAACTGGTAAAAAAATTTGTATAATTTTACCTGTCGATTTTCGTAGCTATTGCACAAATTTTGTGAGAAAGTTACATTTGATTGAAAGTGTAACTTTCTTTTTTTATTTATATTGTTAAGATAATAACAAAGATAAGCGATGCGGAAGCTTACCAAAGACAAAATAAATTGTGTTCTGCGATACATCAATA
>CAKRVX010000116.1 GCA_934409175.1 uncultured Blautia sp.
TATATCGATGAAAGTGAAGTATTATCTCCTGCAGATGATGTTTACCATATCAATAAAAGAAACTTCAAAGTTCCGTTTGTATGTGGAGCAAAGGATCTTGGTGAAGCACTGAGAAGAATCAACGAAGGTGCTTCCATGATTCGTACGAAAGGGGAGCCTGGAACAGGGGATATCGTTCAGGCAGTGCGTCACATGCGTAAGATGAACAGCGCTATTGCACAGCTTACCAGTATGAGAGAGGATGAGCTTTTTGAAGCTGCGAAACAGTTCCAGGTGCCATATGAGCTGGTGGAATATGTACATAAAAACGGCAAACTTCCGGTTGTAAACTTTGCAGCAGGCGGTGTTGCAACTCCTGCAGATGCAGCTTTGATGATGCAGCTTGGCGCAGAGGGTGTATTCGTAGGCTCCGGTATTTTTAAATCCGGTAATCCTGCAAAAAGAGCCAATGCCATCGTAAAGGCAGTAACAAATTATACGGATGCGAAGATGATCGCAGAATTGTCTGAAGATCTTGGAGAGGCCATGGTTGGTATCAATGAGAGTGAAATCCAGATTCTGATGGCAGAAAGAGGTAAATAATGACTATAGCAGTTTTGGCAGTGCAGGGTGCTTTTATCGAACATGAGAGAAAACTTGAGAAACTTGGGGTATCTTGTATTGAACTTAGAAAAGCAGAAGATCTGAAACAGGATTATGATGGTCTGGTACTTCCCGGAGGAGAAAGTACAGTACAGGGAAAGCTTCTGAAAGAACTGGGAATGTTTGATACAGTCAAATCTCAGATAGAAGCGGGGATGCCGGTACTTGCCACCTGTGCGGGAATGATCCTGCTGGCAGACAACCTCGAAGGCGGAGAGGCCGGCCACTTGCAGACTATGCCGGTGACGGTAAAGCGTAACGCCTACGGAAGACAGCTTGGCAGTTTCCATACAGAAGCTAAACTGGAAGGAATCGGAGAAGTTCCAATGACTTTTATCCGTGCCCCGTATGTGGCAGAAGCTGGAGACGGAGTACAGATACTTGCAACAGTAGAAGACAGAATTGTAGCGGTAAAATATAAAAACCAGATCGCATTGGCATTTCATCCTGAACTGGACGAATGTGACGAGATACATAAATCGTTTCTGGCGCTGTGTGCAAAATAAAAAGATTTTGAAAAAGGTCCGGGTGACCTGGCGTATCCGAAAGGAATCAGCGCCGGGCTATCCGGACCTTTTAAGGTTATCCGACAGAAATATCTGTAAATATTGAATACAAAGCCGGGATTTTATCGTTGTATATAATGCAGAGGAAAAAAATATACAGTTTGTTATCTGCGGGAGTATTTCTCAATGAGGCTCAAAACTTCGTATAAAATAATTGCGATGATGCACAGAATGATAATGGACATCAACACCCAGGTAAGCTTGAAGGTCTGACTGGAATAAATGATCAGATAACCAAGACCTTTTCTGGCACCGATGAATTCTCCTATGATGACACCCACCAGACAGAGACCGATGTTTACTTTCATGACACTCAGAAGCAGTGGAACAGAAGATGGAAGAATGATCTTTGTAAGTTTTTCTTTTTTTCCACCACCAAGTGTTTCAATGAGTTTCAGTTTTTCCGCATCCGCTTCGCAGAATCCGGTGTAGAGATTCAGAATAGAACCAAAGATAGCGACTGACATTCCGCAGATAATGATGGTTCGTTCGTTGGCACCAAGCCATACGATGAGCAAAGGGGCCAGTGCAGATTTTGGAAGGCTGTTCAATACTACCAGATAAGGTTCCGTAATCTGGGCCAGCCTTGGACAGACCCACAGAAGAACTGCAATAGCTGAACCCAAAAGCACTACAAACAGAAAACTGATCAGAGTTTCGGCAATAGTTACATAAAGATGCGGAAAGATGGAACCATCTGTGCACATTCTGTAAAAGCTATGCCAGATCAGTCCGGGGCTGCTGAAAATAAAGGAATCGATCAGTCCGGTTCTGGCGGAAATTTCCCACAGGATCAGAAAGAGAAAGAGGATGAAAACTCTCAGAAAGGCAATCATCCTTTTTTCTTTTTTATGATGACGGATATAATTCTGTTGATAAAAAGAGGATTCAGGCATCATGATTCAGCTCCTTCCAGATAAGATTGAAGTAAGTTTTGAAATCAGGGGCATTTCGGGAGGCCATTGGTGTACGGTTTTCCATGTCGAAAATGATAGGAATGATCTTACGAATAATGGCAGGCCGGGAGGAAAGGATGATTACCCGGTCTGCCATGCTGATGGCTTCTGAAATGTCATGAGTGACAAGGATTGCAGTTTTTTGTTCTTGACGCAGGATCCGGCCAATATCATCGCTGACATTGAGTCTGGTCTGATAATCCAGAGCCGAGAATGGTTCATCAAGGAGAAGAAGATCCGGTTTCAGGGCGAGAGTACGGATGAGAGCTGCCCTCTGGCGCATTCCTCCTGATAATTGAGAAGGATGCGCAAAACGGAATTTGTCCAAACCATAATCTAAAAGAAGCTGGTCTACATAGAGAAGTTTTTCATCAGTAAGTTCCTTGCGGATTTCCAGTCCGAGAAGAACATTTTTATAAATTGTCCGCCATTCCAGCAGATGATCCTTTTGCAACATATATCCAATCCGGCGGTCTCCGGCAGAGACCGGTCTTCCATCGAGAAGGATCTTTCCCTGTTCAGGTCTGATCAATCCGCTGATCAGATTCAGTAATGTGGATTTTCCACATCCGGAGGGACCGACGATGGCAAGGAATTCACCAGGCATCAGCTGAAAAGATATATGAGAAAGGGCTGGGGTTTCCCCTGATAAACTGTGGTAGGACAGACAGACATCTGTAATATCCAGTAATGGTTTCATACAGATACCTCCATGATGATATTTTTTATATACATAAATTTCCATAATTTATGATATGCAGAAGAGCCAGTGTATGATATAATAGACAAGCTATAGTGTTTTATTTGTGAATAAATAAAACACAGAGTTATCAAGATTTGTGCCCTGGTTATGCAATATGGCTAAAGTTAAAAAACAAATAAGTACCATACAGGAATCTTTATAGGAAAGTGTAAAAATGAAAGATAAGAAAAAAGTAATTTTTAATTTGTTTTTTTTGATCCTTGTATTTTCTCTTACTGTATATATGGTATTTCGGGGAGAAGATGTGGGGGAGATCATTCATACAGTACGGCAGGCGGATCCCGTTTATTTACTGATCAGTATAGTCTGCGTGGTGTTGTTTATACTCGGTGAGTCTGTGATCATTTTTTATATGATGAGGACTCTTGGGGCAAAGGTAAAAATGGGACATTGTGCTCTGTATTCTTTTGTGGGATTTTTTTTCAGCTGTATTACTCCGTCTGCGTCCGGTGGACAGCCTATGCAGATTTATTATATGAAAAAGGATAAATTACCGGTGCCTGTTACCACTTTGGTTCTGATGATCGTTACGATAACTTATAAGGCAGTTCTTGTTGTAATAGGAGTTATGATATGGCTGTTCGGAAAAGGGTTTCTGGAAGGTTATCTTGGAAAATATATGTGGGTGTTTTATCTTGGGGTAGGTCTAAACATATTTTGTGTGACGTTCATGCTGATTCTGGTTTTTGCACCGGGACTGGCGAAGTGGATCATGGTAAAGGGCCTGAAGCTGATAGAGCATCTGCATTTTCTGAAGCCAAAGAAAACCAGACTTGAGAAGCTGGAAGCGTCTATGGATCAGTATCACGAAACAGCTGCTTTCTGGGCAGAACATAAACTGGTGATCCTGAAGGTTTTCCTGATTACCATGGTACAAAGAATTTTGCTGTTTACAGTTACATATTGGGTATATCGTTCGTTGGGATTTCATGGATATTCTATTGTGACGCTTACGATCCTTCAGTCAGTTATATCTGTTTCTGTTGATATGCTGCCTTTACCTGGTGGAATGGGAATCAGCGAATCTCTTTATCTGGTGATGTTTGTACCGATTTTTGGAGAATCACTGCTTCCTGCCATGTTACTCAGCAGAGGAATTTCCTATTATGCACAGATGCTGATCAGCGCAGTGATGACCTGTGTGGCTCATCTTGTAATAGGCAGAAAAGAACAAGAAAAATAGGGGAGAAAATATGTTTTTAGGATTTTATGATTATACGGTAGTACTGACTTATATCAGTCTCGGAGTGTCTGTATTTGGTATCACAAGGGCATTGGAAGGAGATTTTAAAATTGCAATTTTCTGTCTGGCACTTTCCGGACTGTGTGATATGTTTGACGGAAAAATTGCCAGAACAAAAAAGAACAGAACAGACGATGAAAAGAGTTTTGGAATTCAGATAGATTCTCTTTGCGATGTAGTCTGTTTCGGGATTTTTCCGGCAATGATCTGCTATTGTCTGGGTGTAAATACTCCTGGTGGAGTGGCAGCACTTGTGTTTTACAGTGTAGCTTCTGTGATTCGCCTTGCTTATTTTAACGTGTCAGAAACCAGACGTCAGAGTGAGACTGATCAGTGCAGAGAGTATTATCAGGGACTGCCCATCACTTCCATGGCGATCATTCTTCCATTTCTTTATCTGATGAGACGCTATTATGTTCTGTATTTTCTGGTAGTGATTCATGTGGCAATCGTTGTTGTAGGACTTCTTTTTATTCTGAATATAAAGGTAAAGAAGCCGCAGAATCCTGTAAAGATATTGCTGGTAGTAGTGGTAGCACTTGCACTTGCGAAGATGTTTCGTTTGATATAAAATATACATAACTGTTTGTTGGCCGCAGCGATTCCTGGCAGGAAAAGCAGCGGCTGTCTTTGTATGGCAGAAAAATAAACCACCTGCTCGGCAGGTGGAGGGAGTAGCTTTAGCTTCAAGTAAAAAACCTCCTGT
>CAKRVX010000117.1 GCA_934409175.1 uncultured Blautia sp.
AGAAAAATGTAACCATACATGTGGGAGCAAATGCAAAAGTCAGATATATGCCATATCCAATGATCCCTTTCAGTGGCTGCGATTTTGCAGCAGACCATCAGGTGTATGTAGATCCGACAGCTACATTTCTCTATTGTGATGTATTTTCATGTGGAAGAACCGGAATGGGAGAATTTTTCGAGATGAAGAAATATCAGAGCAGAACCCGGATTTATCTTGCAAATGAATTAGCCGATGTTCCTTCGGAATTGCTATTTGCAGATCATACTCTCATAGATCCGGCACAGTTTGACTATGGGACTATGGGAATGTGGAACAGCTATACCCATAATGGATTGTGTTATCTGTACATTCCCGACAGGGAGCAGGAAACAGAAATTTTGCAGCAGATCCGAAGCCTCTCAAAAAAAACAGAGATTCTGGCAGGGGCAACCCGTGGACACAAAGGAATCGTAATCCGTATGCTTTCCTTAAGAGGCGAAAAGATCTGGAGCTTTCTGGAGAGAGTAGCGGATTTTATATAAAACACATACAGTATTCTAGAAGTCGGAATGAATCACATCACTTTCAGAGGCAATACGGAAAAATTCCAGAATACTTTTGGACAAATATTTGTTTTTCTTTGTGTAAATATATACATTACGGAGCAGCTCCGGCTCATCCAGATTATAAAAGCATAAATTGTCACTATAGCGTATATTCCGCAACAGAGTACTGCTGGAAAATGTGGCACCCAGACCGCTGTTAGCAATATAGTAAGCACTGGGGGACTGATCCAGTTCAAATTCGATATTTGGAACAAGAGAATACCGGTTCATGATTATATCAAAACGCTTTCGGTTATCACTCTCTTTTTTTAATGCTACAAAAGGTAAATCCTGAATCTGTACAAATTTATCTTTCGGAAGGGTTTTCAGAGGGTGTTTATTTTCCAGAATATCACGATAGTTTAACCGGTATTCTTTCCATGCCTCATTAATAGCATATTTTTTAGGTACAACAAGAAACAATTTTTCCTGAAACAGCAAATGTTTACCGAATAAATCTCCTTCGAAGGGAAAATTATCCAGGGCAATATCGGTAATACCTTTTTCCAGGGCTTCCCTGATATCCAGGGAGGTGTTACCTTCGGTGATGGTAATCTGCAAATTAGGGTAGTACTGATGATATTCCTTCACAATTTGTGGAAGTAGAAAAGAAGTATAAATGTTGTTGGCTCCAATGGACAGGCTTCCTCTGTTCAGATTCTGGAAGTCATCAATATATCTCTGAAAGTCGTCTTCAATTTCCATGATTTTTTCTACATGTTCGACATAGATTTTGCCGGGAGGTGTGAGCTCGATGGGAGATTTATTACGGTTAAAAATTTTTACACCGATACGATCCTCTTCCCGTTTAATGGATGCACTCAGAGAAGGCTGGGAAATGTATAAATTCTGGGCGGCTTTAGAAAAACTGGCTTCCTTATAGACCTCATATACATAATTCATAGCTTCAAACATATTTCTTCTCCTTATAGAATAATCTATATTATTTTGGATATTATAGGTACTTTTTTGAAGAAATGTCAAGCGTATTATAACTTTAAAGTTATAACATATATTTTTATATAGATATTTGACTTTAGCATGATTATCAGTATAATAAGAAAAAAATGAATCGGCCAATTCATAAGAATTCATAAGTTCAGTTTCAGTGATAGAGGTGATGAGATATGGATAAAGTAAATATGCCGATTACAGGTATTTGCTCTTTTGCAAAATACCCTATTTGTACAAATCTTGATGAATTAAACGCAGACATAGGAATTATAGGAGTTCCATATGATTTAGGAGCAGCATGGCTATCCGGTACGAAACTGGGACCCAGAAGAATCCGGGAAGCTTCCACTTATTATGCGAGAGGTCCGTTGGGAATGTATGATCCCTATGCAGATGAACAGCTCCTACAGGCACCGATCAGCATTGTGGACTGTGGAGATGTAGATTGCCTTCATGCAGACAGGGAGTATTCCTTTACAAACATTACCAATGATGTGAGAAAGATTATTGAGAGAGGTGCCATGCCGGTGGTTCTTGGCGGTGATCATTCTATTACGATTCCAGTAGCACAAGGACTGGATGCATTGGGAGAAGATGATATTTGTGTAATCCAGTTTGATGCACATCTCGATTGGACCAATTCCGCCGGACCTTTGAAATATGGAAATGGCAGTCCCATGAGACGTATGTCTGAGATGAAGCATATCGGTAAAATGATCCAGATCGGTCAGAGAGGATATGGCAGCAGTAAGCGTACGGACTGGGATGATGCAAGAGCTTACGGAAGTAAGATCATTCCTGCCAGAGAGGTTCATGAAAAAGGGGTTGATTACGTATTAAGTCAGATCCCCAAGGCAAAGAAGTATTACATTACTTTTGATATTGATTGCTACGATATATCACTGGTATCCGGAACCGGAACTCCTTCTCCCGGCGGACTTTATTATGATGAAATCACAGATATGCTGACAGGAATCTGTGAAAAATGTGATATTGTAGGATTTGATCTGGTGGAAGTTGCACCACAGTATGATTTGAACGGTGTTACAGTTCGGATGGCTGCAATGACCATAATGCATTTCCTGGCGCAGGTTACAAAAAAGAATAGAAAGAATCAGTAAATATAAAAGCAAAGGTGCTTGACATAAGGAATGTCAGGCATCTTTTTTTTAAGAAAGGTTGTAATAATGAAAATAGAACGATTTGGAACAGATAAAAAAGGCTTATACAGTGATGTTTCCACCGGGAACGGAGAAATCTATATAAGCGCTCAGACAGCATATGACAGCGATGGAAATTTTATTGGAGAGAAGGATGCAGCTTTACAGACAAAGCAGGCCTGTAAAAATGTAGTAACACTCCTGGATCAGGCAGGAGCAGATATTTCAGCAATTTGTAAAGTGAATATCTACGTGCCGGATCAGAAGGATTGTCAGGCAGTGATTCAGACCGTGGCTGAGAGCTTTAAAGAAGTACAGCCGAGCATGAGTTGTATTTGCGTGGATCTTGAAGAAGAGAGAATGTTGGTAAAGCTTGATGTAGAGGCATATAAGGGGTGAAAAAATGAAGACAAAACATTACAGAGAGTATATTGCAGGTAATTTCTGGAACAAAGAAAGGAAACTGGGAAATGAAAAAAGTCTGATTCAGAACAATCATTTGTGTATGGCATCCAGGTCTAATCACAATATCATTTTACGTGGACAGACGGGATTTGATTTTGATGGTGTAATGCATGACATCGGAGATGAAGTTGCACAGACCAAAACAGCCTGTGAGTGCCTGAAACAACTGATTGAAGAAGCAGGAGGAAGTCTTCAGAATATTACCAAGATTACACTTTATTTAACGGAAAGAGATTTCATAGAAACCTGTGTGCCGGTGGTAGATGAGTTTTTCAAAGGAATCAGACCTTGTTTTTCTTTAATCATTACAAAACTTGCATTACCGGATGTATGGGTGGAAATTGATGCAGATGTTGAAGTAGACGCTATGGAAGAGGAGAAATAGATATGAAAAAGTTTTATTCCTTTGGGGCAGACAGATTTGGATGCACAAATTCCGAGAAAGCTTTCAGTTCTCTGGTAATAGCAGGAGATAAGCTATATCTTAGCGGAATGAATGGTTTTGATCTGGACGGTAATTTTCATGGAGAAGGGGATCCGGGAATACAGGCAGAACAGGCATGCAATAATATCCTGAAATTATTGGAAGAAAATCATCTGCCGGTAACATCGCTTTGCAGAATGAGAGTATACGTAACAGATAGAGATTTCCGGACAGCGGTATATGGAGCTATCGGAGAAAAGTTTGCCGGAACTTCTGTGAGCAGTACCGGGCTTACGGTAAAGGCACTTCCTCTGCAGAAGATGCTTATGCAGATTGATGTGGAAGCTCATATAGAATAAAAATAACAAAAGAATTAATTTCGGGAGACCGGACTAATTAAATACATCTATTTAACAGGAGGTAAAAATTATGAAAAGAAAAATTATGGCAATTGCAATGGTGGCGGTAATGATGATGGGAACACTTACAGGATGCGGCTCCACAGGTAGTACGAACGCCGAAAGTTCCGGTGCAGCGGAAACAACCGTAACAACAGCAGATGTATCTGCCACAGGTACCACCACGGTTGCAGAAGAAACTACTTCTACAGGTGATCTTCCTGAATTACCTGAAAAGATTAAGGAAAAAGGTAAAATTGTTGTAGGAGTAAAAGCAGATTTTGCACCATTTGGTTATGTAGATGAAAACGGAAACAATGTAGGATATGATCTGGAGATTGCCAAGAAACTGGCAGAGTATGCATTTGGTGATCCCGAAGCGATAGATTTTGAAATTGTTACAAGTTCGAACCGTATCCCCTATCTGACTTCCAATAAGGTGGATCTATTATTAGCATCTATGGCAATTACAGATGAAAGACTGGAAGAAATCAATTTCACAGATATTTATATGAGTACCGGTCACTTAATTCTGACCAATGCGGATAATGATAAAATTCAGAGTCTGGACGACCTGAACAATAAAGATATGACGATTTTGCTGGTAGACGGTACCACAGGTGCCAGTGCAGCAGAAAAACTTTGCCCGGATGCAAATTTCCTGTACTATGAGACCTGGTCTGAGACACTTGCAGCGTTGAAGGCAGGCAGAGGAGATGCCATTATTCATGATGAGTCGGTACTTTATGAG
>CAKRVX010000118.1 GCA_934409175.1 uncultured Blautia sp.
TACCCGGAAAAATATGATATCAAATACAAAAGGTGGAGTTTAGATACCCTGCCTTTTTTGCCGCGCGAATTTAAATACGAAGTGATCCCCGGCGTACAGAAACAGTTTGAAATTGTAAAAGGACTGCTCAATCGTGAGGATGTGGACACTATTTATGTGTGTACCGACTCCGGACGTGAGGGAGAATATATCTACCGTCTGGTTGCACAGATGGCAGGTGTCCATGGAAAAAAAGAAAAGAGAGTCTGGATCGACTCACAGACAGAAGAAGAAATCATGCGAGGAATCAGAGAGGCAAAAGATTTGTCATCCTATGACAATCTTTCTGCTTCAGCCTATCTTCGGGCGAAAGAAGACTATCTCATGGGAATCAATTTTTCCCGTGTGCTGACACTGCGTTATGGAAACAGTGTGTCAAATTATTTAAATACGAAGTATCAGGCTATTTCCGTAGGAAGGGTAATGACCTGCGTACTTGGAATGGTAGTGCGAAGAGAGCGAGAAATCAGAGCATTTGTCAAGACTCCATTTTATCGCGTGCTCAACAACATTGCTCTTGAGGGAGAAAATTTTGAGGGAGAGTGGAGAGCTGTGGAAGGCAGCAGATACTTTCAGACCCCTTATCTGTATAAAGAAAACGGATTTAAAGAGAAAACATATGCAGACAAACTGATCCGGGAGTTATCCGTAAATCAGCCATTGCAGTGCACAGTGGATAAAATTGAGCGAAAGAAAGAGAATAAAAATCCACCGCTGTTATTTAATCTGGCAGAGCTTCAGAACGTATGCTCCAAACTGTTCAAGATCAGCCCGGATGAAACTCTGAAGATCGTACAGGAGCTGTATGAGAAGAAACTGGTCACTTATCCGAGGACCGATGCCCGTGTATTATCCACTGCGGCAGCAAAAGAAATTTATAAAAATATTTCCGGGCTGCGTAATTATGAACATACAGCAGAGATCGCACAGCACATTATTGAACAGGGAAATTACAAAAATCTGGTAAAGACCAGATATGTTAACGATAAACAGATTACCGACCATTATGCCATTGTACCGACCGGACAGGGATTAAATGCGTTAAGGAGCGTTTCGCTTACTGCGCAGCGGGTATATGAGACAATTGTCAGAAGATTTGTCTGCATTTTCTATCCGCCTGCAGTATATCAGAAGGTCAGTCTTGTGACGAAAATCCAGAATGAGAGCTTCTTTTCCTCATTTAAAGTATTGCTGGAGGAAGGATATCTGAAAGTTGCCACAAACTCTTTTGCGAAGCGAAAAGCGGCAGATGTCATGAGTGGTGGAAACAGAACTGAAAATTCTGATTCGGATAATGGAAAGAACGGCTCAGACAATTCTTCAGAAGATATGGCATGTGACAGCAGACTCCTTGCTGCATTGCAGAACCTGAAAAAAGGTGATATACTTTCTGTGGACAGCCTGAGCATCAAAGAGGGTGAGACATCACCGCCGAAACGTTACAACTCCGGTTCCATGATCCTTGCAATGGAGAATGCAGGACAGCTTATCGAGGACGAAGAACTCCGTGCTCAGATCAAGAGCTGCGGAATCGGAACCAGCGCTACCAGGGCAGAGATTCTTAAGAAACTGTTCAATATCAAATATCTGTCACTGAACAAGAAAACGCAGGTGATCACTCCGACGCTTCTGGGAGAAATGATCTTTGATGTGGTAAACTGCTCCATCAGACAGCTCCTGAATCCGGAACTGACCGCAAGCTGGGAAAAAGGACTCAATTACGTGGCAGAGGGAAGCATTACAGAACAGGAATATATGGACAAGCTGGAGCATTTTGTACGGCTTCGTACCAAACAGGTAGAGGACAGCAATATCCAGCCATATTTGAGACAGTTTTTTGATGCGGCGGCAGTCAACTATAAGGATGCAGCTGCAAAATCTGGAACGAAAACATCAGGCAGAACAACGTCCGGAACAGGCCGGTCACGTACTTACAGGAAGCCGACCGCTCAAAAGTAGTATGTATTTGTGACAGAAAAATGTCATCATAGCGAGAGAAAAGAGGAAAATATTATGTTAAAAGATTTTACAATTGCAAATCTTCTGGATCTGAACGAAACTATCGCAAAGGATTTATTTGAGGGAAAAACCTATCCATGGGAGGTATTACCGGAAATCGGCGATTTCATCCTGAAGCTGGGACAGACTTTAAGTGAAGAAGAATATGATCACCCATCAGAAGATGTGTGGATTGCAAAGAGTGCCAAAGTAGCACCAACAGCCTGCATCAATGGTCCGGTTATCATCGGTAAAGAAGCAGAAGTACGTCACTGTGCATTTATCCGCGGCAAAGCAATCGTAGGCGAAGGTGCAGTAGTAGGAAATTCTACAGAACTGAAAAACGCCGTACTTTTTAATAAAGTACAGGTTCCACATTACAATTATGTAGGGGATGCAGTTCTTGGCTACAAATCTCATATGGGTGCAGGTTCTATCTGCTCCAATGTAAAATCCGACAAGAAACTGGTTGTTGTAAAAGATGGGGATGAGAAGATAGAAACAGGCCTGAAGAAATTTGGTGCAATGCTGGGCGACAACGTAGAAGTAGGCTGTGGTTCCGTACTGAATCCGGGAACAGTTATCGGACGTTGCTGCAATATTTATCCTCTTTCTTCTGTAAGAGGCTGTGTACCTGCAAACAGTATCTATAAATCGAGAAATGAGATCGTGGAGAAAAAATGAAGATTGGCAGATATTCATTAAAAATATTTCTGGTTCTGGCTGTGGTATCAGTAATGACACTGATGCCGGTGCTGGACGTCTGCGGAGCTACATGGACTGGTTCAGCTGCTGGGACTTCTGTAACTGTAGAAAAGGGAAAAGTATATAATAAAAAGAAAGAACTATATACGGGATTGTATACTTTAAACAGGCACAGATATTATGCAGAAAATGGAAAAAGAATAAAAGGATGGAAAAAGATCGGTAAAAAATATTATTATTTTGGTTCGAATTATGCAATGGTAAAGAATCGCATTGTAGGTTCTGCATCAAAGGGTTATTATTATGTGGACAGATCAGGAGCCAGGGTAACATCCAGGGAAATCAGACTGGCAGTAGATTTTGTAATGAGAAATTCCAATCCGAAAGCCAGACAGAGAGAACGGCTGCGGCAGTGCTTTCAGGCCTTGCGTACATATCCGTATGTGAACAGAGGAGATACACCGCCACGTGCGGCGCAGCTTCCAGCTTATGCAAACTATATGTTTACGCATAGAAATGGAGACTGTTTTTATTATGCTGCGACAATGACATATATTGCGCGGGTTCTTGGATATGACAGCCGTGTAGCTGAAGGTGGGGTAACTGCCTGGGGACCTTATTATCCCAAGTCACCACATGGATGGTGTGAGGTACATGTGAATTCCGGCTGGAAAGTTATTGACTGCAGCATGCAGAACGGCCATCCGGATGCAAATCTGTTTTTTGTATCCAGGTCGGAATATCCTTACTGGCTTCGATGTGACAGAACGTATACGCTTAATGTGAAGGATGGAAAGCTGGGCTGGAAGCTGAAATCTAATTGAAATTATAAAACAGATAATGGGCGTCAGTGAAGAAACTGACGCCCGTTTTTTGACGGGACCAAGGCAGTCCCATGCTTCAACTGTGAATATATGTATAATTTCGCAGCATCAGGCAGGAGCACACAGGGCCTCAGGACAGAAACAGAATCTGTCTGAGTAGGATCAGAATAATGATATGTACCGGATAAAACCAGTAAAAAATATATTTTAGAAAATTTCCTTTTACAAATCCGCGTTTTCCATTGTACATATTAATAGACAGAAATGCAAAACATGCTTTCCATTCATAATAAAGCCAGCAGCTTCCGATAATTGCCTGTGCAGTTTTCTCATTGCGGAACCAGTACATGATAAGCAGGAATACAAATCCTCTCCACCCGTAGTCTGCTTTTAGAAAGACAGAAACGGCCAACAGTGCCAACACACAGACAAGCTGCATTTTCTGATTATCCCAGAAGTATTCTAATGCACAGAATGCCAGATATCCCAGAAACAAAGTGAAAAATACATTCTGTTTCTCATATCTCCAGGTGTTGGTAAACATGAAGTTCCATGGAATCTCAGAGATACATGCAAACAGAAACAGGTTCAGACCGTATTTCCTGCGGTTATGTGTATGCAGAAATCCTTCGACCAGAAGAAAACAGAAGATAGGGAAAGCAGCCCTTCCGATATCACGAAAAATACGATACCAGCTGTAATCCACACCTCCAAAACTAAAAAGCGTTGCTGTTGCGGGGGGATAATTATACAGGATTATTACGCCCGTATGATCGATCAGCATCAGGACAATAGCGATTAATTTCAAAACACTTCCGCTCATAACCCGGAACCTCTCCGGGAGAAAAGAAGCTGGTAACTGTGTTGTCATAAGAAAAAATCCTTTCTGTAAATTGAAATCAGTTTATTTTACCACAAAAAAATCAAGGATAGTTAAAAATTTTACAAATTATGACTGGACGAATCACCACTTTTGTGAGAAAATAACACTAGGTTGTTAGGCATACTCATCTGTAGTCATTCAGCAGACGGCAGAGATCTGCATTATGTGGTTCATTCAGCAGTTCCGCATAGTGGCGGGTATAACAACATGAAGTTAATCTATACTTGAAAGGAGTTTTACAATGATTTATTCACGCGAAGTAGAAGAAATGTGC
>CAKRVX010000119.1 GCA_934409175.1 uncultured Blautia sp.
ACACCAAGTCCCATCAGTGCAAGAAGTTTTCTGCAATCTACTTTCTTTCCGTCTTTTTCAATAGATACAGTAGATTCAAAACCTTTTACAAGCTTTACAAGTTCTCCTGCCGGACGTGCATGAATTCCTTCGTTATCAGTTACTACATACTTGAATTCTTTCATTTTAATATCCTCCATTATTTTAGTTTTTATTTATTAACTATCCCGCCGTTTCCGGTCAGGACATAACTTATGCTGTTTTTTTCTTTAATATTCCAAGAAGAACTGCTGAAATCACAGTTCCTGCAACCAGTGCTACAAGATACATTACTGCATTTCCAACTACAGGAAATACGAAGATTCCACCATGTGGAGCCATTAATGTGCAGTTAAATGCCATTGAAATAGCTCCCGCTATTGCTGATCCCACAATACAGGATGGAAGTACACGAAGAGGATCAGATGCTGCAAACGGAATCGCACCTTCTGTAATAAATGCAAGACCCATGATAAAGTTTGTAGGACCTGCGTTTCTTTCCTCTTTAGTGAATTTATCCTTAAACAGCAATGTTGCCAGAGCAATGGCGCAGGGAGGTGTCATACCACCGATCATGACTGCAGCCATAATATCATAGTTACCTGCCGCAATGGCGGCTGTTCCAAATACATAAGCAGCTTTATTAAACGGACCACCCATATCAATGGCCATCATGCCGCCAAGTATCATACCTAATATTACTTTACTGGAGCTTCCCATTCCTGTCAAGGCATTATTCAGACCTGTATTGATGCCGCCCATGATCGGTTCTACGATAAATGTCATCAACAGTCCCATAACAAGGATTCCGACTACAGGGTAGATTAAAACAGGTGCAATCTTTTCCAATGCTTCCGGAAGTTTATCACATACTTTACGAAGTCCAAGGATGATGTAGCCTGCTGCAAAACCTGCAAGTAAAGCACCAAGGAAACCGGATTTACCATTTGCTGCCATCATACCACCAACAAGACCAAGTGCAAGTGCCGGTCTGTCACCGATCGCCATTGCAATAAATCCTGCCAGGATTGGAAGCATGAATCCAAATGCTGTATCACCGATCCCTTTAAACAGAGCCGCCACCGGAGTGATCGTACCAAAGTTTGCTCTCTGGTCTGCCGGAAGTGCACTTAAATCTACGCTTAATCCATCAATCAGGAACGCGATCGCGATCAGGATACCTCCACCTACAACTAATGGAAGCATATGGGATACACCGTTCATCAGCTGTGTATAGATTTTATGTCCGACGCTGCCTCCGGATTTTGTGCTGGAGGAAGAGACCTGAGAACCGGCTGCTGCGTGGTAGACCGGTGCATCCCCGTTAATTGCTCTCTCGATGAGCTGATCTGCTTTGCTGATTCCGTCTGATACCTGGCATTCGATCACTTTCTTGCCATCGAAACGTTCCATTGGAACCTTGGCATCTGCTGCGACGATAATACAGTCTGCATCAGCAATCTCCTGATCTGTCAGCACATTCTTCGCACCGCCGGATCCTCGAGTCTCGATCTTGACAAAACAATTCTTCGCTTTTGCGGCTTTTTCAATTCCTTCTGCCGCCATATAGGTATGTGCGATACCTGTAGGGCAGGAAGTTACTGCCAGAATCTTCGCCTGTGTTCCTTCTGCCGTTCCTGTGTCTGCAAGCCTCTCATCAATATCTTTTTTCTCACTGTCTGCTTTATCAATGATATCCATAAATTCATCTACAGAAGCTGCATTGCGAAGAGATTCTGTAAACTCTTCATCCATCAGCATGACAAATTCCCTCGCCAATACCTGTAGTACTCTCTTCTTCTCTTAAATATACCTGTTTACGATAAGATTCACGATCACTGATCTTTTCACTTTTTACCATGAGATCAACAGCCATATCCAGGGTTTCTGACTTTGTTTTCGGAGCTGCTGTCAACGATACGCTTCTTCTGTCAAGAAGATCTGTTATTCTCATCTCATTCTCCTCCTTTTATTTTCCAGTTATCTGACGGTAAACTGCGTTAATTTCTTCTTTTGTAGCAAGATTCTCTGAAAATGCACTTGCACTTCCTGCTGCAATTCCCATGTGAAAAGCATGCTCATAGTCTTTCTTCTCCATCCAGCCTGCCACAAAGCCAGCTACCATGGAGTCTCCTGCACCGACGCCATTTACCAGTTTGCCCTTTGGTGCAGGTTCGTCAAATACCTGTCCGTCTTCTGCTATCAGAACCGCCCCCTCACCGGCCATGGAAATCAGCACATTTCTTGCTCCCTTTTCCTGAAGTTTCTTTCCATATGGAATTACATCTTCTCTTGTCTTTAATTCCACATGGAAGATCTCACCCAGCTCATGATTATTCGGTTTTACAAGGAATGGATGATATTTCAGGACATTGACCAGAAGATCTTTTGTCGCATCTACCACGATCATCACGCCTTTTCCATCCAGTCTTGCCATGATCTGTTCATACATGTCGTCCGGCATGGAAGATGGAATACTGCCTGCCAGAAAAAGAACATCACCCTCTTCGAGCTTATCCAGCTTCTTCATCAGTTCCTCTATTTTATCCTCGCAGATCACCGGTCCTGCACCATTAATCTCAGTTCCGTCAATAGACTTCAGTTTAAGATTGATTCTTGAAACGCCTTCACTGATCTGAATGAAATCAGATTTTACTCCCATTTCCTGTAATCTGCGGATAATCTCTTCTCCCACAAACCCTGCTGTAAATCCAAGTGCTGTATTCTCAATTCCCAGGTTCATCAGAACTGTAGAAACGTTGATCCCTTTTCCGCCCGGAAGCATCAGTTCTGAGCTTGTTCTGTTTGTCAGTCCCAGTTTAAAATCATCTACTGAAACGATATAGTCCAGAGACGGATTAAAAGTTACTGTGTAGATCATCTCATCTTTCCCTCCCATTTATATTCGCCATACCTTTTGCATGTTCGTGACTGTTTTTTGTTTATGATCTTAGTATACTGTCATATTCGTTCAAAGTCAATCAAACTAATTCATAAAAATAATGAATGATTTTGGTTGAGATTGCACAAAAAGCAGTATATATCATTCAAATTCGGTCATATCCTCACAGTCGTTGAATATTTGTAGTCCCTTTCACTACTTGTTCATAATCAAATAATATCTGAACAACAAAAATCCTCTGACCGGGATACCAAACTCCACAATCAGAGGATTCTCTGTTTTCTTATATTTTATTACGTTTTATGATTCTTTACATTTTGTGTTTCTTTGCATCAAAGAATGCTTTTGTTTCTTTTACAACTACACCGCTCAGTGCAAACAGCGCGATCATATTCGGAATTGCCATCAGTCCGTTGAAGATATCAGCAATGGTCCATACTGCACTTACTGTCATGTACGGTCCGATAAATACTGCCAGAATGTAAAGCCAACGATATGTAAGGATTGTTTTTTTATGTCCGTGTGTCAGATATTCCAGACATCTTTCACTGTAATAATCCCATCCAAGGATTGTAGTAAATGCGAAGAATACCAGACAGATCATTAATACAAATGCAGAAACCTGTCCAGGGAATGGAAGTCCGTGCTGGAATGCATAGGTAGTTACCTGCACACCCTCCAGGCCTTCTACCTGCCATGCACCTGTCAGTACGATGGAAAGACCTGTCATTGTACAGATTACGATAGTATCAATAAATGTACCTGTCATACTTACAAGGCCCTGACGTACAGGCTCTTTTGTCTGAGCTGCTGCAGCTGCAATCGGTGCACTACCAAGACCGGCTTCGTTTGAGAAAATACCACGGGCAACACCTTTCTGCATAGCAACGATCATGGAGCCAACTACACCACCGGTTACAGCAGATGGAGTAAATGCGCCCTTAACAACTGTTACGATAGCTGCCGGAATCTCAGTAATATTTAAAATAATCAGTGTAACACTGAAGATCAGATAAATAACTGCCATAAACGGTACAATGATCTGGCTGACTGTTGCAATTCGTTTCAGGCCGCCGATCAGGATTGCCGCAACGCATGCTGCAAGAATCAGGGAGGAAATTACAACTGCCCAGGAATATTCTCCAAGGAACGGGATATTTACACAGTTTGATTTACTTGGGTCAAAGAAGTTCTGAACAGCACTGGAAATACCATTTACCTGGCTGAAAGTACCAATTCCGAAAAGGCCTACACAGACACCAAAAAAAGCAAAAATCTTTGCAAGCCATTTCCATTTTGTTCCCATACCTTTCTCAATATAATAGAAAGGACCGCCAAGACTGTGTCCGTCTTCTGCTACCACACGGTATTTCACTGCAAGAAGACCTTCGGAGAATTTTGTTGCCATTCCGAAGAATGCTGCAAGAATCATCCAGAATAAAGCTCCGGGACCACCGGCACAGACAGCAGTTGCGACACCGACAATATTACCGGTACCGATTGTTGCACTCAGTGCAGTACATAAAGCTGCGAAGCTGGAAATCTCACCATCGCCTTCTTCTTCGTTCTTAAACATCCATTTCAATGCAAGGGGGAGTCTTCTCATCTGAAGAAGTCCAAGTCTGGCAGTTAACAGGATACCGCCTGCCATGATCAGGACCATAAGGGGCACGCCCCAGACAAGATTGTCTACAGTAGATAAAAATGAATTGATCGCTTCCCACATAATAATAAATCTCCTTTTTCTTTTAAAAAGTGTAATATATTGTACAGCTGGGAAACA
>CAKRVX010000120.1 GCA_934409175.1 uncultured Blautia sp.
AACGGAACAGGAAAACGTATCTCCATCAAAGATACTCGTGGTATCATCGATGCAATCCTTAACGGAGATATCCTTAATGTTCCTACTAAGAAGATTCCATTCTTCGATTTCGAAGTTCCTACAGAACTTAACGGCGTAGACACAGGTATCCTTGATCCTCGTGACACATATGCTGATGCAGCTCAGTGGGAAGAGAAAGCTAAAGATCTTGCTGGAAGATTCATCAAGAACTTTGCTAAATACGAAGGAAATGCAGCTGGTAAAGCACTTGTTGCTGCTGGTCCTCAGTTATAATTTAAATTGTCCAAATGATATGAAAACGGATGCGAATAATTCGCATCCGTTTTTTGATACATTTTTTATTCTGTTATAACATAGTTTTTATTTTTTCTGCCACTTTCTCATATGCCGGTACAGGAACCTGATACTCATGTCCCATTCTGACCACCTCATAAACCAGGCCATCAACCTCGGACTGTTTTCCTGCCATAATATCTCTTTGCATGGAAGTGGTTGCTTCCGGTGCAAGGTTTGACAAAATCTTTAAATTCACCTCTGTCATATCCTTTTCAAAGGGAACGCCCATAGCTTCTGCAAGTGCTGCTATTTCTCTTATCATAGTCTTGAACAGTTCTCTTGCTTCTCCCTCTTTCTGAAAATCGGCGGCTGATGCATGATAATACAGTCCTGCTGCTCCAATAGGTGATACGTAAGAAAACTTCTCCAGAGCATCTCTGCGAATGTTTTCTGAAAGTATTCCATCAATACTGCTGTCACAGAGATCTTTCCGTATCTCTTCCAGCTCAGATCTGTATGTATCTTTCTCTCTTACTCCGAAAACAATTCTGAGAATCTGTCCGTGCTGGATCAGTTTTCCTGGTTCCTTAATGTTTGCAGAAACATAAATACAGCCATCTGTGACCAGAAGTTCTGGAAGTTCTTTTTGCATTTTTCCACCCGTTCCATAAATGTTCAGCACAGGGATTACAATAGTGTTTTTCTTTGCAATACGTCTGATAAACGGAATGGTATCTTCCAGGGAATAACTCTTTACACAGACAAAAATCACATCCGGATTGTCTGTATAATGTTCCATATCCGTGGCTGAAATACGTATGTTTTCTTCACTTCCATCCCACATTTTCTCCAGTGTAAGTCCCTGTTCCTGAATCTTTCGAAGCTGCTCTCCACGTGCGATCAGGGTTACATCTTTGCCAGCTTTTTTCATATAATATCCGGTGACACCGCCGGTTCCTCCGGCGCCAATGATCAGGTATTTCATGTTCTTCTTTTGCCCCACTTTCATAATTTGTTTCTTCTAGCATAACATATTTTTGTGAACTTTACATTGACAAGTTTATTCTGGCAGGATAACATCTGTATGAAAGCAAGACCGTGGAGAGAGGAGTAAACTGCATGGAACGATATCTTGAGTTTAAGATAAAAGAACAAACTGCACCTGTCAAAATAGATACATTTCTGAAAAAACATGCCGGACTTACGAAACGTCAGATCAGTCAGGCGAAATTCCGGCCTGACGGAATCACCAGAAACGGGATACGCTGTCGTGTGACAGAAACAGCATATCCCGGTGATGTACTCCGTATTTGTCTGGAAGAAGCTCAGACAGCATCTCTTCATCTGGAAAGTTTCTCCGGTTCTGCTGCCCATCCACTTCTGGATATTTTATATGAAGATGAAGACCTGCTGGCAGTCAATAAACCTGCCGGAATGGTCACTCATCCCACAGGGCATCATTACGCGGACAGTTTGACAAATCTGGCAGCTTCCTATTTTCATCAGCAAAATCTACTGGTCCGCATCCGTCCTGTTGGACGTCTGGATCAGGAAACATCCGGAATCGTAATTTTTGCCAAAAATCAGGCTGCTGCCTCCAGATTACAATCCGTTAAATCTCCCAGTAAAATCCACAAAACCTATCTGGCTGCTGTGTCAGGATGCCTTCCTGTAGATTCTCACTCAAATCTGCTCTCTGGAACTGTCGAATCTGCAGGCTTTCTTTCTGCCGAAACGTTTGAGGAACCATTCTGGCATACCGTCCGACAGCCTCTTATGCAGGACCCGGCAAATCATCTGAAAATGAAAACTGCTGCCTGTCTTTCCTCTCAATTATTTTCAGGAAAGATCAAAACAGCAGTCACTCATTATCATACAATTTTCTCCAGTCCGAACTGGGCTCTTATTGCCCTCAGGCTAGAAACAGGACGTACTCACCAGATCCGTGTCCACATGGCTTCTGTGGGACATCCCCTATTGGGAGATCTTCTCTATAATTCCGTTTCAGAAACAGACACTGTGCCTTCTTTTTCCAGGACTGCACTTCATGCATGGAAAGTGTCTTTCCGTCATCCGTTCCGACCGGAATATATTTCACTAGAAGCTCCCCTTCCGGAAGATTTCAGACAGCTCAGGCAAGAAGCGTCCTTACCATTTCTGCGGTAAAGGTCACCCCTGTCAGATGATCTACCTCAATCTGGTACAATGCATTGGCTGCAATATGCTCAGCTGCCTGCTCCAGATCACGGATACCACTGGTATTTTTATGTTTCTCAACAATAGCATCCAGCCCCTCTTCTGTCACTACACACTCTTCTTCTTTCAGGCTCATACGTTTCAGAACTTTCGGAAGAACATATCTGGAGAAAATGATCTTCTTTTCTTCTGAAGTATAATCCGGAATATCAATGACTGCGAAACGTGACATCAGTGGTGCACTGATCTGATCTTTATCATTAGCTGTAGCAATAGGATAAACACCAACTGTCGGCACCATACATTCCATATAGTTATCTGTAAATCCAAGATTATCAAGCAGGGTCAGAAGTACGTCTGCAGGGTTTCCATTACCCTTTCCGGATGCCGCTTTATCAAGTTCATTGATAATAAATACAAGATTGGATTCTCCTGCCGCTGAGAAAGCTTCCATGATAATTCCAGGTTTCGCATTGGCATAGATTCTGGAACTTCCTGTCAGCTGCTCCGGATCATTGATGGAACTCATATCCAGAGTTGTCCATGGCAGTTTCAGGATGCGGGCAACGGCATAGGCTATCTGAGATTTACCGGTTCCTGCCGGACCTACCAGAAGAAGACCGTATGCCGGAAGCGTATGTGTACGATTAATCTGAATGATCGTCTCAATGATACGCTGCTTTACAGATTCCATTCCATAAAGTTCTTCATCCAGAATTCTGCGTGCTTCCTGTGGATCGATAGCCTCGAAATAATTATTTTTCCACTGAATGTTCATCATAATGGACAGTGCTCGCTGAGCATGACGTCTTTCCTCCGGAGATACCTCATGAGAACGGGCAACGGCCAGGTTTCTTCTGGCCCAGAGACGGATGTTATCCGGCAGAGTTCTGCCTGCGCAGGTCATAAAATCAGTGATGCTCTGAATGCTGGTAAGCTTCATCTCATCCCCTGTTTCCTCTTCCTCTTCATCATCTGTCAGTTCTGCAGGTGCACTGCTTGCAAGAAGTCTCTCGATCATAAACTGAAGGAATCCATCCTCTGCGGAAAGCTTGGTTCCGCCTCCAAAGGCTGTCTCACGAATCTTATAGACAGCATAACCCTTCTCCTGATTCTGTCCTGAAAGACGTACATTAATATGATTTTCACCAAGCCATTTCAGAAGGCTTACAAATCTGGAATCGATACTTAAAATATCTGTGCTGAAAACCCCATCATCTTCCTTGAACTCGAAGGATGTCCGTTTGATCGGATTGGTAAAAATACCGCAGGAATGGTGTTTCCACTGACGGCTGCTGTTATCCAGGATCATGATCGGTTTTTCCGGAGATGTTTCATTTTCATTAGACTGGAATGTGGTATAGGTACATTCAGACTGCACACCTGGTTTCTTGTCTGAAGCAACACTGAAATCAAATACTGGCATATTAAAAACTCCTTTTATTTTATCTTTTATCATATCCTTGATCAATGTAAAATTATTACTTAAATCTATCTTATTCTAGCAGAATCCTTCTCTTTAATCAATTGCTGAAGCCGACTTATTCCATAATTATTCCCCCAAAATTATTGACGCTGACAATCGCAGGCTTTATAATAGGAATAACTGAGAATTTCCAGAAACTCTCTGGGAAATCCGAATTCACTTTTAGGAGAGCAAAATGAGCAAAATTATTTTAACCGGTGACCGTCCAACCGGCCGCCTTCATGTTGGACATTATGTTGGTTCATTATCCGAGCGTGTTCGTTTACAGAATTCCGGCTTATATGATGAAATTTATATTATGATTGCAGATGCACAGGCATTAACAGATAACGCAGAACACCCTGAGAAAGTTCGCCAGAATATTCTTCAGGTTGCACTGGATTATCTTGCATGTGGCATTGATCCTGAGAAGTCCACTATCTTTATTCAGTCCATGGTTCCGGAGCTTACAGAGCTTACTTTCTATTATATGAACCTTGTTACTGTAGCACGTGTACAGCGTAATCCTACTGTTAAATCCGAGATCCAGATGCGTAATTTTGAAGCAAGTATTCCGGTTGGATTCTTCTGCTATCCGATCAGTCAGGCTGCAGATATCACAGCATTCCGCGCTACCACCGTTCCGGTTGGTGAGG
>CAKRVX010000121.1 GCA_934409175.1 uncultured Blautia sp.
TTCTTTTGATGATGAAATACCTGTATGTATATATCCGGATTTATCAATCAAAATTTCTGATTTACTATAAATAATGAAACCTGAAAGGAGACTTTAATTATGATGTACCCATTTATGACACTAAATGATAATACAGAAATCGTTCATTCTGAATCTCTTCAGAAGGACGGAAAGGAACAGGTTGAGGTACGCATTGAAAAACCAGTTTACGGTGGATTTCACTCTGCTTCATGCTGGTTGCCTGATTATAAGTGGGAAAATATTGATGGATTCTCTGATGAAGAAATTAAATATTTTCAGGATTATCTGGCATCCGTCGCACACATTATTATGCAGTTAGCCCGTGAAGGAGGATTTGAAGGAGGTATGGATAATGCCTCGAGTTTTTAAGATTGGTTCTTATATCATATATTTCTGGGTAAATGAAAATGATCCTTTAGAACCAGTACATGTCCATGTATGTGAGGGCGTTCCGTCTCCTACTGCGACTAAAATATGGATTACTCGAAACGGTGGCTGTCTTCTTTGTCATAATAAATCAAAGATTCCAGCCAAACAGCTTCGATTCATTATGCAAACTATAGAGGCTCGAAGTAAAGATGTCCTTGATCTCTGGCATGCAACATTTCATCAGATCAGCTACTACTGCTAATCTGTACTATTTGCTTAAAGGGGTGATCCCAATTGAATTACGAACAGTTACTGACTGCTGCCGATCAGGAAGGATTGCTTGTAAAAGAGCAGCCTCTCACTGAGCATGACGGCCTGATCCGCGGCAGGCGTGTTGCTATCAGACAAAAAATCACTACTCAAAAAGAAAAATCTTGTGTCCTGGCGGAAGAACTGGGACACTACTATACTTCTTCCGGAGACATTCTGGATCAGTCTAAGGTTGAGAACCGTAAACAGGAATACCGCGCACGACTTTATGGGTATAATCTAAAGATTGGACTTACTGGTCTAATCAGAGCCTATGAGGCAGGATGCAGAAATCTTTATGAAATGGCTGAATATCTGGATGCTACGGAAGAATATTTAATGGAAGCTATTGATTGTTACAAATCAAAATATGGATTATATGTATCTGTAGATAACTACGTAATCTATTTTGAACCATTCATAGTAATGAAGATAATCTCTTCTGAATAATACTCAGCAACTGAAAGGAGATGAAATACTATGGCTAGGAGAAAAAAATCTTCTGGATGCCTAGAAACATTATTCTTTCTGCCAATCAGCTTAGCATTTGTCTTGTCATGGTATATTTTCAAAATTGCACTGTATGTAATGCTCTATTTAGCTATATTCGCTTTTTATCTTATATGGTATATTGTAGCAGGTTTATTCGGATTGATTTTTCATAAATCGCAATTCCGCGCAGAATGTAATAGTGGTGAAGAATATGAACAGATATGTTGTCAAAAATTAAAGCAACATGGCTTTACGCATATTCAGACTACTCCACGTACAGGAGACCATGGAATAGATATTTTAACCAAACGAGCTGGCAAAAAATATGCGATACAATGTAAATATTACTCCTCTTCCGTTGGCAATCGTGCAGTCCAAGAAGCATTTTCCGGATGTTCTTATTATGGGTATGATATACCCGTTGTATTAACCAATAATGTCTTTACAACAAATGCCATCGATGAGGCTCGAAAATTAGGAGTTCAGCTCTGGCCGCAAAACAGAATTCCTTTTTCCGATAAATCCTTTTTTAGTAATCTTTTTAAAAAGCAAGCAACGTCTCAACAAGAATCAACTAATAAAATTCATTTTGAGACGATGCCGGAAATCCCTAAAGCAAGTAATACTGTTTGCTTTGAATCATCAAATAATATTTTGGAGCGTGATGTTCACTTTGAAGAAGCCGGAAAATTTGCCATTACTAAAGGCAAGATTTCTACTGGCATGCTTCAAGGGATATTCAAGATAGGTTTTCACAGAGCTGCCAGAATTATGGATCAGCTTTGTGAAGCAGGCGTAGTCGGACCAGAAAAAGGAACTAAACCTAGAGAAGTTCTAATGTCCATGGATGAATTTGAGACCTATCTAAAGCAACCTTTTAACTCAACAATAAACTCTATTGATGCAAAAACTGAAAATCATAGTCCTGATGAGAAATCCATGACTATTGAAGAATATGCAAATATTGTTAAAAAAATAGTTGAAAAGCCTGTTGATTTTTCACAAGATGGAATATTACTTGATAAAATGCAAAATATGGTTATCACTCAAGTATCAGACCAAATAAAGAATGATTTGTTAGATGATTTAATACGCTACAATACTCATAAAACATTACACATTATTTTATTTGATAAAAATAAATTTAACTTCTTCGCTTATAAAGATATACCTAATTTAGTTGTTCCTATTATTTCAGAAAGTAACAAACTACGTAATATTTTTAAATGGACTTGTGATGAAATGGATAAACGAACTAATTTATTTTTAGAGCATAAAGTCAAAAACATATTTGATTATAATAAAAAAGCTCGTTTCGAAACTTTTCCTACACTTCCTACTATAATCATAATCATTGATGAACTCTACGGACTATATGACATTTTTACAAAAGAGCTTGATACTCTGCTTCTAGATTCTGGAAAACGAGGTATTTTTATTATCGGATTTTCAAAATTAGAATTAAAACAGCTTGATTTAGGTTCAACTAACTTTTTGTGGAAGAAATATATTAATGATCAAATATCTGACATGTTTGCTTTGCTTGACGCATCAGATAATCAACACGAAAACTAATTTAAAACAAAAACCGCCCCAGTATTGGCGTACTGAAGCGGCTTAGATCTCCGAAGAGATGCTCTTTTAGCAAAGATATTGTATCATCTTCGGAGCAGTTGCACAAGCCAAACGTTTGTGTGGCTGTTATTTTTGTACTTAAAATTACATATTTTATAAAACCGAGGTGATATTTATGAGTAGTAAAGTAGCGGCTCTGTACATCCGCGTCAGCACCGAGGATCAGACAGAGCTTTCTCCTGACGCGCAAAAGCGTCTTTTACTCGACTATGCCAAGAAAAATGATATTATTGTCTCAGGCGATTTTGTCTTTATGGAAAGTGTTTCCGGCCGGCATGCCCAGAAACGTCCGGAGTTTCAGAAAATGATTGCTCTGGCGAAGCAGCCTTCGCACCCCATTGATGTGATCCTGGTGTGGAAATTCAGCCGTTTCGCACGTAATCAGGAGGAATCCATTGTTTATAAGAGTATGCTCAAAAAAGACAATGTGGACGTAATCAGCGTGTCTGAGCCATTGATCGAGGGACCTTTTGGTACTCTGATCGAACGTATCATTGAATGGATGGATGAATATTATTCTATCCGGCTGTCAGGTGAAGTTCTCCGTGGTATGAAGGAAAAGGCTCTGCAGAATGGCTATCAGACTTCTCCTTGTCTGGGATATGATGCGGTAGGACATGGAAAACCTTATGTGATCAATGAGGTGGAGTATGCAATTGTGTCCTATATCATGGACCTGTACGATAATCATAATCTGGACGAAACCGCCATTGCCAGGCGGTGTAATGATCTGGGCTACAGGACCAAACGCGGAAATCTTTTTGAGCGTCGCAGTGTTGACCGGATTCTTGAAAATCCTTTTTACTGTGGAACTGTTATCTGGAATGGAGTTGAATTTGAGGGATCGCACGAAGTCCGTTTGTCCAAAGAAAGATATGAAAAGCGTCAACGGCTGATAGCCTCCCGGAAACGTCCGGTAAAGGCACGAAATGTATCTGCCTGTAAACACTGGTTATCAGGTCTTTTAAAGTGTTCTATCTGTGGGGCTACACTTTCTTACACTGGTAACAATAAATGTCCTTATTTCCAGTGTTGGAAGTACGCAAAGGGCTTTCATAAAGTCTCTACTGCCTTGTCCGTCAAAAAAGCAGAAGAAGCCGTAATCAATTATTTCGAGCAGATTTTAAACGGTGCCGAGTTTACATATGTGTGCAAAAGAAAAGCAACCGACAATTCTCTTCAGATTGAACAGCTGCAAAAAGAAATCAATAAACTTTCCTTGCGGGAATCCCGAATCAGGGATGCTTATGAGGCAGGGATTGATACTCTTGAAGAATATAAGAACAATAAAGAACGTCTTTCCTCTGATCGTCTGGAGCTCACTGCTGCCCTTTCACAGCTGCTGCAGGAAGAACAGGCAGATGCTCCTGATACAGAAGAAGTCCTAAAAGAAATCCGATCCATTGCAGACATCTTAAAAAATCCGAATGTAAGTTACGAAGAAAAAGGATCGCTGATCCGAAGTGTGGTTGAACAGATTGTCTATGATAAGGCATCTGGGAAAATGTCATTTGACATTATTATATCCTGAAAATTCCGCAAGCCCGCATAAACACTGGGTTTGTGGGGCTATTATAGGCTACTGCACTCCGGGCCACCGTACTGGCTCATAATATACTGGGCGATCTTCGCATTAGGTTGTGTGATATTTATTGGATATTGAAGTCTTTTTTCATAATTCCACATAAATTATCTGCACGCTCCTTCCTTTTCCCATGGGAACGG
>CAKRVX010000122.1 GCA_934409175.1 uncultured Blautia sp.
GAATTTTAACACCAATGGAAAAACACGAAATTTACTTGCAAGCTGCATAAAAACTGCCAGCAGATAAATTTCTGCTGACAGGAAAAATTTATATTTTTTCAATTGTCTACTTGACGGGGAGCAGTTCGCCCCATGTCATTATCAGGCAAATGTTTTATTTTGCTGTTCTGTGGGGCGTTCTGCGCCGCTGCGGCGGATTCCGGCAAAGATGGAACCGGCGATATTGTGCCATACACTGAAAATTGCTCCAGGAAGTGTTGCCAGTGGGTTGGCGGCAAAGTTAGTTGCTGCCAGAGAAACTGCCAGCCCACTGTTTTGCATGCCGACTTCAATGGCTATGGCAGTTGCTCTTGTATATTCTACATGGAAAATCTTCGCAGCTAAAAGTCCCAGCATCATGCCGCAGAAATTGTGGATTGCCACAACGCCAAGAACAAGAACTCCACAGCTTAATATTTTTTCTGCATTTATGGCTACAATTCCGCCAATGATCATAACAATGGCTATGACAGAAATCAATGGCATAGCATCTGAAACCTTATCCACATGCTTTCCTGCAAGTGTACGGAGCAGAATTCCCAAAAGTACCGGGATCAGGATTACCTTTACCACGGACAGTATCATTGCCCAGAAAGATACTTCCACCCAGGCTCCAGCCAGAACATACACAAGAAATGGAGTCATAATAGGTGCCGCCAGTGTGGAAACTATAGTCATCCCCACAGAAAGTGCTACATCGCCACCTGCAATATAAGTGATCACATTGCTGGCTGTTCCGCCCGGACAGCATCCTACCAGGATCACTCCCAGTGCCAGATCTGCCGGAAGGTGCATGACTTTACACAGAATCCATGCCACTGCCGGCATAATAGTGTACTGTGCCACTGCACCAATCAGCACTTCTTTGGGTCTGGAAAAAATAGCCCGGAAATCTTCCAACTGTATGGTCAGTCCCATGCCAAACATGATTACTCCAAGAAATACAGAGGTATAATTTGTCATCCATGCAAATCCATCCCGCCAGAAAAAAGCAAGGCAGGAAAATGCAATAATAATAACACCAATATATCTGGATGCAAGGTTGCTGACTCTTCCGATTTTCTTTAAGATATTTTCCATATATTATACCTCGTAGCTAAAGTTGTCGATCAGTCTGGTTTTTCCGATGTAAACAGCCATTGCTACGAGAACACTGCGGTCAGCTTTTTCTACTGGCTGCATGGTCAGTGCATCTACCATAGAAACGTAATCAATTTTTGCCAGAGGTTCAGCTTCGATCACTGTGCGCATTTTTCCCAGGAGTTCTTCAGCAGAGATTCCTGTATGTATCGTTTTCTGCCCAAGTTTTACTGCTTTTGACAGGCAGAGGGCAGCTTTTCTTTCTTCCTCATTTAAATATGTATTTCTGGAGGATTTTGCCAGTCCGTCTTCTTCACGTACGATAGGGCAGCCTATGATTTCAATATCAAAATTCAGATCCTGTACCATTTTGCGGATAATGGCCAGCTGCTGAGCATCCTTCTGTCCGAAATATGCTCTGTCCGGGGCTACAATATGGAAGAGTTTGGACACAACCGTACACACACCTTTGAAATGGATCGGTCGTGTTTTTCCACAAAGTGTCTCAGACAATGTATCTATACTTACAAATGCATGGGGATCATGGTACATTTCGGAAGGTTCTGGGCAGAAGATCAGGTCTGTGCCAAGACTTTCACAGAGTTTTTTGTCACGTTCGAAATCTCTGGGATATGCTTCCAGATCTTCAGTTGGACCAAACTGTGTTGGATTGACAAAGTCGGATACTACCACGATATCATTCTGCTCGCGGCATTTTCTGATCAGACTTGCGTGTCCTTCGTGAAGAAATCCCATAGTTGGAACAAGTCCTACAGTTTTTCCTTCTTTTTTCCATGCTTTGATTTGTTTTCTTGTTTCTTCTATTGTTTTTGTTACCTGCATTGTTCTCTCCTCTTTCTCGGTCAATGGACCGGTGTTATAGATTTTGAGATAGCCTCTTTCCTGAATTCACGTTCGTCTTATTGGTGTATTAGTAAAACTTTTTCAGGCCATGTCTTTCAGCAGACCATGTTTTTCATAATTGGTTACTCTGCTGATTTTATTCTCTTCATCGACGAATACAACTGCAGGCTTATGGGTACGTGCCTCCTCCGGCTCATACCCGGCGTAAGCCATGATAATAATTTTATCCCCTGTGCTTACACATCTTGCTGCTGCTCCGTTCAGACAGATCATGCCGCTTCCGCGTTTTCCGCATATGGTGTATGTCTCGAAACGACTGCCGTTGTTCACGTCTACGATCTGGACTTTCTCATATTCCAGTATTCCGGCAGCTTCCAGCAGTTCCTCATCCACAGTGATGCTTCCCACGTAATCCAGTTCTGCCTGGACAACAGTTGCTCTGTGGATTTTTCCTTTTAACATTTCTATTGTCATTTTATATAGTCCTTTCCTGCAGGGAAAGTATTTTGCAGAGGGTATCTGTTCTTTATCTGCAAAAAAAGTGCCTCAGGGTACACTTCGACCCCGAAACACTTCTGATTGATTCCCTGTATATTGAGTCCTGTTTGGATACCTGGGATATTACGCATTGTACTTCCGTAAGTGATCGGAAATTCTGCTTTGTCCACGGCATATAAATACAGGCTCGTATCTTTTTGATTTTTATACATCCGTCCGTTCACGGACAGAATTTTTTCTTTAAGATTCCAGTGATTTCAGCCAGAGTATAGTTTTGAGTCCAAATACTATCTCTGTCTGGTATTATTACATTCAGATATTTATTTGTCAATAAGTTATTTTGGTGTCATTATTAAGAAATTTACTCAAGCGCATGGAGTACATTTGAAAATTACTGAAAGAAAGACGGATAAAGTCAGTAAAGGTATTTAAGATTAATGGTAAGAAGTCTGTCAGATGTTTTTGGGTTGCATATACTAACAAAAAAATATAAAATTTCATGTAACGTTTCTCCCATTTATGACTTAATTATATAGAAAGACATCAAACAAGACAATTAAAAATCAGTCAGGAGGAAAATCATTATGCGAGGAAGCAGAATTTGGAAAAATTAGAAATCGAAGAAATCTACAGGAAATATTTCCGAGATGTCTTTCTCTATATCCGTGCACTTTCCGAAAATGAAAGTCTTGCAGAGGAAATCACTCAGGAGACGTTCTTAAAGGCAATGAACAACATTGAGAAATTTGACGGTCGGAAGGATATCCGGGCATGGTTATTTGTAATTGCGAAGAATACATATTTCCGCCATTGCAGACGAAACAAAATTTATGCAGGCGAAGAATTTTCAGAAACAATACAGGATTCCATGCAGGATACATCTCCAGCGGTACTGGATCAGATCGTGCAGAATGAGACAGTTCAGAATCTTAAGCGTTATGCAGAACTGATATCGGAACCTTACAGGGAAGTATTTCATTTGCGGATATATGGCGAGCTCTCTTTTGAACAGATTGGAAAATGCTATCAGAAAAGCGCCGGGTGGGCGAGAGTGACGTACCACCGTGCGCGCCAGATGATAAGAACTCAGATAAGTCAGGAGGAAAAATGATATGGGAAAAATAAATTGTAATGTAATTCAGGATATTCTTCCACTGTATATTGATCATGAGGTAAGTAATGATACAAAGGAACTTGTGGAAGAACATCTGCAGAACTGCGAAATCTGCCAGCGTATATATTATGATACAAAAACAGATTTCGAAAATGATATGAAGATTTCTGCGCAGACAAAAGAAAGCAGTAATGAAGCAAACGACTTGAAGAGTTTCAAAAAATTTTTAAAGAGAAGAAAGACAAAAACAATTCTGTTTTCAATAGCAGCAACTGTAATTTGCTTTGTAGCAGTGTTCACTTTTATGAACAAACATGTTACATATATCAGTTATAAAGACGCCGGGATCACTATCGTTGAGGATAACGAAGCTGAAGTAACATATAAAACTAATATAAAAGGAAATTATCGCTGGAGAACATCTTTAGACAGGGAAACAGGCGCAGGAACTATCCATTTTGAACAGAGCTTGTGGGAAAAATATGTAGATAGTATTTTTTATCCATTTGATCATATTCATGGCTTTCTGAAGAAAGATCAGATAAAAGAAGTGTATGTAGATAAGGATGGAACTACAACAACAATCTGGGAAGCACCAGAGGAAGAACAGAAAGCGTATTTATCTCAAGATCATACTGAACCGGTGGGATAAAATACGAAAAAAATCCAATAATTGCTGATGAACATTATCTTTCCATATGTTACAATAAAACAAGACTATGGAAAGAAAGACAGGAAACTCAATTATGAAAAAACAACTAAATTACGCAGACATTGTAAAAGAAACCTTGATCCTGACCGGCGCAGTAGCGATCATTGCGGCAGCAGTTTATTTCTTTCTGGTGCCGAGCCATACCTCTGTAAGCAGTATCTCCGGTCTTGG
>CAKRVX010000123.1 GCA_934409175.1 uncultured Blautia sp.
CATACCTGAAGCAGGAGTCCGAAACAACTGAAAAAATCACTTCACAGATACCAAAAATGAGCTTTTCAGTAGTCTCGGAAATAACTCCTGATTCATTTTACCAAAAATTCTCCATAACAGAACATTACGGAGTAATTTCCTAAAATATCAAAAACGGGGCGGATGGAAATCCGCCCCTTCCGCATACTAATTACTTTCTTAAGCCTAATTTTTCAATCAGTGCACGGTATCTTTCGATGTCTGTTTTCTTCAGGTAAGCTAACAGTCCACGTCTCTGACCTACCATTTTCAGAAGACCACGTCTGGAATGATGATCCTTGTGGTTGCTCTGTAAATGCTCTGTAAGCTCCTGAATTCTAGCTGTAAGAATAGCTACCTGTACTTCCGGTGATCCTGTATCTCCTTCAGTTCTTGCATATTCTTTCATGATTGCTGCTTTTTTTTCTTTTGAAATCATTTTGATTTCCTCCTGTTATTTATTTTATATAATTTGGGGACCGCCTCATATTAAGGGATGGTCGGAGTATCCTGTCCCTGAACATGGGCTAAATTCACCTTGCATAGTATAGCACATTGACTGTGCCCTGTAAACTGTTTTTTTCTAAAAATACTCTCTGCCTTTTTTTGCATCTTTTTCAAGCTGTGTCTTTAAAGCCTCCAGTGAAGAAAACTTCTGTTCTGGACGGAGAAATTTTTTGAAATCAACTTTACAATACTCCCCGTACAGATTTTCGTCACAGTCAAACAGATAAGTTTCCACACCTATAAATTTTTCGCCGCCCACGGTAGGCTTATGTCCTACATTGGTAATTCCCTGATAATTCTTATTGTTAATATGAGATACCGTAATATAAACGCCGTTAGGCGGCATCAGTTTCTCTGTTGGTGGAATCAGGTTGGTCGTAGGAAGGAGATACTTATGTCCCATTCCTCTTCCATGCTCTATGATACCTTCTACAGAAAAGTCCATTCCCATAAGAAAACTGAATTTTTCCATATTCCCACGGTTCAGTTCTTCTCTGATGTAGGTACTGCTGATTTTTCTTTTTCCGTCCATTTCTTTAGGAAGAACTTCTGTATGAAATCCGTATTTCTTCCCATATCTCTCCATCATGGCCGGAGAACCTGCACGCTCATAGCCGAAACGGAAGTCTTCTCCTACTGCCACATAGGTTGCCTGAAGATCTCCCATCAGAATTTCTTTGATAAAACTGTCTACTTTCATATGGCGGATTCTGTCTGTCAACGGGCAGTCAATAAGTACATCCACTCCCATTTCTTCCAGAAGTTTGCATCTTTCTTCCTTTGTGAGGATTGTTTTTGAAGCTTTTCCCAGGGCAAGGACCACTGCCTGTGCTCCTTCCTGCTTCTGCTCCACAATTTTCTCCACCAGTTTTCTGTGTCCCCGATGTATGCCATCAAACTTTCCAAGCGTTACTGCACTGTTTGAAATTCTGGGGAAATCTTTGTCAATCCTTAAATATTCCATCGTGTCTCCTAAAACATCTTCACAGGAAAATACCTGTTTCTTCTTTCATCCCACTGATAAACTCCGGTAAAGCTTCCCTGACTGCTGCACATCCGTACCCATTCATTTTTCTCACAGCCATCCACAAGTTCCTGCACCAGGGGATTTCCATTGGCAAGCAGTCTGTCTCCTTCTTTCTTACAGCTGATACGGGGATATTCCTGCAGAATTTCTTCTATCGAAAAAATTTTATGGGAAATCTCTTCATTCTGCATAGCTTCTTCAACCTGCGTCAGAGTAATAGCATCTTCCAGCGTAAAGCGGCCTACTCTTGTTCGCACAAGTGATTCCATTGCAGCACCACAGCCAAGTTTTTCCCCCATATCATGGCAAAGTGTGCGGATATAGGTCCCCTTACTGCAGGTTACCTGGAAATGCACCAGTGGAAGATTGATTTCCATGATCCGAATCTCATAGAAATGTACAGGTCTGGCTTTCCGCTCCACAGTCTTCCCTTCTCTGGCCAGCTCATAAAGTTTTTTCCCATTTACTTTCAGCGCAGAATACATCGGAGGAACCTGCATATAATCTCCCACAAAGTTCTCTGCCGCTTCTCTGACCTGTTCCGGAGTGACAGAAACATTCTTCTGCAAGAGAACAGTTCCTGTCATATCCTGTGTATCTGTCACTACCCCAAGACGCATAACTGCCTCATAGGTTTTTTCCTTTTCCGTAAGCATATCCACCAGACGGGTTGCTTTCCCAAGTGCCACAGGCAGAACGCCCTCCGCCTCCGGATCAAGAGTCCCTGTGTGACCAATCTTTTTCATATGAAGAATTCCACGCAGTCTGGCAACCACATCATGAGAAGTATATCCTTTTTCCTTACGGATCACAATGATTCCATCCATCAGCACTTGATCTCCTGAAGCTGTTTGCAGATCTCAGCAGTCACATTATTGATGACATCATACATGGACCCCTGCAGATCGCAGCCTGCTGCACGCATATGTCCTCCACCGCCGAAATATACTGCAATTTTACTTACATCCACTCTTCCGTTTGAACGGAGAGAAACTTTGAACGTCTGTGTTTCCGTCTCATAAAGGAACATAGCTACCTCTGTCCCCTGTGTAAGGCGAAGCTGACTGACGATACCATCTAAATCCTTACCTTCCACGCCGTAGAAATCCATATCTTTTTTCTTCAGATATCCTATGATACATTTACCTTCCAGAAGCATAATACTCTCTGCCAGCACGCGTCCCATTACCTGATTCTGAATATATGTTTTCTGATAAAAGGATTCATCTATGATCTTGCTGAAATTAAATCCTGTTTTCATCAGTTCCCCTGCTATACGCATGGTTTCCGGAGAGGTTGAGGAATACTGGAACACACCAGTATCGTGGATCATTCCCGTATAAATGGGTTTGGCAATCTCGCGTGTTACTTTTTCCGGATCAAAAAGTCCGTAAAGAACTTCACTTGCAGAACTTACATCGCCTCTGACATGATTGATCTGTGCAAATCCCGGATTACTGATATGATGATCAATGCAGGCTGTTTTTTTTGCTGTCTCGAAATAAGAACCTGCCAGTGCAAGTCTATCTCTTGCACTTACATCACAAGTAACAAAAAGATCATACTCTTTATCACCGTCCAGCTCTGTCTTTATTTCATCCATACAGTCGATATGTCCGAAAACCGGCTTCGGATGATCCAGATAAACATCCACCTTTATTTCCGGATAATAGGTCTTTACGTATAAATATAATGCCATACAGGAACCAACACAGTCACCATCCGGACGGATATGTCCGCCGATTCCCATTGTCTTTACGCCCTCCAGTATTTCCGCAATATTTTTCATGTACTTACCCTTTCAAATTTCTTCCGTATCCTCAGCACCTTCAGTTTCTTCGCTGCTCTCATTCTGTCTGTGGGAGTTGTCTTTTCTGGTTACATCATCGATCAGTTTCGACATGTTCACACCATATTCAATAGATTCATCCAGAATAAAACGAATTTCCGGAGTATTTCTCAGATTCAGATTATGAGCCAGCTGACGTCTGATATACCCCTCTGCACTGTTTAACCCCTTGATCGTCGCTTCTTTTGCTTCTTTGTCTCCCAGCACACTGATATATGCTTTGCAGGTTTTCAGATCAGGAGCCACTTCCACTGCCATTACAGAAGTCATGGGATGGATACGTGGATCCTTGATCTCACCACGGATGATAGTACTCAGTTCCCTGAGTACTTCTCCGTTGATACGGGTGTTCTTAATACTGTTTTTTCTCATTTAAGATTCACTCCTGTTCAAACCTCAGCCTATCTCGGCACTTCCACCATAATATAGGCTTCTACCTTATCCTCTTCCTTGATATCATTAAATCCGTCAAATACAAGACCACATTCGTATCCTGCCTTGACTTCTTTTACATCATCTTTAAATCTCTTCAGAGATGCAAGCTCACCTTCAAAGATCTGCTCACCTTCCCTGGAAATACGAACTTTACAGTTTCTCTGGAAAATACCATCCAGAACATAGCTTCCTGCGATGGTACCAACACCAGATGCTTTGAACAGCTGACGTACTTCCGCATGACCGATGATTTTCTCTTCAAATACAGGATCCAGCATACCTTTCATAGCAGCTTCCACATCTTCAATTGCCTGATAGATGACTCTGTACAGACGAAGATCAACACCTTCCTGTTCAGCCAGCTGTTTTGCCGTTGTGTCAGGACGAACATTAAATCCGATGATGATCGCATTGGATGTAGCAGCAAGGCTTACGTCAGATTCATTGACCGCACCTACACCGCC
This sequence comes from uncultured Blautia sp., assembly GCA_934409175.1. Taxonomy (GTDB): domain Bacteria; phylum Bacillota; class Clostridia; order Lachnospirales; family Lachnospiraceae; genus Blautia_A. The sequence goes on from CAKRVX010000123.1 coordinate 4,301, forward strand.
ATGGATTACCTTTACAACTACTTCTTCATTGGACAGCTTGGTCAGGCTCTGTTTTACTGCTTCTACAGATCCCTGTACATCTGCTTTGACAATGATAGGAAGTTCTTTCAGATCGCTTGCCTG
>CAKRVX010000124.1 GCA_934409175.1 uncultured Blautia sp.
ATCTGTCCACCAGGAATCAGGAGCTGATGGAGCTTCTGGAACTGGAAAAATCACTGGTTTACTTTACAACCTCTCTGCGTTCCAACGAAATGGTTCTGGAGAAATTGTTAAAGGTTGAAAGTATCAAGAAATATCCCGAGGATACAGAACTCCTGGAGGATGTAATCATCGAAAATAAACAGGCAATTGAGATGGCCAATATTTACAGTGGTATCTTAAGCAGTATGATGGGAACTTTTGCTTCAGTTATTTCCAATAATCTGAATATCGTTATGAAGGCCCTGGCTGTTATCACCATCGTAATGAGCATTCCGACGATCGTATTCAGTGCCTATGGAATGAACGTAAGAGCTGCGGGTATGCCGTTTTCCAGAACGCCATGGGGATTTTTGATCATTATTATTCTTTCCATTGTAGCGAGTATCATTGCAGCGGTATTTCTTTCCAAGAAGAAATTTTTCTGATTTGTTTATGGTAAAGGAGAATTATGAAATTTATTGACAAGCTGGAACGAAAATTTGGAAAATTTGGAATTGAAAACCTGACGATCTATATCATTGTGAGTTATGTGCTGGGATATGCGCTGATGATTGTAAATCCCAGTGTACTGTCTATGCTTAGTCTGAATGTAACGAAGATTTTGCAGGGGCAGATATGGAGACTGATCACTTGGGTCATTTATCCGCCAAGTACGTCATCGCCAATTTGGTTTATGATTGCGATTCTGTTTTTTTACTATCCGATCAGTGCTTCACTGGAGCGAACATGGGGATCTTTTCGATTTACTCTGTATATATTATCGGGAATCCTGTTTACAGTGATTTCTGCATTTGTTTTATACTTTATAACAGGTGGAGGTCTGGATACGTATTTAAATGGTGTCCAGTTTTCTACCTATTATATCAGCCTTTCCATTTTTCTTGCATATGCCATGACCTATCCGGATATGCAGGTAATGCTTTATTTTGTAATACCGATCAGAATGAAATGGATGGCTGTTGTATATGCTTTGATCGTGGTTTATGATATTGTCAGATATTTCGTGGGTGATGTATGGTTTATGGCAATTCCTATGATTGCATCTCTGTTGAACTTTATCATTTTTTTCCTGGGAACCAGGAATCTTAACAGATACAATCCAAAGGAAATTCACAGAAGAAACGAGTTTAAACGGGCTGTAAATCCGGGAAGCAAGACAGTTCAGTTCCGAAATGGCGGCAATGATGGAATAACCAAACATAAATGTGCTGTCTGCGGACGTACAGAGAAGGATGATCCGAACCTGGAATTCCGTTTCTGTTCTAAATGTAACGGAAATTATGAGTATTGCCAGGATCATTTATATACACATATACACAAGAAATAAGAGGAGAACACATTATTATGAAGAAAGTACCATTTGTCACACTGGAAAAGCTTCAGGAGATTACTGCTCAGTTTTCTACTCCTTTTCATCTTTATGATGAAAAAGGAATCCGTGAAAATGCAAAAGCAGTAAAGGAAGCATTCGCATGGAATAAAGGATTTAAAGAATTTTTTGCAGTAAAAGCAACTCCAAATCCGTTTCTGATTCAGATTCTTCAGGAATATGGCTGTGGCTGTGACTGCTCTTCCATGACAGAACTGATGATGTCAAAGGCTATCGGATGTAAAGAAGGAGATATTATGTTTTCTTCCAATGATACACCGGAAGAAGAGTTTAAATATGCCAATGAGATCGGCGGAATCATTAATCTGGATGATATCACTCATATTGAAAGTCTGGAGAAAGCAGTAGGATATATTCCGAAAGTAATCAGCTGTCGTTACAATCCGGGCGGGGTATTCAAAATCAGCAATGATATTATGGATAATCCGGGAGATGCCAAATATGGTATGACAACAGAACAGATTTTTGAAGCATTTAAGACTCTTAAAGAAAAAGGTGCTGAAGAATTTGGTATCCATTCTTTTCTTGCAAGTAATACAGTGACAAATGATTATTATCCTATGCTCGCAAAAGAACTGTTTGAACTGGCTGTGAAACTTCAGAAAGAAACAGGTGCTCATGTGAAATTTATCAATCTTTCCGGTGGTGTGGGAATTCCTTACAGACCGGAGCAGACACCGAATGATATTCGTGAGATTGGCGAAGGTGTGCGTAAGGTTTATGAAGAAGTTCTTGTTCCGGCAGGAATGGGAGATGTGGCAATCTACACAGAGATGGGCCGTTTTATGATGGGACCGTATGGCTGTCTGGTTACAAAGGCGATTCATGAGAAACATACACATAAAGAATATATCGGAGTAGATGCCTGCGCAGTAAATCTTATGCGCCCGGCAATGTATGGAGCTTATCATCATATTACAGTTATGGGAAAAGAAGATCAGCCATGTGATCATATGTATGATGTAACAGGTTCTCTCTGTGAGAATAATGATAAATTTGCCATTGACCGTTATTTACCAAAAGTAGATATGGGAGATCTTCTTGTAATCCATGATACAGGTGCACATGGATTTGCAATGGGATACAATTACAATGGAAAGCTGAAATCAGCAGAAATTCTTCTTCATGAAGATGGAAGTTTCGAGATGATTCGAAGAGCAGAGACTCCGAAGGATTATTTTGCGACATTTGACTGTTTTCCTGTTTATGAAAAATTGCTGGAAGATATGAAATAAATAAGCTGCAGGAAAATGCCGGTCTGGCAAATGACAGACCGGCATTTTTTTCAGGAGAGGAAGAAACAATGGTAAAATATGAGTATGAACCTGGATTATGTAAACAGCTTCATTACAATGGTCTGTGGAGTGTTCAGTATGAAGGGGTTCCGGGACATCTGAAAAAAGTGAAAATGGTCTGTCCATGTATCAAGGATGGATGTGATGCAGACTGTGAGGTGTTTAAAAATCTCCCGGAAGTGAAGCCGGCAGATCAGGAATGGCATATGAGGGATGAACGATAAGAACGGGGTGCTTATGAAGAAAATAAAGAAAAAAACTATAATCTGTGTGGTGATGACAGGAATTTTGTGGATTCTGGTATCGGCTGTAACAATGTGGGGCGCAGATACAGTAAAAACAGCCAGCGTCCCGTTTTTGAAATATGGGAATCAAACGGTGATCACGACGAAAGATATCATTACATTAAAACCACGTAATCAGGGCAGAAATATTACCTATACATCTTCGGACAGATTAACTGCTGTTGTGTCAGCAAAAGGAAAACTGACTCCGTTGAAAAAAGGAAGGGTCACAATTACCTGTACTTCATATGGAAAATACAAATATGTATCAAGAATTAAGGTTACAATTGTTTCTCCTGTGGAGAATGTTGTAACAGAGGATGAAATTTTTATAAAGAAAGGTCAGAAAATAAACTGGAATGTCAGGATTTATCCACTTGATGCAAAAGCTAACAAAGTGGTATATACTTCTGACAACACGAAAATTGTATCTGTGGATTCCTCAGGAAAGATCTGCGCAAAGGCGGTAGGAAAGGCAGTAATTACGGTGACTGTTGTCGGAGGCAGGAAGATAACAGCAAAAAGTACTGTTTACGTATCAGATTCTGCAGCAAAAGCTGAACATTCACTGGAAAAAAATACGAAATATATTATACACAGGGGAGAATCTGCATTTGCTCCTGAAAATACCATCCCTGCTTTTGAAGAAGCAGGAAAACGGGGGGTGTCGTATGTGGAAACGGATGTGCGGGAGACAAAAGACGGCAGATTTGTAATTTCCCATGATTCATCGCTTCTTCGTGTATGTGGAGTAGATAAAGAAATCAAGGATATGACTTATGAAGAAATACGACAGTATCCTGTTATACATGGCGCCAATATATCAGAATATCCAGGATGTTTCATTCCTTCATTTGAAGAATATATACAATGCTGCAATAAGTATGGAATTACGCCGGTGATTGAATTAAAAGAAGTCCGTACAGAAGAGGGAAAAGAAATGTTCTGTAATATACTCAAACATTCCTTAAAACCTGCAGTAGTGACTTCTTTTCATAAAAAATATCTGACAGATCTGAGGAGTCTTGGCGTTACAAACAGAATGCAATGGATACGAAGTACAGCCTTTACAGATGCAGAGCTGAAACAATGTCAGAAATATAAACTGGACATCAGTGTTCCTTACAATTTTATTAGTTTACAGGATATCAGAAATGCACACAAAAAAGGTATAGCTGTAACTGGCTGGTTGTTTAAAGATGCTAATATAGCTAATTTGTATAAACGCTGGGGCCTGGA
>CAKRVX010000125.1 GCA_934409175.1 uncultured Blautia sp.
ACCTATACCCTTAGCAGGGGCACCTCTTCGGCCTCTTGAGTACTTCTCCAGACTCCGAACTAATAAACTATATTAATTTCGAACACACTTCTTACCCGAAGCGCATTTGTAATTATAAGTAAAAAAACCTGTTTTGTCAACAGGTTTTTTTCTTTTTTTTATTTAATTTTCAATATTTTTCTCAATTACCTCTTCAATACGTCTTTTTACCTCAGCTGCAATCTCTGTTGTTTTCATATTTTTATACTCTTCGTAGTATATTGGCTCCAGAAAATGTACCTGCACTGTAAGTTTTTTGATAGATCCTGTATCAAATGCTTTATAGGAATCAATCAACGCAACTGGTACAATGGGGCATTGAGATTTTGTTGCAGCTTTAAAGCTTCCACCTTTAAACTCCTGAGGATGGTTCCCGTTTTTACTTCTGGTTCCCTCTGCGAATATCAAATAGTTTCTTCCCTGCTTTACCTCTTTTATGACTTTAAGTATTACCTGCATAGACTGTTTAATATCTTCCCTGTCTATACTAAGTGCCTTCATACATGCAAATACCTGCTTAAGAAAAGGAATATCTGAAAGTTCCTTTTTTGCCACCACTGAAAATGGTACAGGGCATACCTGTATAATAGCTAATACATCAAACAAACCCTGATGATTAGGAAAAAACATAAATCCATTTTCTTTCGGAATATTCTCCAGGCCATGTACATCAATCTGGAGATTTCCGCCATGTATTGCTTTGTAATCTACATATTGAAGAAATTTATAGCGTTCTTCCTCTGTATATCGATCTACATGCGCCGCATACCAACACAGCCTGAACCATCCATAAGGAACAAAAAACAGGTTTCTTAATACCATCAGTAATATTCTTTTCATATTTCTGTCCTCACTGCTGCTATCAGCCTATTTTTGCTGTGATTTTGTCTTCATATCCTGGATTTTTTTTAATAAAGACCTCATACTCTTTTGTATAATCTTTATACGTATCAGTAGTCATGAATTTCGCATAATCTTTTGCAGCCTGTGTTCTCATATCATCGGTGATCTTTGAAGGCGCCAGGATATAATAATCTTTATCCTGCTTTCCTACCATATATGTTCCAATACATGGATATTCCTGATCGTCCTGCAGTACAAGACTGTATGTGATATATACATAGGTATAATTATCATTTTCGGTAATTACTTCACAGTTTTTTATTTTTACCTTTTTAGCATCATGTGCCTGAAAATATTTCAGCATTGCAGTAATTTCAGATTGCAGACTTTCCTCTGTATTATCTTTCTGGTTATAACAGTCTTTTACTTTCTTTTCTTTGCCATCGGCATATGACTGAATCAACTCTTCTGTCACCTTTTCCGGCGATTTGTGACTTACTCCGCCACATCCCACGACTGTACAAGCCATTAAAACCATTATCCCTGCAATAATATATTTTTGCCATTTTTTCATGGTTATTCAGTTTCCCCTTTTTCTTCCTCTGGTGTAACTTCTGCTGCCCCGTCTTCTGTGTTCTCTTCGTTTATCTGTACAGTGTCCTTTTCTTCCTTATCTCGTACCTTTGCCACACTGGCTACAGTAACTCCTTCTGTAAGATTGATCAACTTCACACCTGAGGTAATTCTTCCAAGAATGGAAATATCGGAGCATGCAATTCTGATAATAATTCCCTCTGTTGTAATCAGCATAACTTCATTTTCTTCGTTTACAGCTCTGGCACCAATAACACTACCTGTCTTTTCTGTAATCTTGTAGCATTTTACACCTTTACCACCACGATTCTGACAGGTAAATTCTCCAATAGATGTTCTCTTACCCATACCATTTGCAGATACGATAAGCAAACAGTCTCCCTGAGAATTCAGCTGCATTGCCACGACCTCATCGCCATCATCCAGATTCATTCCTCTTACTCCCATAGAGGTTCTTCCTGTACTTCTGACGTCCGTTTCTTTAAAACGAATACACTGTCCATCTTTGGTTATCAGAATGACATCTTTCTTATCATCTGTAAACTTAACTTCGATAAGTTCATCATCATCTCTGAGCGTAATAGCGGCCAGTCCCGTTTTTCGGACATTCGCATATTCACGAATCGGTGTCTTTTTTACAAGACCTTTTTTGGTAGCCATCATGAGATAACTTCCCTCTTCAAACTGACGGATTGGAATTACCGCAGTGATAAATTCTCCCGGCATCAGCTGCAGAAGATTGATGATTGCGGTTCCTCTGGCTGTACGGCTTGCTTCTGGAATCTCATACGCTTTCAGACGATATACTCGTCCTGTATTCGTAAAGAACATCAGATAATGATGAGTAGTAGTCATCAGAAGTTCCTCAATATAATCGTCTTCCAGGGTCTGCATTCCTTTAATACCACGGCCGCCTCTGTTCTGGCTTCTAAAATTATCAACAGTCATACGTTTGATATATCCCAGTTTGGTCATAGTGATCACAGTATTTTCTCTCGGGATCAGATCCTCTGTGGAAATATCATATACATCATAACCAATGGAAGTTTTTCTCTCGTCTCCATATTTCTCGGCAATTGCCAGAATCTCCTGGCGGATCACACGAAGAAGAAGATTTCTGTCTGCAAGAATTGCCTCGTATTTGCGGATTTTTTCCATTAATTCTGCATATTCTGCTTCCAGTTTCTCTCTTTCCAGACCTGTCAGAGCACGCAGACGCATATCTACAATAGCCTGTGCCTGTACATCAGTCAGTTCGAACCTCTCCATAAGTTCCTGTTTCGCGATCTGCACATTCTGTGATGCACGGATAATGCGGATTACTTCATCAATATTATCCAGTGCCTTCAGCAGACCTTCCAGGATATGAGCACGCTCTCTTGCTTTATTCAGGTCGTATTTGGTTCTTCTTGTTACAACATCTTCCTGATGTGCCAGATAATATTCCAGCATTTCCTTCAGGTTCAATACCTTCGGTTCCAGACTTCCGTTATTCGGAATCAGAGAAAGCATATTTACTCCAAATGTATCCTGGAGCTGCGTATGCTTGTACAGAAGGTTCAGCACTACATTTGCATTTGCATCTTTTCGCAGATCAATACAGATTCTCATGCCTTCACGGCTGGAATGGTCGTTAAGATCTGTAATTCCATCAATCTTTTTGTCCCTAACAAGCTCTGCAATCTTCGAAATCAGACGAGCTTTATTAACCAGATATGGAAGTTCCGTAACAATAATTCTGGACTTTCCGTTCGGCAGACTTTCAATATTTGTTACTGCACGCACACGGATCTTGCCTCGTCCTGTACGATATGCCTCTTCAATTCCTCTTCTTCCCAGAATTGTAGCTCCTGTAGGGAAATCCGGACCTTTTACAATATCCAGAATTTCCTCCATTGTGGTATCTCTCTGTTCTTCTATGATATTGTCGATAATCTTTACAACTGCATTAACCACTTCTCCCAGATTATGAGGTGGGATATTGGTTGCCATACCTACTGCAATACCCGAAGTTCCGTTTACCAGAAGATTCGGATAACGGGAAGGAAGTACTACAGGTTCTCTTTCTGTTTCATCGAAGTTCGGCTGGAAATCAACGGTATCTTTGTTTATATCGGCCAGCATCTCCATGGAAATTTTGCTCAGACGGGCCTCTGTGTATCGCATAGCTGCTGCCCCGTCACCATCCACAGATCCGAAGTTTCCATGTCCGTCTACCAGTGGGTATCTGGTAGACCATTCCTGTGCCATATTTACCAGTGCTCCGTAGATAGAGCTGTCGCCGTGGGGATGATATTTACCCATTGTATCACCGACAATACGTGCACACTTACGGTGAGGCTTGTCAGGACCATTATTCAGTTCTATCATGGAATAGAGTACACGACGCTGAACCGGTTTCAGACCATCTCTTACATCAGGCAGTGCACGGGAAGCGATAACGCTCATGGCATAATCGATATAAGAGTCCTTCATGGTCTTTTCCAGATCCACCTCGTGGACTTTGTCAAAAATATTATCTTCCATTTATCTATTCTCCCTATTATCAGATATCCAGATTCTTTACAAATCTTGCATTCTCTTCAATAAATTCACGTCTTGGCTCTACCTTATCACCCATCAGTGTGGTAAAGGTCAGATCGATTTCAGAAGTTGCCGCTTCATCCATAGTAACCTTAAGAAGAATTCTCTTTTCAGGATCCATGGTTGTTTCCCA
>CAKRVX010000126.1 GCA_934409175.1 uncultured Blautia sp.
CTTGGACCTGCATTGATCGTCATATGGGTATGTTTTCGTACCAGGAGAAAGCCCACTGGTCGGGAAATTACCGGTGTAATCCTTGCGATTACCGGTGTTTTTCTTATTGCAACCCACGGAAATCCAACAAATCTTGCGCTTTCTGGTCGTGCATTGCTCATGGGACTTGCATCTGCAGTAGCAGTAGCACTTTATACTCTGGAACCGGCCAGACTTCAGAAGAAATATGACACTCCGTTGATTCTTGCATGGGGAATGGTGATCGGCGGTATTGCTCTTACGCTGATATTCCGTCCATGCACCGTAAAGGGCATTCAGGTGGATGGAGAAATGTTTGCCGCGCTGGCATTTGTGATTGTGTTTGGAACTATGGCAGGTTTTTCCCTGTATATGACAGGGGTAAAAATGATCGGATCTGTAAAAGCCAGTCTGTATGCGTGCATGGAACCGGTATCATCCATGATTCTGACAGTTTTCTGGATGAAGATAAATTTCACAACTCCGGACCTGATCGGAACTTTACTTGTAATTGCTACCATTATTATTCTGGCAATTCCCACAAAGAAAAAACAGTAACGGGTTACGGAAAGTAAACAGGGAGGTGTTTTCTGATTACACAATGTACTGAAAAGTATGTTATAATAAACTCTATGTAATGGGGTATAATTTATGTAAACAGGAGGTATTTTCTGATGCGATTAGAGAAAGTGCAGGAAGCATTAAAGAAAAAAAATATAAAATACGAATATACGGAAGAGAATGGATGCGGAAGCCTTGACTTCATGTTCCGTGGTCTGAGATTCCATGTATGGGAGTATGAAGATCATGTCTGGGGAGCCGAGACAAATGTTTTCGAAGCAGGCAGAAGCCAGGACATCGAGGGGGACTATGAAGAGACTATTTCCAGTGAAATTCTTTCGTGGCCGGATATGATGCCAGGAATGTGATTGAAAAGGAGTGAGAATCACGAAAAAGTATAGAATCAGACAAGTGGCGTTAACAGCTGGACTTGCAGGTATCTGCGTGTTTTCCAATGTTCATGCGGCAGAGGTTGCAGGCCCGCCCAGACCTGTGGAATCAACGGTGACACCGTCACCTGCGGCAACTGTAACGCCCACACCATATCCGATATCAACCCCTGAGGTGAAAGAACAGAATACGAAAGATCAGGGCACATTAAGTAAACCAGATCACCCCGATACTGTTGAGGCAGATAAGCTGATCTTTATCGGAGATTCCAGAACAGAAGGACTCAGGGATGCAGTACAGGATGACAGTATCTGGTCCTGTCTTTCCTCGATGGGATATGACTGGATGGTTTCCACAGGAGTTCCTCAGGTGGAAGATGAGATCGGAGATGGTACGGCAGTGATCATCCTTATGGGAGTGAATGATCTTTATCATGTGAATTCCTATATCAGTTACATTAATTCCAAAGCGGCAGAATGGGCAGCCAAAGGAGCTCAGACATATTTTGTATCTGTGGGTCCCGTACAGAATGATCCTTATTGCAGCAATACCGAAATAGAGAGTTTCAATGCATCTATGCAGGCGAATTTAAGTGGCGTAACGTACATAGATGTATACTCCCATCTGGTAACAGATGGATTTTCTACAGTAGACGGAACCCATTATCCGGATAATGTTTCTATAGATATCTACAACTATATTCTGGATCATCTTGAAGAACAGAGGAGCGGAATCTGGGGATAGCACAGTTATTCTGTTTCTGTAACAGTAATTTCTTTCTGGAAATCCTTTGTATAATGAATTTCATAATCTGAGGTTACAAAAAAAGCCTGTACATTATCCAGAGATTCTGCCAGTTTCATTCCTTTTTCCAGACCGAGTGCGAAACAGGTGGTGCTCAGGGCATCACCATCTACAGACTTATCCGAGATAATGGTAACTGCGATGAGACCATTATCATAGGGATAACCGGTTCTGGGATTCAGCAGATGATGGTATAAAGTGCCGCTCTGTTCGAAACATCTTTCATAAACACCGGAGGAAACAACGGACTTATCTTTGATATCCATAACAGCAATTGTTTCGCTGCGGTCTGCAAACGGTTTCTGAATTCCGATCTTAAAAGAAGATCCATCAGGTTTCCCGCCGATGCAGAGGACATTTCCCCCCAGATTAATGATCGCACTTTTTACATTCTGAGAAATCAGATATTCTTTCAGACGATCTGCAATATATCCCTTGGCGATAGCACCAAGTTCGATTGCAGTATCGTCTGTTTTTAATGTGATTTCATTTTTATCCTTATCGTTGATAGAGATATTGTGATAATCACATTTGGTTAATGCATCCTGGATCAGACTGTCCTGCGGGACTTTGGGGTCTTCGGCGGTGAAATCCCACAGCGAGGTCAGTGGCTCAATGGCGATATCAAAAGATCCCTCAGATAATTCCGAATAATAGAGCCCTTTCTGAATCAGTTCTGACAGAGAATCTGATATCTGATATGTATCTGTTGTTCCGGATACAGGAGGCAGCAGTCTGTGGTTTAGCTTATACAGCTCGCTGTCACTGGCAGTGCGACTGAAGATTTTTTCGTATTTATCGCACAGATTCATACATTCTGTGAGCAGATTACTGTCCTGGGAATCATAGATGGTAACAGTAACTGCCGTGTTAAGCTTGATCGCAGTGGAGGAAATGGGAGCCTGAGATGTTTTACTGGTGTTTTCGTCTTGCACTGCACATCCAGAAAGAAGTGCGGAAAATATTACAGCAGAGCAGAAAAGCAGACCGGCTCTCTTTAGAATTTCCGGGGAATGGGAAGCCTTTGCATTTTTTTTACTGAATATATGATATAATAACATAAAGATATGGAACCTCTTTTCAGATTTTTATAAGAATTATAGCAGAAAAGAGCCTGTATGTACAATGGGAGGAACTGGATATGTCTGATACAGTAAACTGTGAATATTGTGTAAATTACAGTTATGATGATGATTTCGAATGTTATACCTGTGAGGTAAACCTTGATGAAGACGAAATGGTAAAATTTATTACAGGGAATTTTCATCAGTGTCCATACTTTAAGATGGGTGATGAGTACCGTATTGTGCGCAAGCAGATGTAGAAACAAAAATTTCCCCTTTTGCAAAACACAGTTATGCATTATAATAGGGAGCAGTGAAATCTGGTCATTCAGAGGCCGGTATACTGAACTGTCGTTCAGAAGAGAATAAGATACGCTAAGAGAGGAAAAGATAATGGAAAACGTTTATATCATGGATCATCCGTTGATCCAGCACAAAATTTCTATGCTGAGAGACAAAAACAGAGGAACAAATGAATTTCGTAAATTAGTAGAAGAGATTGGAATTCTCATGGGTTATGAAGCTTTGCGAGACCTGCCGCTGGAAGATGTAGAAGTAGAAACGCCTATTGAAACCTGTATGACACCAATGATCTCAGGAAAGAAACTGGCAGTTGTCCCGGTTCTCCGTGCTGGTCTTGGTATGGTAAACAGCATTCTTACACTTGTTCCATCTGCGAAAGTAGGCCATGTAGGTCTTTACCGTGATCCGGAGACGCACGAACCTCACGAATATTATTGCAAACTTCCGGAATCTATTGATGAACGTATTACAGTGATCGTAGATCCTATGCTTGCAACAGGCGGATCTGCAGAAGCAGCCATTGATTTTGTAAAGAAACAGGGCGGCAAGAACATCAAATTCATGTGTATCATTGCAGCTCCGGAAGGGCTCAAACGTCTCCACGAAGCACATCCGGATGTACAGATCTACTGTGGACACCTGGACCGTGAATTAAATGACCATGCCTACATCTGTCCGGGACTTGGTGATGCCGGAGACAGAATTTTTGGAACAAAATAAAAAAACTCTTGACAATCATAATTTCATATGATATTCTATGTAAGAACGCTGCCGAAGACAGTAGGTGCCGTAAGGCATAAGTTGCAAACGCCTACCGAGGACTAAGTATTCTTTATGGAAGATTACGCAAGCCTTACTGTCATGCAGTAAGGCTTTTTCTTTACTCATTTGCAGCGGTATACAAAATCTATAAGGAGGTGTACCATTTCATGGCAAAAGTA
>CAKRVX010000127.1 GCA_934409175.1 uncultured Blautia sp.
TACAGATTTTTCCTGATTCTTCCATAAGAAGAAGTTTTACAGCGGAAGTACCAAGGTCAATACCAATATAATACATAGTGTTCTCCTTTATCTTTTTATACTGCTGTTCACATTTCGTACAAACAATCTTATTTTCTTACTGACTCAATTTTTCACTTTTATTTAATTTAATACATCCCAGGGCAAAACCCCGGGATGCTTTATAATTTATCGTGTCAGTCTATTATTTTCTCAATCCGGATTCAATGATATTGAATTCTAATTAGCCCCATGGATTCTCAGTTGGATATCTTACTCCAGCCGGCTGATTGTAACCGATCTTGTTTACATCGATTCCAAGCAATTTAAGTACTTCATAGAAGAGTTTTCCATAATGTCCGAACATAACAGCTCCGTGATGCGGATAGTTGCCCTCGATCAGAACGTGACGGTAGAATCTTCCCATTTCTTTGATTGCGAAAATACCGATACCACCGAATGATCTTGTAGGTACATCCAGAATTTCACCTTCTGCGGCATAGGATACCAGTTCGCCCTGAGAGTTGCACTGTAAACGATAGAATGTGATGTCAGAAGCAGCGATATCGCCTTCAAGAGTTCCTCTTGTGAAGTCTGGTTCAGATCCTGCTGGCTCAAGAAGTCTGTGCTGGATCAGCTGATATTTAACAGCTCTGGATTCGCACATCTTGCACTCCGGAGTATTTCCACAATGGAATCCCATGAATGTGTCTGTAAGTTTATAGTCATATTTTCCTTTGATATCTTCATCATAGATATACTGCGGAACAGAGTTGTTGATATCAAGCAGTGTAACTGCATCATTGGAAATACAAAGTCCGATATATTCGCTGAGTGCTCCGTAGATATCAACCTCACAGGCTACCGGAATTCCTCTTGATCCAAGACGGCTGTTTACATAGCAAGGCTCAAATCCAAACTGTGACGGGAATGCAGGCCAGCATTTGTCAGCAAATGCAACATATTTTCTTGCTCCCTTATGAGCTTCTGCCCAGTCAAGAAGAGTAAGCTCGAACTGTGCCATCTTAACATTAAGATCTGCATAATATTTGCCTTCGCCCATCTCTTTTGCCATATCTGCGCAAACTTCCGGGATACGAGGATCGTTTTCATGCTCTTTGAAGGAAACAAGAAGATCAAGTTCTGAATTCTCTTCAATCTCAACGCCCAGTTCATAGAGTCCTTTAATAGGCGCATTACAAGCAAAGAAATCCTGAGGACGTGGTCCGAAAGTAATGATCTTCAGGTTGCGAACACCGATAACTGCACGTGCGATCGGTACGAAATCAGCGATCATCTGAGAAATATCTGTAGCTGTTCCAACCGGATATTCTGGAATATATGCTTCAAGATGACGCATTTTCAGGTTGTATGAGCAGTTCAGCATACCACAGTAAGCATCACCTCTGCCATTAATCATGTCGCCGTCGCCTTCTGCAGCAGCTACATACATGCATGGTCCGTCAAATCTTTCTGCGATAAGTGTTTCAGGAGTTTCAGGTCCAAAGTTTCCAAGGAAAACAACCAGTGCATTACACTCTGCTTTGTTTACATCTTCAAGAGCTTTCTCCATATCCTTTTCGTTCTCAACAGTTACTGGACATTCATAAAGTTCACCCTGGTAAGCTGCTTTGATCGCTGCACGTCTCTTTTCAGAAAGCTCAATCGGGAAGCAGTCACGGCTTACTGCGATTAATCCAAGTTTTACTACCGGTATATTATTCATAGTATAAATTCCTCCATTTTTATATAATCTTTTTATCTATTTACCATATCTGCCACGGACAGTTCTCTGTGGATATATCAGCCCCAAAATCAGTCAATGCTGATATTTTCTCCCCGAAGTCCGTTTACTGCTCCTTCGATTGCTGCATCTTCATGTGCAAGGAGCCATTTATTTTTAGCTGTCAGCAAAGTATCTTCACCTGTCTTTGCAGTTTCAAATGTAAGATCTGTATTGGTTCCTTTCGGAAGTACAACTACACACTGAAAACCACCATCCTGTACATTGCACGGTGCATAATGAAGTGTTGTTGCATATACTTCAATACCTGTTCCTGCCGGTACAAGGAATGCTTCAATCTTGGAAGTATCATATGTAAATTCATCAGTAATATCCTGCTGACTTCCGATCAGAAGAACAACATCTGTCACTGCCACATTAAGTTCTGAACTGCGATGATATTCCACTGCATTCAGTTTCTTATTATGTCCATTACAATATCCAATTTCAATCGGAATTCCTCCGAAACCTTTATTCTGTAATTCTTTAGCTACATCCAGAGCTTCCAGTTCTTCTACAGAAGGAACATAAACTACATCATCCGGAACCGGTGTATGTTTCATTTCTTTAAGAAGAGCACTGAAGTCATACCCTTCGAGCACCTTTCCATATTTACGGAAAGAAGCATCTGTTACATTCTGAATCTTCACCTGTAAAACCTCCTTTTTCCCTTTCGGGGTATCACATTATCTTAACTGTGATTTGAGTATAACAGACAGGCCTTTCTTTTTCGCCAGTTTTCTTGACTATTCTATAGCGTTTTTTTGACCTTTTTCATTTTTCTGTTTTCGCATCTCACTTGGCAGAATTCCATATCTTTTTTGAAATTCCCCGGAAAATCCACGACTGCTGCAAAATCCATTATCCAGTGCAATCCGACTAATAGTATGGTCTGTATTCATCAGATCTCTGTACGCATATGCCATACGAATATCCTGTAAATAAGTTTTATAGTTGATTTTTGCATATTTTTGGAACATTCGCGACAAATATGCATCAGAATACCCAAATGTGGCTGCAAGATCAGAAAGTTTCAGATCTTCTTTGTAATGTTCACGCATATAAGTGGTAATTTTTGACAAAGTATCCAGCCGACGGCTATGACGTATTTCCTTTTCCTTCACTTCTGTAACACGGTAGTCCCGGATCAGCATATACATAATCTCATAAAAAATAGACATAGTGCGGAATTCATAACCGGTTTCTCTGCCCACATAAACCTTATACAGTTTCTTTATCAGAGAAGCCAGTTTTTTGTCCATGGTTTCTTCCTGTCCCCGAAAACGAATAAAACGCTGTGCAGTAAAGTAGTTTTCAAACTGTTTCAAAGGGATCTGTAGAACTACTGTCTTATTTTTCTCAGGCGCA
Source organism: uncultured Blautia sp. (assembly GCA_934409175.1). Lineage (GTDB taxonomy): Bacteria > Bacillota > Clostridia > Lachnospirales > Lachnospiraceae > Blautia_A. The sequence continues at coordinate 3,170 of CAKRVX010000127.1, forward strand.
TGAATAGAATGTATTTCATTGGAATTAATAATAATCTGCTCCCCTGCTTTCAGAGGATATTCTTCTTTATTTACAAAAAAATCCAGCCTTCCATCCAAAACCGCAAAAATTTCAATAGAAGTATGCCAGTGTTTCTCTCTCTCATAATTTCCATTTCCACCCTCAAAAAGAAACACCTTAAAAGGCAGTCCTTCATTTGGAATGATCAGTTCATGTTGAAATTCCAAATATTTTCACCTTCTTTCTTTTTTTATGTTTCGCTGCAATTTTATATCCCAGGAACATTACAGATCAATTTCCTATGATATAAAAATACCGCAGTATCAGGATTTCACCGTACTGCGGTTGGCTTTTACTGTAATTTCGGTTTTATTTACAGATTTCTGCAACTACCTGGTTGATTACTTTTCCGTCTGCTTTTCCTTTCAGGTCTGCCATAACAGCTTTCATGATCTGACCTTTATTCTTAGTTGCCAGTACATCTGCAAACTTTTCTTCAAGATATGTTTTAATCTCTGCAGCATCCATCTGCTTCGGAGCATATTTCGCAATAACATCATATCTTGCCTGATATTCAGCTTTCAGATCCTCGCGGCTCTCCGGACAGGTATCCAGCTGTTCTTTTACAGTTTTAAGTTCTTTCAGAATTACTCTGTCAACCAGATCACTTTTAATATCATCACGGCAGCCCTCATCAATTGCCACTTTCTTTACTGCAGAAATCAGGGACGATACTGCTTCCTTTGTTACTTTATCTTTGGCTTTCATAGCTGCAACCATATCTTTTCTTAATGCTTCAAGTTCCATCTTTATTCCTCCTCATTTCCAGCTGTTATAACAGAACTGTACTTTTTACTCTGATAATCAGCATACCACGATTTATCTGAAAATCCAATGC
>CAKRVX010000128.1 GCA_934409175.1 uncultured Blautia sp.
AAGATGGTAGACCTGTTTATGGATGCAGGATTTACTTATTTTGATACAGCCTGGGCTTATGCAGGCAGTGAGGATGCGATCCGCCAGGCTCTGGTAGAGCGCTATCCGAGAGAAAAATTCCAGCTTGCCACAAAGAACGCAGCATGGATTAACTGCAAGACAAAAGAAGAAGCAATGGCACAGTTTGACACTTCCCTGAAACAGACAGGAGCAGGATATTTCGATTTCTATCTGTTACATAATCTTGGAGAAGCACGTACCAAATACTTCGATGATTTCGGACTTTGGGACTGGGTGCAGGAGAAGAAGGCGCAGGGACTGATCAAACATGTAGGTTTCTCTTTCCATTCCACACCGGAAGAACTGGATGCAATCCTGAATGCACATCCGGAAATGGAATTTGTACAGCTTCAGATTAATTACGCTGACTGGGAAAATCCGGCAATCCAGTCCAGAGGATGTTATGAAGTAGCACGCAAACACGGCAAACCGGTTGTAATTATGGAACCTGTAAAAGGTGGTATGCTTGCAACTCCTCCAAAGAGCGTAGAAGAGATTTTGAAAGCAGCAGAACCGGAATCTTCCGCAGCATCCTGGGCAGTTCGTTTTGCAGCAAATCTGGAAGGCGTAATTACAGTTCTGTCCGGTATGAGCAACGTAGAGCAGATGCAGGACAACCTTTCTTATATGAAAGACTTCAACGGTCTCACAGAGAAAGAGCAGGAAACCCTGAACAAAGCACAGGAAGAACTGAAGAAAATCCCGCTGATCCCATGTACAACCTGTAACTACTGCGCAAAAGTCTGTCCAATGGAAATCGGAGTTTCCGGTTCCTTTACAGCGATGAATTACCTGACCTTATACGGAAGCAAAGACCAGGCACTTCATCAGGAAGGATGGCTTGTAGGTGGCCACGGCAGAAAATCCGCAACTGAATGTGTGAAATGCGGTAAGTGCGAAGAAGTGTGTCCACAGCACATCAAGATCAGAGACGAGCTGGAGAAAGTTGCGACAGAACTCTTGGGAAAATAACATACAATTGTGAGTTGTAAGAAGCCTCCTGGATGAATTTCCAGGGGGCTTTTCAGTGTCATAAAGAATTATGCCACCGAAGAGATCTGTCGCAGGCGGAGAATATATGTTTGACATTTTCTCTTGTAGTGTTAAAATATTTCTAAATAATTTGACTCTCAAATGAATTTGATAAAAGATACAATTGACTGTCAGATACAAATATTCCATAGAATTGCTATAATTAAGACATTGAGAAAAAGATGAAAGTGAGAAAAACGATGGAAGATAACAATAACCAAAAGAAAGGTTTCGGAATGGTGCTTGAGGGTGGTGGTATGCGAGGTCTGTACACTGCCGGAGTTCTGGATGAGCTGATGGAGCAGGGAATTTATGCAGATTCTACAGTAGGGGTTTCTGCAGGTGCAGTTTTTGGATGCAATTACAAGTCCCGTCAGATTGGAAGAACCCTGCGCTATAATACCAGGTTCTGTAAAGATGAAAGATATATGGGGTTGAAAAGCTGGATTAAAACCGGCGATGTATACAGCAGAGATTTCGCATACGGGGAAGTGCCATGGAAGCTGGATATTTTTGATACGAAAACTTACGCGGAATCTCCTATGAAATTTACGGTGGTATGCACAGACCTTGAAACAGGACGTCCTGTATACCATGAATGCAGCAAAGGTGATAAACAGGATGTGGAGTGGATGCGTGCATCTGCATCTATTCCTTTGGCAGCCAGACCTGTAGAACTGGAAAAAAGACGGTATCTGGATGGCGGAATTTCAGATTCTATTCCGGTAAACTGGATGCTTGCACAGGGTTATGAGAAAAACGTAGTTGTGCTTACCCGTCCTCTTGGATACAGGAAAGAACACAATAAACTGATGCCACTGATCCGTTGGAAATTCCGGGATTATCCTGAATTTGTGAAGACTATGGATGAACGCCATATTCAGTATAATCGTATGCTGGATAAGATTGCATATCTGGAAAAGGAAGGCAGAATTCATGTAATTCGTCCGGATAGAGATATCAGTGCCAAAGTAATTGAAAGGGAACCGGAACATCTGAAAGAAATTTATCAGGTGGGAAGGCGCGTAATGAAAAAAAATCTCCAGGATCTGCAAAAATATTTAGAGAAATAAGCAGAAACAGTAATGAACAGCATTGCATAAATCTACAATTTCCTTTATAATGTAACGTATCATTGTATTAACAAACTAAAGGGGAAAAGGAGTAGAGAAATGAAGAAATTTTGGGAAAAGTGGACCGAGATTGCTCTTGTAAAGCGAATTCTGGTCGGTCTGATCCTGGGCGCGATTCTGGGTATGGCTGTTCCTCAGGCTACAGGTATTTCCATTCTTGGTGATGTATTTGTAAGCGCGTTAAAGGCAATTGCACCATTACTGGTGTTCTTTCTGGTTATCAGTTCACTGTGTAATGCTGGAAAATCGCATGGCGGTGTTATCAAGACGGTCATTATATTGTATATGTTCAGTACAGTACTGGCAGCAGTGATCGCAGTGTTTGCAAGCATGATCTTCCCGGTACAGATGACATTGGCCAATGCAGCAACCGACACCACTGCACCGCAGGGAATAGCAGAAGTGCTTAACAATCTTCTGCTGAATGTGGTTGCAAACCCGGTAGCCTCTCTGGTAAATGCCAATTATGTAGGTATCCTGATGTGGGCAGTTTTACTTGGACTTGGTTTTCGTGCAGCAGATAAGATGACAAAAAAGGTTCTTGCTGATGTTGCAGATGGTATTTCCATGGTAGTAACATGGATTATTAACCTGGCACCTGTTGGAATTTTCGGTCTGGTATTTAATACAGTATCTACTAATGGTCTGGATATCTTTACAACTTATGGAAAGCTTTTGCTCTTACTGGTAGGCTGTATGCTTTTTATCTATTTTGTAACAAATCCGCTTCTGGTTTACTGGTGCATTCGGCAGAATCCATATCCGCTGATCTTTCATTGCCTGAAGCGAAGCGCGATCACAGCATTTTTTACCAGGAGTTCTGCCGCAAATATTCCGGTCAATATGAAAGTATGTGAGGAGATGGGGCTTGACAGGGATACTTATTCTGTAACTATTCCGCTTGGAGCAACCATTAATATGGATGGTGCCGCTATCACAATCACTGTTATGACTATGGCAACAGCATTTACACTTGGTATTCATGTAGATATTCCTACAGCGATCATCCTCAGCCTTCTGGCTGCACTTTCCGCATGCGGAGCTTCCGGTGTGGCAGGCGGATCACTTTTGTTGATTCCGATGGCTTGTTCACTGTTTGGTATTTCTGATGATATTTCCATGCAGGTTGTTGCAGTTGGATTTATTATCGGTGTTATTCAGGACTCTGTGGAGACGGCATTAAATTCTTCTTCAGACCTTCTGTTATCTGCCTCTGCTGAATTCAGACAGTGGAGACTGGAGGGAAAAGAAATTAAATTCAAATAATACCAGCAGGCGGCAGCTCTTATGAGTGGCCGCCTCTTTTGCATAAAAGCAGTAGATTTTTTATGACAATCTGTGTATAATGAATCGAACTGCGTAAAAAATAAAGGGAAAAGAGAGGAAAAAAGAGTGGAAAAAAGAATCATTCAGGTAGAAGAAAAAGTACCTGCCAAGCTGTTGATCCCACTTAGTATTCAGCATATGTTTGCTATGTTTGGTGCATCTGTGCTGGTGCCGTTTATGTTCGGAATCAATCCGGCTATTGTACTGCTGATGAATGGTGTGGGAACTTTATTGTTTATCTTTATTACGAAAGGAAAAGCACCGGCTTACCTTGGCTCAAGTTTTGCGTTTCTTTCACCGGGAATTCTGGTTATGACGAAATTCGGATATCAGTATGCACTGGGAGGATTTGTAGTTCTGGGTATTGCAGGTATGCTCCTGGCACTGATCATTGGAAAATGTGGAACGAAATGGATTGATATTGTACTTCCGACTGCTGCAATGGGACCTGTAGTTGCACTGATCGGTCTGGAACTGGCCGGAAGTGCTGCAAG
>CAKRVX010000129.1 GCA_934409175.1 uncultured Blautia sp.
TAAGCCCTTCTGTAACTGCTATATTTTTTCCGCTGATGATAAATTTCATGCTTCCATCCCCTTTGCTGTTTGATGAATCTATTATAACACACATTTTTGAATTTTAACATCATTTTATTAAAATTTCACATTTTTTCTGTTTTCTTTAAAAGTATATCATAAGTTCCTGTTATTTATGTCAACAAAAAGATTATTTTACTTTAACTTAGCCAGCTCCGTAAATGGAATATTTCCTCCAAAAAGATCCAGCGCACTTCCCACAGTCACATCAAGACGGTTTTTTCCATAAATTCTGAGATTTTCTATGTCTTTCATGGAACCTACACCTCCTGCATAAGTTACTGAACGTCCGTTATATCCGCTCAAAAGTTCTGCCAGTTCTGTCTCCACTCCATGAGCTTTACCTTCTACATCAACCGCATGAACCAGAAATTCATCACAATATTCTCCCAGCTTTTCCATAATTTCCAGAGTTACCGGAACATCGGTAAATTTCTGCCATCTGTCTGTAACAATAAAATATTGATTTTCCTTTTTTCGACAGCTTAAATCCAATACCAGATGCTCTCTGCCCGCTGCCTGCTCCATCTTCTCCAGCTTTTTCCAGGAAATCTTTCCATCTTTAAAAACATAGGATGTAACAATTACATGACTTGCTCCTGCTTCCAGATATTCCTCTGCATTCTGTGGATTCACACCTCCACCGATCTGCAGTCCTTCCGGATAGGTATGAAGAGCCAGCAATGCCTGCTGTTTTGTTGCTTCATAATGAGGGGAATCCTGACTGTTCAGCAATATCACATGACCACCTCTGATTCCTGATTTTTTATACAATTCTGCATAAAATGCAGCATCCTGTTCAGAAACAAAGTTCTCCTTTGCCTGATCCTGCACATCCGTCAGGCTGCCTCCTACGATCTGTTTCACTTTTCCGTTATGTATATCAATGCATGGACGAAATCTCATATGTTTAACCTCCGTATATTGTATGCTTTTATCCGCTTCAGAGCTTTATCCTGATAATATCATAAACTTTCCAACATCTGCAACCTGTAAAGTGTCGCCATTTCTGACGACACTTTATGGATCAACATATGCATTTGTCGTTTTCAGTATTATCTTCCCTCTGCAGCATTCCCCACTGCATCCCCAACATCTTCCACTGCATTGCCTACTCCGTCCCCCAGATCTCTGACACTGTTTCCAAGTTCTCCGGACACAGTGCCATCACCATTATTATTTTCATCAATTTCATTATCACCTACAACATCATTATCTGTTACGTTATCATCTACCATTGTTCCATCATCTGTCACTACCTGATCATTATCGTTTGCAGTATTGTCATTTCTCTTATCTTTCGTCGTCTGTTTTTCTGTTACATCTTTTTTTGTTTCGTTTCTTTCTGTAACAGCATTATCTTCTGTTTCCACTTCATCTGCTGCGTTATTATTGTTATTTCCACAGGCAGTAAATGTGCACAATGTAACAATCAGGGCAACACTCATGAAAATTCTTTTTGTATTTTTTCTCATATTGATCTCCTTTTCTCCGGATATGGTTCAACTGTTCCTATGATTTTTTCTCCGGAATTTATATTGTATTGTTAATATGTGCATAAAAAAATAATACTATTCTGGAAAAATATTGCAAAAACACAGCAACGTATTCTTCCGTAACATCAAAAAGGATTCTGCCTGAAAAGCAGAATCCTTTTATAACATATTTTATATATTTGTAGTTTTCATACGTTATTTTGCACCGATCACATCGCTCATATCATAGCGTCCTGCTGGTTTTCCAGCCAGAAATTTCGCTGCTTCCACTGCACCCTTTCCAAATACAGCCTTGGAATATGCAGTATGTTTAAACTCGATAACTTCATCTGGACCAGCGAAGATCACATCATGTTCTCCCACAATAGTTCCACCGCGCACTGCGGAAATACCAATCTCCTTATCATCGCGCATCTGACGTCTCTGACTGCGATCATAAGTATAATGATACTGATTATCCATAGCTTCATTCAGACTGTCTGCCAGTGCCAGAGCAGTTCCGCTTGGCGCATCCAGTTTCAGACGGTGATGTTTCTCTACAATCTCCATATCAAAACCTGCTGTTGCCAGAACTTTCGCAGCATCCTGAATCAGTTTCAGAAGAGTGTTAATACCCAGAGACATATTTGCAGACTTCAGAACAGCTACTTTCTTTGCTGTTTCTTCAACCCTGGCAAGCTGTTCCTCGCTCAAACCTGTAGTACATAAAACTACAGGCAGTTTACGCTCTGCACAGTAGTCAAGAAGCGCATCTGTCGCTTTTGCAGAAGAAAAATCAATCAGTGCATCCGCTTCTACCTGACATTCCTTCATATCTGTATAGACCGGATAGCTGTTTTTTCCCTGGTCTGCCACATCAATACCAGCTACGATCTCTGCATCCGGATCCTGCGCTACAAGTCCGGAGATCACCTGACCCATATGACCATTACAGCCATGCATAATAATTTTTACCATTTGTAATTTCCTCTCAATTTTCCTAAGATGTCTTTTATGCCAGTTTAATTCCGAAATCTTTCATTGCCTGTGCAAGAACTGCTTTATTTGCATCATCCATCTCAGTCAGAGGCATACGAAGCGGTCCTACTTCCTTACCCATCAGATTTAATGCTGCTTTTACAGGAATCGGATTTACTTCGCTGAACAGTGCATGAATCAGCGGAATTGCTTTTAACTGAATCTCAGCAGCTCCTTTTGTATCACCCTCCAGGAACTTCATGACCATATCATGTGTTTCCTTAGGAGCTACATTGGAAAGTACGGAAATTACTCCAAGACCACCCAGAGAAAGGATTGGCAGTACCTGATCATCATTTCCTGAATACAATTCAATGCATCCGTCAGCCATGGACATCATGGTCGCAATCTGAGACAGATCTCCACTTGCAGCTTTAATACCTACGATATTTTTCACATTCTTCGCAAGAGCAACTGCAGTCGCTGGCTGAATATTACATCCTGTACGGCTTGGTACATTGTACATAATAATCGGGGTTTCCGGAACTGCTTCCGCAATTGCTGTATAATGCGCAATGAGACCTTTCTGTGTTGCTTTATTGTAATAAGGAGTTACGATCAGAAGGGCATCTGCACCATAGGAGGCTGCCTCCTTTGACATCATGATCGCTGTTTCTGTACAGTTGGAACCTGTACCTGCGATAACCGGAACACGCTTATTTACCTTGTCAATAGCGAACTTAATCGTCTTAAGGTGTTCTCCATGTGTCATTGTTGATGATTCTCCTGTTGTTCCGCAAATGATGATCGCATCTGTACTATTTGCGATCTGGTATTCCAGCAGCTCTTCGAGCTTCTCATAGTTTACCTTTCCATCCTCATACATAGGGGTTACGATCGCAACACCCGCACCTTTAAAAATTGCCATTTGCTCTCCTCCTTTATTCTTCTGTAGCTTAATTTCAAAATATAGCATCTGTTATTGCTGATCAGCAAGCAATTCTGTAGTCAGCATGGTTACACTGTCTACATATTTGCGCAGACAGTCCGGCAGAGTTCTTCCTGTAAGCAGAATATGCATACTTTCATCCTTTATTTTAAGGATCTCTCCGATGGCTTCTTCTGTAGTGATCCCGTAATCCAGGAGTCCTAGAATCTCATCCAGCAGCAAAAAATCACATTCCTGTGTAGCAATTACCTTACGTGCAAAATTCAATGCATTAAGAATGTTTGTCTTCTCTTCTGCTTTCTCCTGATCATTCAGTTCTTCATAGCATTTTTCCATTTTTTCAAAGCGGAAAATCTTGATATCCAGATTATCCAGTTCTTCCAGAAAATCCAGTTCTCTGCGCTCTTTTCCCTTCAGAAACTGAATGATAATGACACTTTTGCCCTGTGCCGAAGCTCTCAGGCACTGACCGATAGCCAGCGTTGTTTTGCCCTTTCCACTCCCACAGTAAACCTCTGTAAATTCTTTTTCCATAACAAACAATTCCTCTGAAATTGTACCTTCTTTTTTCTTTTCGAA
>CAKRVX010000130.1 GCA_934409175.1 uncultured Blautia sp.
GATGCCCAGATCTTCTGCAACCTCACTCAATGAATAATCCTCCAGCACCACGCTCTCATAAACCTGCTGCTGCCGCTTGGTCAGAAGTTCTCCATAAAAATCATATAAATAACCCTGTTCCACAAACTTCTCCATCTGTAATCACCTTGGCTATCATACCTTATTTCGGGCGGGGTGTCAAGCATTTTCTCTTGACGAAGTGAATTTTATCTTGTTTTTTATTACATAATACCTTTTATCTTCTAAAAATTTCAGTATCATGTTTAAACTCATTATATAACGACATAATCGGCAAACAAACAAAAATATTACATACATAAAGATTTGTCTTTTTTCGACAAAATAAAACCCCATCTTTGCATCAAAAGAGCTGGAACTTTTTACAGTTCCAGCCTCTCCATTTTAGTCTTCATAATGGCCTCTACAGGCAATGATCCAAAGGAACCCATTCTCATCTATGTTGTAAACCAACCAGCTTACATCCTCAGTCCGTCTCATTCAACTCCTGTTCCTGCCCATTGCCTGCTGATAGCTGATCAATTCCTCTGTCTATCATATCCAGATATTCCGCATTTTGAACAGTCTTTTCAGACTCTTTCTCCCATCTTGCCTGTACATATTCTTCTACACGTGATACCAACTCTTTTGCTGTCTGGATCTGTTCCTCAGCCTCTTCTCTTGTCGCTATATAGAAATCATCATAATCACTGGCATGACGGATTTCTTCTGATTCAACAATTTTCTTTCCAAGTTTTCTCGGGAAGATTTCCGTTTTCACATAATTCTTGTTGAAATTCGCCAGAGCATCTTTATGTCTTTTATACGCATTACCATCCAGTGCATGTACAGCTGATATTGCATGGTAAATCCCATAATATGCCCGATTATTTGCTCCACGGAATTCTTTAGCTGCTAAAAGGATCTCAGCTGCCTTAATATCACTCTTCGAGGTTTCAATACGATACAGTACCAAATCTTTCTGCGTTCCCTTTTCATTAGGCTGCATCAAATAGTTTCACCCCTTCTTTCTTTACATTCGCGTAAAATGGGTATACATCAACCCAGTTCTGGAAATGCTGCTGACTTTTTGCTATCGGTTTAATATCAAGGTCATGATCCATATTAAAATCAAAAGTTTCTCCCGACAGTTCATGGCGATATTGTTTAATATCCATGTCTGACAAGTCCAGGAGAATCATTATATCTATATCGGAATCTGCCTTATAATCTCCCCTTGCATAGGATCCATATAAAATTACTGTCTTTAAATGACTTCCATATATCTTCCGTAATATTTCGGTATACTGATCTAGCAGCATTTTTATTGTTACCGGCATAATGTTTTCTCCTTTCCTGTTTCGATACTTTTTCTTTATTATAACCGAACCACCATATCTTTTCTACTTCTTTCTTACTCTGTAAATCCGTATTTTTCCCGCATTTGTCACAAGATTGTCACAGAATCCTGCCGATATGCCCGGAAAAGCGCGTATTTACGGCATTCTTTCAAAAATAATATCAAGTATTTTCTCTTGACGAAGTTAATTTTCTCTTGTTTTGTCTCCTGTTATCCTCTATTTCAGGATTTTCACAGAGCAAAAGCCCCGGTGTCCACACGTTGAACACCAGGGCTTTCATTTTATTTTTCAGGCGACTACAGACTAGGACGGATCAGTTTCGGTCTGCAGCCTGCGTCTTCGAGGGCTTTGACAATCTCATTCTTATGATCTGTGCCAAATGCCTCCAGAGTAATCTTCAGTTCCACTGCAGCATTTCTGTTTGTGCTTACAAACTGGTTATGATCCAGTTTAATAACATTACCCTGAGCCTTAGCGATCACACTTGCCACGCGGACCAGTTCACCCGGCTTATCCGGAATCAGAACAGATACAGTGAAGATTCTGTCTCTCTGGATCAGTCCATGCTGAACAACAGAAGACATGGTAATAACATCCATATTTCCACCACTTAAAATAGAAACGATCTTCTTACCTTTCACATCCAGGTGGCGAAGAGCTGCCACTGTAAGCAGACCTGAGTTCTCTACGATCATCTTGTGGTTTTCAACCATATCAAGGAAAGCAACGATCAGCTCATCATCCTCGATGGTGATGATATCGTCCAGATTCTTCTGAATATATGGAAAAATTTTCTTTCCAGGTGTCTGTACAGCAGTACCATCTGCGATGGTATTTACATGAGGAAGTGTCACAACCTCGCCCTTTTTCAGAGAAGCCTTCATACAGGCAGCTCCTGCCGGTTCAACACCGATTACCTTGATATGTGGATTCAGCAGCTTCGCAAGTGTGGAAACACCTGTAGCAAGTCCGCCTCCACCGATCGGAACCAGGATATAATCCACAAGTGGAAGCTCCTGAACGATTTCCATTGCGATAGTACCCTGTCCTGTAGCAACTGCCGGATCGTCAAACGGATGAATAAAAGTATATCCCTCTTTCTCAGCCAGCTCCAGCGCATATGCGCAGGCTTCATCATATACATCGCCGTGCAGGATCACTTCTGCACCGTAACTCTTTGTTCTCTCAACTTTGATCAATGGAGTAGTAGTCGGCATAACGATCACTGCCTTAACTCCATATTTATGTGCAGCATAAGCAACGCCCTGGGCATGATTTCCCGCAGATGCTGTGATCAGACCTTTGTTTCTTTCTTCATCAGAAAGAGTACTGATCTTATAATAAGCTCCACGGACCTTATATGCTCCGGTACGCTGCATATTTTCCGGTTTCAGATAAACCTTGTTTCCCGTGAGTTCGCTGAAATAGCTGCTTTTGATCAGCTTTGTTTCCTGTGTGACCTGTTTAACGATTTCTGATGCCTGTTCAAAACTCTCTAACGTAAGCATGTTGTTCCTCCAATTTTTGTCTGTCATAGTGTTCAGGTGTTCTGTTGAGTTTAAGATTATTGATCATCAAATGAACAATAACCGTTTAAGCGTCCGGGTTTTCTTTATGGTCCACATCAAACAACGCATTTACAAATGCATCTGCATCGAATTTCTGAAGATCGTCAATACTCTCTCCTACGCCAATGTATTTTACCGGTATATCCAGTTCAGACTGGATTGCCACTGCGATTCCGCCCTTAGCTGTTCCATCCAGCTTGGTGAGGATAATACCGTTTACATTTGCTACTTCTGCAAACTGTCGTGCCTGTGAAAGGGCATTCTGTCCAGTGGTTCCGTCCAGAACTACAAGTGTTTCCAGATATGCTTCCGGATACTCTCTTTCCAGTATACGATAAATTTTACGAAGTTCTTCCATAAGGTTCTTTTTATTATGAAGACGTCCTGCTGTATCGCAGAGAAGTACGTCTGCATTTCTGGCTTTGGCTGCTGCTACTGCATCATAGATCACAGATGCCGGATCAGCACCGGGCTGTCCACCGATGATTTCTACTCCTGCACGGTTTGCCCACTGGGCCAGCTGCTCACCCGCTGCGGCACGGAAAGTATCCGCAGCTGCAAGAATAACTTTCTTGCCCTGCTCCTTTAACTTGCCTGCCAGTTTTCCTACTGAGGTAGTCTTTCCAACACCATTGACCCCGATCACAAGAACTACAGATTTGCGATTCTCAAACTCATACTCTGTGCTGTCCACACGCATCTGCTGCTTGATTTCATCAATCAGAAGCTGTTTGCATTCCATCGGCTCTTTGATATGTCGTTCTGAAACTTCCTTCTTTAAATTTTCAATAATAGAAGTGGTGGCATTAATCCCGATATCTCCCATGATCAGGATTTCTTCCAGTTCTTCATAGAAATCCTCATCAATACTTGAGAAACCACTGAAAATACTGTCAAATCCGGCTACGATATTATCTCTGGTCTTGGCCAGCCCACTGACCAGTCGTTTAAAAAAACCTTTCTTCTCTTCTGCCATAATACTCCTCCTGCTACTGGGTAAGCTGATTTTCCACAAGATCTACGGAAACCAGCGTTGATACTCCCTTTTCCTGCATGGTAATACCATAAAGCCGGTCTGCGGCGTTCATAGTTCCACGTCTATGAGTTATTATAA
>CAKRVX010000131.1 GCA_934409175.1 uncultured Blautia sp.
CTCCTTCGGCGGGTATAGCCTTTTGTGTGGCTTCCTCTTTCCTGCAAACTTCACCTCGTTAATTTGCTGTTACTGTGTTATACTATATCCCCTAATTTAGAACTCGTCAATAGAAAATTAAACTTTTATAAAAAAAGTGTAAAATTATGCAAAATATCCCATGATTTCAAAACATTCATAAATGCAATAACAATTTCCCCAATCATACAACCGTATTTTGTGAAATTGTTATAAAATCACGGGATATCATTCTGATTACTATTTAAATATCTTTATTGCCAGACAGATTATTCTGTCTATTTTTATAACAAATAAAGGTTACTCATTCACCATATCAGCTGCAAACAATGCCGCACCAAGCGCACCACAAAGCTGTGCCTTGTCACTGATCACCAGCTTTGTTCCAAGCTTCTCTTCCAATGTCTTTACAAGTCCTTTATTCTTGGAAACGCCGCCTGTCATCATGAATTTCTCTTCACCACCTACACGTCTGGTAAGAGCCGCGGTTTTTACAGCAACTGCCTTATTCAGTCCATGTACAATATCATCTGTAGCTTTATTCTGTGCGATCAAAGATACAACTTCTGATTCCGCAAAAACGGTACACATACTGGAAATAGTAATGTCCTCTTTAAATTCCAAACCGCATTCACTCATCTGATCCAGACTCATTTCCATGGTACGTGCCATCATTTCCAGGAATCGTCCGGTACCTGCCGCACATTTATCATTCATAACAAAGTTGGCAACCGCACCATTCTCATCCAGACGGATCACTTTACTGTCCTGCCCGCCGATATCAATAACCGTACGGACTTCCGGGTTCAGGAAATGCGCGCCTCTTGCATGACAGGTAATCTCCGTAATACTCTTGTCACCATTCTTAATAGCAGTACGTCCATATCCGGTAGTAACCAGAGCATCAATATCTTCTCTCTGCAATCCTGCTTTATTCAGAGCCTCTGACAACGCACGGTCTGCACCAATGGCGGCTCCTGCACCTGTAGGCAGAATAATGCTGGTAACAATCTCGTGTTCTTTATTCAGAATCACAACATCTGTACTTGTAGAACCACTGTCAATTCCTGCGAAATAACCTTTTCCCATTTTTCTCTCTCCTTTTGTGTTTCTGTCGATGGTCTGCTCCAGTGTCTCAGGCTGAATACTCTCTGCAAAAGCCTCCAGTCTGGTAAGAAGCTGACCGCTGCTCTGAATGGTATAATCCGATTCAATCTTCAAAAGAGGTACATCTGTATGATTCTTGATATCTGCATATTCAAAACTGTAGAAATCACAGAACTTCACTGTATGATAAATAATTCCCGCAACAGACGGATCATTATAAAGTTTCTTACGGCCTGTCGGGTCCATCATACGCATACACGGAATCTGTCCCAGGATTTCCCCTGCATACCAGTCCATCAGCTCGTCAAAAGAAGCTCCCTCCGGCGGAAGTACATTTCCTACAGAGCGGTTATGCACGCAGGTATCATTCTCTACAGGAAGCGGCATAGCCTTGCTGGTCATTTCAAATAGTTCCTGTCCCATTCTGGCTCCAAGCACTGCAATATGCGGTTTCGTAATCTTCTCAGGTGTATGGAAAGATGCACAGAATTTATCAGCATCAAATTCTGTACCTTTGTATTTCGCATAAGCCTTTGCCAGACCTTTCAACTGCACTGCCATACGTTCCCTGCTACAGGCACTGTCACAGTGAAGCACATCCAGAATATACAGGAAATCCAGCTTACCGCTTTCCAGAAGAATGTCATATACACTTCGGATCGTATCACAGCAACTTACCAGAACAAGCTCTTTGATCTTTCCCTCCATGACTCCCTCCAGAAGCGTTTTTCCAAAGCCACAGATATTCGGATGCGAAACCTGATCTGCCAGGTCAAACCCATCCGGCATATGATTAAAATTCTCACATTCCCCGCCCAGAGATTCCAGAAGCTCTGTGGGAGTATATTTACAGACATAGTATGTTTTATTCATTTTCCGCACCTCCCAGCATTTCCAGAAAAGCTCCCAGTCTGGTGGAAGTCTGTCCCTCTCCTCCGTGGCTTCTGTCGCAGCCGTCACCGTCCAGGATCAGAAGGGGCAGACCTGCTTCCTCGAATTTCTTCTTTGCCAGCTGTGCAGCCCCCAGGGTATGTTTACATCCCCAGTGTCCAAACCAGACCGCACCGTCTGCACCTGCCTGTTTTGCATGACGGATTCCAGCTTCGATTCTTCTCAGTGCACTGCCATTTAATGAATGGTATACCATCCTTCTTGCCATTGCCTCAAATGGTTTCTCAGGATCAAAGTCCGGCTCACAGGTTTCTGCAAGCTCGCATCCCACAATCTGAGCTTTCTCATTGAAACAAAGTTCCTGCTTTACTGCATCAGACCAGAATGGAATCGTATGCATCCAGTAAATATGCTTGCCCTTCGCTGCAGGCGCTTTCTTAATATCCTCAAGAAGCATCTGCGTATATTTTTCCTCTTCTGCTGTTCCAAGCAGGATATTATTTGTCATACCTGCATACAGCGGAGTGACCAGGTCAGACGGCACATATCTGTCCGCACGCATCTGCTGATATTTTTTATAGTTCTCCAGCGTCCGCTTACTGCATGCAAGACGGTTCTTCAGTGCATCTTCAGAGATTGTTTTACCTGTACTTTTTTCCAGAAATACTTTTAACTCTTTTAACTGATCTGCCACATACTGCACATTCTCCTCATTTTGCTGCCACGGCACATCAATGGCAAATACAGGTACCTGATAAAAATCAGCCAGTGTGCGGAATGTAAGCAGGTTGGCATCACAGGTTAAATTCGTATAAACGATACATTTCGGCTTTGGCAGAAGTCCTTTCTGTGCTGCACCAAGAAATGTCTTGTGATAACTGCACAATGTCTCAGCAATCCCCTGATTTTCTGCCTGCTGCAAAAATGACCTTTCTGCTTTGCTCGCAGAAAGATAACAGGAAAATCCCTCTACATTATAAGGATGCAATCCTACTTCCTGCATCATTTCGCAGGGTGTAAAAATGCTTACAATAACAGACTCCTCCGGTTTCTGCAGCGGACGCAGCATAGTGTCCATCATCAGATTCGCAAGATGTCTGTCTGCAGGCATCAGCCTTTTATCCTGCATAAAACGAAATTTCAGATTCTGTGCCTCCCAGCCTGTTTTTAAGAGCCAACGGGCAGAATCCGGCTTTGTGTTAGTCAAATTTTCTACATAATGACCAAATGTCTCAACAATTTGCATAGTCTTTTTCCTCATTATGGTAAGTAATAATTTATCAGTTTTCGGCGTATGATTTTCCTCAAAAAGGAACCATTTTTATTATAACATTTGATATTCAAACTAAAATCACACCATGAAGTATTTTAGTGATATCTTCTTTCAAAGTCAAGCTGATTTTTTCCAAAAAAATCCTGTTTTCATACATTCTTCTTGACAAAAAAGTCTCAAATGGTACACTTTTGATTGTATTATTTTTCAGAAAAAGGAAGATTAATATTATGGGATATCAGAATTGCAGGAGCTGCAAAGCAACGGAGCAATTCATAGATATCAATAAGATAAGGAAAGGAAGGAATTTAGGAAATGCGTTCATTGGCAGTTTATTTAAAAAACTACAAAAAAGAAAGCATTCTGGCGCCATTTTTTAAATTTCTGGAAGTTGTATTCGATCTGATCGTGCCGATCATCATTGCACAGATCATTGATGTTGGTATCGCCAACCATGACAATGGATACATCGTCCAGAGATTTTTTCTGCTTATTTTAATGGCAGCCTTTGGTCTTACCTGCAGTTTTACGGCTCAGTTCTTCGCATCAAAAGCCAGCGTAGGTTTTGCTACCAAATTAAGACAGGCAGTTTACGATCACGTACAGCATCTGTCTTTCACAGAGCTCGACACTCTCGGAACAGATACACTGATCACCAGACTTACCGATGATATCAACCAGGTTCAGAACGGTCTGAATATGGGACTTCGTCTTCTTCTTCGAAGCCCGTTCATCGTACTGGGATC
>CAKRVX010000132.1 GCA_934409175.1 uncultured Blautia sp.
ATGGTGCCATAGCCAAGTGGTAAGGCAAAGGTCTGCAACACCTCTATCCCCGGTTCAAATCCGGGTGGCACCTCTATGAAGCCTCAGATAATTTTTGTTATCTGAGGTATTTTTTTGTTAAATTCCATAAAATTCAGACTTTTAAACATTTTCAAACTGTGATACAATAAAGCGTAAAACAAAAAATGAAGAGGTGTTTTTGTGCGAAGAAGAAAATTGGTTATGATTACAGGAATACTGGCATTAGTTGGCTGTGCTGTGACAGGATGTGGAAAGTCATCGGACAGGATTCGATTCGGAGCGGCCGGCTTGGGCGGCATGTATCATGCTTTTGCTGATACATTTACAGATATTGTCCGTTCAGAGAGTGAAGATTACAGAATGGAAGTAAAGACAACCGCAGGTTCTGCTGCGAATCTTCGCCTGTTATCTGAGGATTATGTACAACTTGCAATTGCACAGGCAGATCTTACAAATGATGCTTATTATGGAACCGGAATATTTGAAGGAAAAGAGTATCAGGGGTACAGTGCAGTGGCAGGACTTTATACAGAAGCATGTCAGATCGTGGTTCGGGATGATTCAGATATAAAGACGGTAGACGACCTTCAGGGAAAGAAGATAAGTGTCGGTGAAGAGGAATCCGGTACTGAGCAGAATGCAAATCAGATTCTAGCTGTATATGGGTTGACGGATCAGCTGGTTGATAAAGTAAATCTGGATTATACAGAGGCTGCCAGTGAACTGAAAGATGGAGAAATTGATGCATTTTTCTGTACAGCAGGTATTCAGACAACGGTTATAGGTGAGTTGTCCAAGCAATGTGGAATACGTCTTCTTGATCTGGACGAAAAAGGAAAAGATAAACTGTTAAGTGCTTATAATTTTTATACAGAATATGAAATCCCGGCAGAAACATATACCGGACAGAAAGATGCAGTAGATACAGTGGGAGTGAAGGCAGTTTTACTTGCCAGCAATAAATTATCAGAGAAAACAGTAGAAAATCTTACCCGGACGTTATTTGCCAATGAACAGGAATTACAGTATTCTTTATCAGCAGATATTGCATTGGATGAAACAGCTGCAGTGGAGGGAATTTCTGTTCCGTTTCATAAAGGAGCTGTAAAATATTATGAATCTGCAGGTGTAGATGTAACGACAGAGAAAGGAAGCAAGTAAGCAGCAGGGTAAAAGATAATGAAAATTGAATTAGATATGTATCAGACAATAGCTGTTGCAGTTGTTGTACTGATGTTGGGAAAGTTTTTGAAAACGAAGTTCAGTATATTGGAAAGGTTCTGTATACCAGCTCCTGTAATTGGTGGTGTATTGTTTGCCATATTCACTTGTCTGTGCTATGTAACAGGTATTGTAGAATTTTCTTTTGATGACATTCTGAAAGAGGTATGCATGGTGTTTTTCTTTACTTCTGTAGGATTTCAGGCAAACCTGAAAGTTCTGAAAAGTGGAGGAAAATCACTGATCGTTTTTCTGGGTCTGGTAATTGCACTGATTCTTTCTCAGAACTTTCTGGCTGTAGGACTAGCAAAACTGCTTCATATTAATCCGTTAGTAGGCTTGTGTACGGGATCTATCCCGATGGTCGGAGGTCATGGTACAGCGGGAGCGTTTGGCCCTGTTCTAGAGGATTTTGGTGTAGCAGGAGCAAGTACATTGTGTACAGCAGGAGCTACATTTGGTCTGATAGCAGGAAGTATGATGGGTGGACCTATCGGGAAAAGACTTATAGAGAAACGAAATCTGATGGATACAGTTGTTCAGGAAGATGACAGTCTTCTTGTAGAAGACGAAAAGAAACATGAACGCCATACCAGTATGTATCCATCAGCGGTATTTCAGCTGATCATTGCTATTGGTATTGGAACAATTGTATCCAGGCTTCTGTCCTTGACAGGAATGACTTTTCCGATATATATTGGTGCTATGATAGCTGCTGCTTTTATCCGTAATATCGGAGAATATTCCGGAAAATTTACTATCTACATGGGTGAGATCAATGATATCGGTGGTATCAGTTTATCACTGTTTCTTGGAATTGCCATGATCACATTGAAATTATGGCAGCTTGCAGATCTGGCACTTCCGCTGATCATTTTACTTGCAGGGCAGACAATCCTGATGTTTGTATATACATATTTTGTAGTATTCAATATTATGGGAAGAGACTACGATGCTGCAGTCCTTTCTTCAGGCGTGTGCGGGTTTGGAATGGGAGCAACACCCAATGCAATGGCAAATATGCAGGTAATCTGTGAGAAATATGCACCGTCTGTAAAGGCATACCTGTTAGTTCCTCTTGTGGGAAGTTTATTTGCGGATTTCCTGAACAGTCTGGTTATCACATTCTTTATTAACTTTTTATAATTTCCAGCATACAAAGAACAAAAATGAGGAGGGTTTGCAATGTTTGGAAAAAAGCTATTTAGAAAAGGTGAAAAAAAGAAACCATCAGAATATAAGATAGAAAGTGAAAATCTGGCAGTGCCAGAGATACATACTCATGAGGTGCCTTCAGAAGAAGTTTCAGAAGATGAACGAAGTAATCAGCCGATTACATATGAAAATGTGGCAATCCCGGAGATACATATAAAGAAAAAAAGAAAATAACGTTAAATATACAGCGAAGCGGATTAATAAGATCTGCTTCGCTGTTTTGCTGATAGGAAAATATTACTGTTCAGTACCGAATCGAGGTGGTTTTTGATTTGTCTGATGTTCACCAATGAGTTTTTCCATCCAGACCATATTATACCAGCGGTGGAATTTGTATCCGCACTGATAAAATTCGCCTACCAGACGATACCCCATATGATGATGAAACTCTACACTGTTTTTGGTCAGATATTCATCTTCTTCTGAAGGATATGCAATGCAGGCGTTCATGTTCAGAATACCCTGTTGGCGAAGGGAATTTTCAAGTGCATCATGAAGTTTGCGGCCAATACCGGTATGCTTTCTGTTCATATCTATATAAATGGAAGTTTCTACTGCCCAGTCATAAGCAGGCCGGTCATGAAAAGGACTGGCGTAGGCGTAGCCCAGAAGTTCTCCGTTTTGTTCAGCTGTCAGATAGGGGTATTTTTTCAGTGTATTTATAATACGGGAAGTAAATTCTTCCACAGAAGGAACTTCGTATTCGAAAGTAATGGCTGTGTGTTCTACATAAGGGGCATAAATTTTCAGAAGTGCAGGAGCGTCCGCAGCAGAAACAGAACGAATGATAATTTTGTTGTCCATAATAATTTTCCTCCACAGTTATACATTTGATGATACTGTTCACGCATTATAATCTCATCTTGCCAGGGACATAAAAAATCTTGACTTAAAGTCCAGTTCATGATGTATGATAAAACCGTAACTGTATAACAGTATATAACTTCTGAAAATATACGTCAATCATTGAGAAAGGAGGAGTTGCTGTTCTTACAAGGGCGACAATGGGGAGAATGGATAAAATAAAAAAGAATTTTGGATTCGGATGTATGCGTCTTCCGATGCTTGAAAATGGAGAGGTTGATAAAGAATAGACCTGTAAAATGGTAGACATGTTTCTGGAAAATGGGTTTAATTACTTTGACACTGCTCACGGATATCTGGAGGGAAAAAGTGAGACAGCAATCAGAGACTGCCTTTCCCGGCGTCACAAAAGAGAGGAATTTATTCTTACGAATAAGCTGACAATGGAATATTTCAATTTTTATCTGATGCATGCACAGTCTGCTGATATTTTTCAGTATTTTAAGAAATATAATGCTTATGAAACTGCAGTGGAATTAAAGAAAGAAGGAAAAATCCGTCATTTTGGAATTTCTTTTCATGACAGAGCTGAGGTTCTGGAGGAAATCCTGAAAGAGTATCCACAGATTGAA
>CAKRVX010000133.1 GCA_934409175.1 uncultured Blautia sp.
ATTTTCTCTGTAGCTGCCAGAGTTCTCTTATCTTCTGTCTCCGGAAGTACGATTGTTTTTACGTTTGCTTTTGCTCTTTCTTTGAGTGTGTCAATAAATCCCATGATTAAAATGGCTCCTTTCATATAACAGTAACTGATACGATTTCTGTCTTATACGCTGCTGCGCACCTGTTATCCTGTTACTGTCCACTCCATGAACCGTAACATTGTATCAGCCTTCTGCGCTGTGTTTATTATAACTCGTGAAGCCTTGTATTTCAAGCATTTGAATGGTAGAATATGACAGAAAAAAGTTTTTTTTGAGATGCAATATAGTAAAAAAGAGACCGCCATATAAGATTTCAGAAAGGAGCATCTGTCAAAATTTATGAAGACTGCCGGAATTATCGCAGAATACAATCCCTTTCACAAAGGACACCAATACCAGATTCAATATACAAAAGAAAAACTAGGGGCAGATTATGTCATTATTGCCATGAGTGGAGACTATGTCCAGCGAGGAACTCCTGCCCTTCTCTCCAAACATGCCCGCGCAGAAATGGCACTTCGCTGTGGAGCAGACCTGGTACTTGAAATGCCTGTTTCTGTATGTACTGCAAGCGCAGAAGCATTTGCCATGGGCGGTGTTTCTCTGCTGGATGGTCTCGGCGTTGTAGATATGCTCTGCTTCGGAAGCGAAGCGGGAGAAATCAGTGCATTAAAAGAACTGGCAGAGGTTCTTGTTGCAGAACCAGAAGAATATAAAATTCTGCTGAAAAGTTTTTTATCCCAGGGGCTCTCCTTTCCTGCTGCCAGAAGCCAGGCACTCACGGAATATTTTAAGAATCCCCGGAATTTCAGTGGAGATGATTTCGACGGAGTCCTCACACCTCTGTTAAATGAGGTTACTCAGATTTTGAATACTCCTAATAATATTCTGGGAATTGAATACTGCAAAGCTCTCCTGCGTCTGAACAGCAAAATCCAACCGGTTACTGTCCGTAGAAAGGGTATGGGCTATCATGATACACTTTCATCAAATGCCCCGTCAGATGCAGGCTCAGATTCCTATTCAACTTCAGATGTAAATTCATTCTCTGGCTTTGCATCTGCTTCTGCGATTCGTGAACTTATCTGTACCACAGATAACAGCAGCTGCATCAAACACTTTGATAATAATAATTCCGATATCCTTGCATCTCAGATCCCATCTGACGCTTTTGGTGTGTTCAGAAAGGCTCTGAATTCCGGAGAAATTCTCACGGAAGATGCTCTGGATCCTATCCTTTCTTATTGTCTGTTGCAAAAAAATGCTTCTGAGCTTGCCTCTTTTCTGGATGTTTCAGAGAATCTCGCACAAAGAATCATAAATCAAAGAAATCTCCTGCAGGGATTTTCCCGGTCTGCTTCTGTTCTTAAAACCAAAGAACTTACACAGACTCGGATTCAACGTGCACTGCTCCACATTATCCTTGACATCCATCAGGCACCTGAAAGAATTCCCTATGCGCGTGTCCTGGGGTTCCGTAAGGAAAGCAGCCTCTTATTAAAAGCAATTAAAAGTAACAGCCGTATTCCTGTCATCACCAAGCTTGCTGACGCTCCATCTCTTCTTGACAACCAGTCTCAGATATTACTGAAAAATAACACTTTTGCCTCTAATCTGTACGGCGCTCTTCTCGCACAAAAAAACAATAAAAAATTCATTCATGAATACGAGAAACAGATTGTTATCATCTAGTCAAAAAAACCATATGTGTCAGTTAGCAGCTTCTGCTGTTTTCTTCACATATGGTTTCTTTTAAGTTTTTTATCTAGTTTTTCTCTCCCGAAAGAAGAATACGATCATTATCAAGTATCTTGCCTGCACCAGTCTTAAATTTCTCCAGAAGTCCTTCTACTGTCAGGCCTTTCTTCTCTTCTTCATGGATATCCAGCACAATGTTTCCGGAATCCATCATCAGAATACGATTTCCCAGATCCAATGCTGACTGCATGTTGTGAGTGATCATCAGACAGGTGAGCTGATGCTCTTCCACAATCCGTTTCGTAAGATTCAGCACCTTCTCTGCTGTTCCCGGGTCAAGAGCAGCTGTATGCTCATCCAGAAGCAGAAGCTTCGGTGGATTCATTGTTGCCATAAGAAGTGTCAGTGCCTGCCTCTGTCCGCCGGATAGAAGTCCTACCGGATGAGTCATTCTTTTCTCAAGTCCGATGTCCAGAAGTTTCAGTTCTTCATGAAAACGTTCTTTCTCCTGTCTGGACACATGAGAAAGCCATCCTCCTTTTCCTGCAGCAAGTGCCAGGTTCTCTTCAATGGTCATTCCAGGTGCAGTTCCCCTCATAGGATCCTGATACAGACGGCCAATCGTTTTTGCACGTACGTGCTGAGGCATAAAAGTAATGTCCTGTCCATCCAGCATAATCACGCCGGAATCTGTAAGAAAATCTCCGCAGATTGCATTGAACAAAGTGGATTTACCTGCACCATTGGAACCGATGATTGTTGCAAAATCACCCTCTTTCAGATTCAAGGACAAGTCCTTAATTGCCTGTTTTTCATTTACCGTACCCGGATTAAAAGTCTTGGAAATATGTTCAATCTTTAGCATATATCACTGTACTCCCTTCCTGTGAGTCATTCTTCTCTTAATCTGTGGCCACTGTTTCTTCAAGTACGGGCCTGAAATAGCCAGGACAACGATCACAGAAGATACCAGTTTCAGCATAAATGCCGGCATGTTGAATCTCAGTGCAACGGTATATACCAGACGGAAAATAAAAGATCCAAGTACCATACCTACCGCTCTCACGAAAATTCCGCCTCTGCCAAGGATCGTACCTCCGATCAGCAGAGAAGCCAGGGCGATGGTAACCATTCCCTGTCCGATATTAATGTCTACAGACTTCTGTGACTGAGACAGAAGACATCCGGAAAGAGCTGTAAAAGAGTTTGCTACGCAGAGACCTACGATTGTTGTAAATACCGGGTTAATAGATGAGGATTTTACCATATCTGCATTATTTCCCGTTGCCCGGATTGCCAGACCAAGTCTGGTTCTTAAGAAAAATACAAGAAAAGCAATCACGATGGCCACTGCAATAAATGCAACTACAATGTCCCCTCTTCCTTTCAGCGGTGTATTTTTCAATGTTTCCTTCATCATGGAAAATACAGTTTCTGTTCTGTTCATATTGATCAGGGAAGAACCTCCCATCACTGCAATATTCACAGAATAAAGACCCGTATTAACAATAATTCCGGCAAGAAGACTGTCAACACCCAGCTTCGTCTGAAGTATGGCCGTTACAAATCCGGAACACACACCTGCAGCCATTGCTGCAAAAATTGATAAAAAAGGATGTCCGCTGACTGCCACTGCCGCTCCCACTGCTGCTCCAAGTGTAAAACAGCCATCAGTAGAAAGGTCACAGACATTCAGCATAGAATAGCTGAGAAACAGGGCAAGAACTGTCAGAGAACAGATCAGACCAAGTTTCAGTGCGGTCTCTCCAAGAGAGAGTATAGTCGCAATAGTCACGATGATTTCCTCCAATTTGTATTTATTATTACATTCAATGAACAGCAACAGAAAATGTCTGCTACTGTTCACTCTAATTCAGAAAATATTTTATGTCTTTATTATTTTTCTACTTCGTCAAAACTTTCTGCTGTAACGATCTCGTTTACCTGTGTACATAATGGTTCAAAATCTTTCTTAACAGTTTCAAGATCAAGTCCAAGTCCTTCGCAGGTTTCTGTATTTACTGTTGCAGTACCATTGTCAAAAGTTTCAACAGGTGTTGTTGCAGGATCTGCATCATTCATAAGGATGTCTGC
>CAKRVX010000134.1 GCA_934409175.1 uncultured Blautia sp.
AATACAGAAGGAATGAACCCCGGGGAGAAAAGGCGTATATCCGTCAGTATTACTGGCACTATTTTCTCATCGGCGGGATCATTCTGACGCCGCTCATACTCCTGGTCTATCATCTTGCCTTTGGAAACAAAAAGCCGGTTTTCAGTGTGTAGTAGTTAATTAGGCCATTGATTACAGCCGGGATGAAGAAATATCAGTCAGATTTGCCCAGATTCTTGGAGTAAAAGCGGACAGGGTGGTATTTGATTCGGATTATCTGCTGTCCTATGATGATGTACAGCTTCCGGAAGCTAATGAGAGTTCTTATGAGAAATTCTTTCTTAACTGGCATGTACATGAGATAGATGCGATGATCATGCCGAAAAGTTTCTATGAATATTGCAAGCGCCAGGGCGGCGAATTTCAGGAAACAATAGAGCTTGAAGAACAGATGGCAAATAAACTGGGATTTCGGATGCCAGATGGAGAAAAACTCCTTCTGTGTCTGCCTTCAGATTCCAGACATCTGGAAACAGGAGAGAAGTTTATAGAGTTTGTTTCAGACAAATAGGAGAAAAAATTGAGGTTCCTGCAGATTTCATAATAAAAGATGAAATTTGCAGGATTCTTTTTTGTGTTAAAGTGGAATACAGCCTTGCAATTTCACTTAGATATTGTATAATTAAAAAACGTAGCAGAAATGGAATTGGTTAGACCAATAAAAAGGAGTTGAACAATTGAATAAGGGAGAAAGAGACTGGAAGTTTATCATCGGTATGATCGTCCTGATCGGTATCTTCGTAGTGCTGGGAGGTGCTTTCTGGAATATGGTCGGAGAGCAGGCTCAGATTGTGAAAGATGAAGAAGCGAAGCAGGAAGCGGATGCTATTTCCGCGATTTATATTGAGGCAGGAGAACTTCTGAAGACCGGGCTTTTTGTAGATCTGGATAATGGAAATATATTCGAAGCGAAAGTTCCGGCAGAGGGAATTTATAATAAAAAAGGAAAATTAATTTCCGATGATGTGTTGGAAAATGGGGATAAGGTGAAAATATACGGCGATGGTATTATGCTGGAGTCATTTCCTGGTCAGTATCCGAATGTAACGAAGATGCAGAGGACTGGACGGGCAAGTCTGGAAGAGACACAAAAGTATCAGGACAAGGTGAATGAGCTTCTGGACCACAGCGTCGTAGAGTGATGAAACAGATTTAGAGGTGATTGAAAAATGAAATACGTAAGACAATTCTGGATTATTTTACTACTGTCAGCAATTGGAGAAGGACTCCATATTCTGATTCCCCTTCCTGTACCGGCAAGTGTATATGGACTGGTAATTATGCTTGTGGCATTGATGACTCATATTATAAAACTGGATCAGGTAAAAGAAGCGGCAGAATTCCTTATTGAGATCATGCCGGTAATGTTTATTCCGGCTGGAGTAGGACTACTGAATGCATGGGGTGTTCTGAAACCGGTATGTGTTCCGGTTATTGCGATTGTTGTGATTACTACAGTGGTGGTTATGCTAGTGACAGGACGTGTAACTCAGGCAGTAATCCGTATAGACAAGAAGAAAGGACAGAAGAAATCATGACAAAATTTGTAAGCAACTCGGTATTTTTCGGCGCGGCGATCAGTCTGATCGCATATGAAGCGGGTCTTCTTCTTAAAAGAAAATTCAAGATGGCGATCTTTAATCCTCTGCTGATTGCGATTATTGCAATAATAGCAGTCTTATCCTTACTGCATATAGATTATGATGATTATAATCAGGGAGGACAGTATATCAGTTATCTTCTGACACCGGCAACTGTCTGCCTGGCAGTTCCGCTGTATCAGCAGCTGTCTCTGTTAAAAAAGAACCTTAAGGCTGTAGTGATTGGAATTGTCTCCGGCGTCCTCGCGAGTCTGGCCAGTGTTCTGATTCTCTGTAAGCTGTTCCGGCTGAGTCATGAGCAGTATGTGACTCTTCTTCCGAAATCTATTACAACAGCTATCGGAATGGGTGTGTCTGAAGAACTTGGCGGTATCGTGACTATTACAGTTGCGGTTATCATTATTACAGGAGTATTGGGAAATATGATCGCTGAGATTGTGATCAAAGTAGCTCATATCGAAGAACCTATTGCAAAAGGTCTGGCACTTGGAACTTCTGCTCATGCTATCGGCACAGCTAAGGCCATGGAACTTGGAGAAGTAGAAGGAGCCATGAGCAGCCTGGCAATTGCTGTAGCAGGTTTGCTTACAGTTGTGGGGGCATCGGTGTTTGCACAGTTCATGTAGGACAAATATATAAAATGATATCAGAATCAAAAAGGTCTGCCCTGGGGCAGATCTTTTTGATTGGACAAAAAGAAAACAAATGTTCGGAAAAACTCTTCCATTTTACAGAAAGGTGTGATATTATAAATCAAAACTCGAATGTATGTTTGGAAAATATGTTCGATATAAGAACTGAGGAGGAGAATGAAATGGCAAATATAGCAGGTACCACACGGGAGATAAGAGGAAAAGGAGAAAACCATAAACTTTCCAGAACTATGGCAGCAGTTATTGGACTGATCGTTACTTTGGAGGTAATGATTGCAGGTGGGATGATATTTAATATTGATTTTCATTCCGCAGATCTTATTGCCCTGATTTTGGGATTTATGGTGTTATATTCAGGAGTTGTGGCAGTGCTCACTGATAATTAAAATGAAAGGCAGTACCTATTAGACAAAAGGCTCTTTAAATGGTATGATATAAGCATATATCATAAATGGGTATGGATAGTACCGAAAAGGGGTAAATATGACCGTAAAATCAAGTCTTTTGGAGATGCTGGAGAAACATAAGGGAGAAGTGCTCTCAGGGGAAAGTATTGCCAGTACACTTGGGTGTACCAGAGCGGCAGTATGGAAAGCTGTGAAATCTCTGAGAGAAGAAGGATACACGATAGAGGCAGGGCCGAATAAGGGATATATGCTTGCCAGTGATAATAATCGCCTGTCACCGGAGGGAATTCGGCTGTATCTGGAAGATCCTGACGTTAGAATAGATGTCTTTGATGAACTTGAGTCTACGAATCAGACTGCAAAGAAAGAAGCCATGACAGGTGATGCGGGACATGGAGCATTTGTAGTTGCCAGAAGTCAGACCGCGGGCAGGGGAAGAAGGGGCAGAGAATTTTATTCGCCGTCAGATGCAGGAATTTATATGAGTGTGATTTTGAACCCTAGGGGAACAATCAAAGACAGCCTGTTGATCACGACAGCCGCTGCTGTGGCGGTCTACAGAGCAGTGGAACAGGTATGTGGGATTTCACTGGACATCAAGTGGGTGAACGACCTGTTTTATCATGGACGAAAGGTATGCGGGATTCTTACAGAGGCGGTAACAGATTTTGAGAGTGGAAATATTGAGTTTATAGTAGTGGGAATCGGATTGAATATCTATCAGGAGACAGAAGAAATGCCGTTAGAGCTGAGAAGTATTGCCGGAGCTTTATGTGGGAGCAGGCAGATGGCAGAGAAAGTAGACAGAAATCATCTTACTGCAGAGATTGTGAATGAACTTCGGAGAGAGACAGAGGATCTGAAACTTTCCAGAGATTATGTAGAACATAATATAATACCCGGACACAGGATTACCATTACAGATGGTAAATCTGTCCGGCAGGCCCAGGCATTGGAAATCTGTCAGGATGGACGACTGAAAGTAAGAGAAGATGATGGACAGGAAACCATACTTTCTTTTGGGGAGGTTTCAGTGTCTGTGTAGGCGCAGCAGAGTAGTCCGCCGGAGA
>CAKRVX010000135.1 GCA_934409175.1 uncultured Blautia sp.
ACACCAGGAATAACTCCAGGTATTACACCTCCGGGATCACGCCACAGCGTAAAGACCGGTGATAATACCAATATTGTGATCTGGTTTGTTGTTCTGTTTGTGGCAGCAGCTGCAGTAGGATTTGTGATCGCACGAAAGAGAAAGAAATGACAGAAAATGAAAAGGAAGCACCTTAGCCACGGTGCTTCCTTTTTTTGAATCCGGAGAAAAAGACCTTTATAAGATTCTTGACATTTTACATAAATGGCCTTAAAATACTTAGGAACCGAAGTAACACACAGGGGGGTGTAAAATATGCAGACAGGAAAAATGATCAACCAGATTTCCAATCGTCTTCGCAGGAGGTCCAGAGCAGTGCAGGAATCTATAGGAATCAGTGGGGCGAAGGGGAATATTCTGAATTATATTCTGGTGGAATCCCAGGATCATTCTGTTTATCAGAAAGAAATCGAGAAGGAATTCGGATTAAGGCCGTCTACGGCTACGGAGGTACTGAAAAATCTGGAGAAGGACGGACTGATCTGCCGTGTACCGGAAAAGCAAGACGGGCGGTGTAAAAAGATCATTTTTACGGAAAAGGCAGAAGCCATCAGAGAGACTTTGAAGGAAGAGATTGAAGGATCGGAGAGGCTCCTGCTGGAGGGAATCTCAGAGAATGAGAAACAGGAGTTTCTGAGAATTGCACAACGTATGCTTGAGAATCTGGATCGATAGAACAGGAGTGACAGGAAACAATGGATGAAAATGAATTAATGAGCAGCATGAAAGTGTCGAAGGCTGTCGCAAAGATGGCCATCCCAAGTGTGATCAGCAGTCTGGTTACTGTTGTTTACAACATGGCTGATACTTTTTTTGTGGGGCAGACCGGGGATCCTCTCCAGGTAGCGGCGGTAAGTCTGACCAATCCGATCTTCATTTTACTGATGGCTTTTGCCAATATGTTTGGAATGGGCGGAAGCGCTGTGGCATCTATGGCCATGGGTGAGAAAAATGATAAGAGAGTAAAAAATACTTCTTCTTTTGTGACATGGGCATCATTGGCGGTTGGTGTGGTATTTGGGCTGATTCTGATAATTTTTATGCAGCCGATTCTTCACCTGTTTGGTGCCAATGAACAGACATATGCGTTTGCGAAAGGTTATACGTTACATATTTCTTATGGTGCACCGTTTATTATCTGGTCTGCAGCAGCCAGCTTCGTAGTCCGTGCGGAAGGTGCCAGCAAAGAGGCGATGATTGGAAGTATGATCGGTACAGTAGCTAATATCGTGCTGGATCCGGTATTTATCAGTGGATTTGGAATGGGAGCAGCAGGTGCTGCTATTGCCACGACCATTGGAAATATTCTGGCGAGTCTTTACTATGTGTGGTATTTTATAAAAAAGAGTAAATGTTTTTCTATCAGACTTAAGGATTTTACAGTCCGGGAACAGGTTATGTCCCGTGTGTGCGCCATAGGGCTTCCTACAGCAATTTTTTCCGCACTGATGAGTGTTTCTACCATTGTCCTGAATCAGATCCTTGTAGCGTATGGAAACGCGCCAGTAGCGGGGATCGGAATTGTATTTAAAGCAAATATGTTCATTACATTCCTGCAGATGGGGCTGGCAAATGGCGTGCAGCCACTGTTCGGCTATAATTATGGTTCTGGTGACAGAAAACGTTTTATAGAGGTAGAACGCTTTACAAAGAAGTGCTGCCTGATCGTAGGAATCCTGGCAACGTTATTGTTTTTCGTATTGCGTCAGCCGATCATTCAGATGTTTATCAGTGATGAAGAGGTTATTTATTATGGTGTGAAGATGCTCATTGCCTATATGCTCTCGGGACCGGTGATCGGAATTCTTTTTGTGAATATGAACTGTATGCAGTCTGTAGGAGATGCTTTGCCTGCAACCGTATTATCTGTACTTCGTCAGGGGGTGCTTCTGATTCCGCTATTGTATCTGCTAAATGCCGTTTGGGGGCTGAATGGTGTGATTTATGCACAGGCACTGACGGATTATGTGGCTGTAATATTATCTATCTATTTGTGGAAACGGAAGAAAAATAAGATGAGTATGAAATAATGTATTATTGAGAAAACGTAATGTCTGCGGGCGTTGCGTTTTTTGCGTTATAATGCTATGATTTTAAAATAGATGAGAATTAATAGTCAGGCTGGATGAGCTTTCTTGTTTTGATTGATAATATGTAAATAAGATTATATAACAGCAAAGGAGCGACATGAAATGGTAAAGGTAGACTTAATTACGGGTTTTCTTGGTTCCGGAAAGACGACGTTTATCAGGAAGTATGCGAAGTATCTGATGGATACTGGAAAGAATATTGGGATTCTGGAGAATGATTACGGGGCTGTGAATGTGGATATGATGCTGCTTCAGGATCTGATGGGAGATAACTGTGAGCTGGAGATGATCTCCGGTGGATGTGATAAGGACTGTCACAGACGAAGATTTAAGACAAAGCTGATCGCAATGGGAATGTGCGGCTATGATCGGGTGATCGTGGAGCCGTCAGGGATTTTCGATGTGGATGAGTTCTTTGATATTCTCCATGAGGAGCCGCTGAACCGCTGGTATCAGATCGGGAATGTAATCGCGATCGTGGATTCCAGGCTGGAAAGTGATCTGTCAGATGAGGCAGATTTTATTCTGGCTTCCGAAGTGGCAGATGCCGGATGTATTGTGATGAGTAAAAGCCAGGATGCGACGCCGAAAGAGATTCAAGGGACGATTGAGCATGTGAATCAGGCGTTGGAGAAGGTTCACTGCAGCAGGAGATTTGGAAATGCTGTTGATGAAAACAGAGAAGCAGGAGATAGTAACAATGTTATCTACAAGAATTGGGATGAGATGTCGAAAGAGGATTTTGATAGGATTGCATCCTGTGGATATGAGATGGCAAGTTACCGAAAACCGGAGTTTGAGGCGGAGGATGCGTTTACTTCTCTGTACTTTATGAATATAAAAATGACGGAGAAAGAGCTACGGAAAGCTGTTGAGAAAATCCTGTCTGATCCTGCATGCGGGAATGTGTTCCGTATGAAAGGATTTATGAGAGTAGACGACGGGGAGAATTCTGAAGAATCTAAGCATACTCAGGAGAATGGACATCACTGGATTGAATTAAATGCTACCAGGAATGAAATTACAATCCGTCCGCTTCATGTAGGGCAGGAGGTTCTGATTGTGATCGGTGAAGGGTTGCAGGAGAACAAAATCAAGTCCTGCCTGAAAGTTTGAAATTATAAAAAGGACACTTGAAAATTCAAGTGCCCCATTGTATAATCTACTTAGAAGATGACTGGAAGGTAGTTCCGGTTGCCCTCGGTATATATTATGTGAAGAAGTTAAGCATCCAACTTTGGGCGGTGGGATGCTTATTTCTTTTTATGTTGATCTATGTAAGTCAATGCCGTAAAGATTACTAATAACAAAGTAAGGACTTCCATTGTATTCATTGGGCATTCCCTCCTTTCATAAACTGGAGGGCAAGGGTCGAAACTTCGCATCCGGATTCTGTTTAATTATACCAGTTTAGTATAACATGAAGAGTAAAAAAACATAAGTACGTCATGTTCTCATATCCCTGATTTTATTATAAATTCAAAAACACAG
>CAKRVX010000136.1 GCA_934409175.1 uncultured Blautia sp.
GAGTACGCCAGATTCTTACGACTGGTGCTTTGACGGAGAGCCAGAGGGCGGAACAGTTGCAGTGTCTTCTGTTGGTTGTATGAACAGTAAGGGCAAAAAGTGCCTATTCTTGTCAGGGTATAACGCTATGATTGAACGATTGCACCCAGAAAGCGTTATCTTTTATGGGAAAGTTCCGGAAGAGTGCAAAGGCAACATTGTTAGAATCAAGGCATTTCACGACAGATTTTCAAAAGCAATATGTGAAGGATAGGAGGGTATCATGTATAGCAAAACTGTGACGATTTTTGATTATTATGAATCAGCCACGACAGGAGATGCGTACTGGTATCCTCATGTGCTATCTGGCGTTGACCTCATTACTGACAAGGGAGCAATCCTTAAAAAGTACGGGCCAGATGCAACCGACAATGCACAGTTACATGTTCGATATACCGTCCAGAACGGCGATATAACAATTACTGATAAAGACGGCAAGATTCTTCCATGGGTGCCGCCTAAAGAGTGGAAACAGCAGATTAACAATGCTCTGGAAGATACTATCACATTCTCGGATGAGTCATTCTTCTGGGAGGGTGAGTGGACTGGCGGAGCGGTAGTTGACAGTGATTATCGGAGCGGATTTTATCAGTACATGAACCAGAACAAGGACAATGTATTTAAAATCACCAGTGTTGGTGGTCCATATACACTGATTCCACACTTCGAAATTTTGGGTAAGTAATATGAGTAAAATTCATCATTTCAAAGGTTTCTCTGTAGTCGATGGAGATATGAAAATCAAACTGAATATGGATAGATTCTCCAGACAGTGCCAAGAAGCCCAGTACCTCCTTGATGGAATGGTTATGGATAGCATGGTTCCGTTTATGCCGATGATCTCAGGAAACTTTATTAACCGAACAAGAGCCGAAAGTGCGTCCTTACAAGGAACTGGAAAAGTATGTGCGGCGGCGGCTCCTTATGGACGTTTCCTCTACGAGGGAAAAACAATGGTTGACGAAGCAACCGGAAGCCCCTATGCAAGACGTGGAGCAAAGAAAGTCCTCGTCAGTCAGTTCTCAGGTCAGACAGCTGCAAAGGAGAATCTTGAATATACCAAACAGGCTCACCCACAGGCTCAGGCTAAGTGGTTCGATGCCGCAAAACGACAATACGGCAGTACATGGATTCGTAAAGTAAAAGCGCAGGCAGGAGGTGGCAGACATGGCGGATAAACCTATTGGAAAAGATGCAACCGGATATGAGATTCTGACAGATGCCATGAAAGCACTTCTGAACCAGTATCCGGGACTGTATGAAAATGAAACAATCAAATTTGAGGAACTTGGCAAGGAATCGGGAATTGCATTCTCAGCAGACAACGGGGCTTTGGTTTATTCAGAAAAAGAAGATGTCTGTGGAACAATGCATCAGGTGTGCCAGTATCCATTCTATGTAGTATATCGCACAGCATCTGATAAGGAACGACAGAAGTTATCTGTTCAGAAATTCCTTGATAATCTCGGCAAATGGATATGTCGAGAACCAGTTGTCATAAATGGCTCTGAGACACGCTTAAATGCGTTTCCCGAGCTTTCGCAGGGGCGAGTGATAAAACGTATCACCCGTGATAACTCCTATGGTTTAGAACCACAGGAGAATGGCGTGCAGGACTGGCTATTGCCGCTGTCAGTACGCTACGAAAACACTTATGAAGTAATATAACAAGCAACAACCGACTATCAATCGGTGATAGTCGCTAACCTACACAGCCTTTTAAAAGTTATAGGCAGAAAGGACATTTCTATGCCAGTTACAGGAAAAATTGACCGTAAATATATGGCTCATTACATTGATTCAGGCTCCCTCTGCGGAGGACTGACACCGAAGTATGAGCGCCTTGGAAAAGATCTGGAAGAGTACAATGTAGACCTCAATCCAGATACAGAAACATCTAAAAACATTCTCGGAGAATCCACATTTAAACATAATGGTTATGAAGCTTCTTCTGACGCTGATCCGTTCTATGCGGATACCACATCAGACCTGTTCGAAAAGCTTCAGCAGATTGCAGATGAACGTCTTAAAGATGATAATCTAAAAACAAGTGCAGTTGAAGTACATCTCTGGAAAGAAGCGACAGCCGGTAAATACGAAGCATACAAGCAGGATTGCCATGTTGTGCCGACTTCCTACGGCGGTGATACGTCCGGCTATCAGATTCCGTTTACCGTGAACTATGTTGGCGAACGTGTCAAAGGAAAATTTGATATCAGTTCCGGCGCATTCACAGCTGACAGCGAATAATTTTAGGAGGGTATAGAAAATGGCAAAAACAATTAACACAAACATTGATGATGGATTTCTTCTTTTCACATTCACAAACAAACAGGGTGAAGTATTTTCTTCATTCAAACTGAATCCTACCGACATCAATATTGCGGAAAGAGCAGAAGAACTGGAAACTTTCTTTGAACAGGCTCAGGAATCTGTTAAAAATGTTTCTTCCAGTAAAGAGATGGCGGAGATTAATAAGCAGATTGAGGACAAAATCAATTACATGCTCGGATATGAAGCGTCTAAGGATTTATTTAAAGAACCAATCACCGCAACAACTGTTTTTGGCAACGGTCAGGTATTTGCCTATATCGTTCTGGACAAAATCAATGAAGCACTTACTCCGGAAATCGAAAAAAGAAAGGAAAAAATGCAGGCAGCCGTTAATAAGTACACAGAGAAGTACGCAAAATGACCGCCTATGAGTTACCCGCCTCACTAAATATCAGTGGGGTGGATTTTTCTATCAGAACAGATTTTCGTGTGATTATTGATATCCTGATTGCCATGAACGACCCAGAACTGGACGAGCAGGCGAAAGCAGTCGTTATGTTGCAAATTCTGTTCGAGAATTGGCAGGGTATACCCTCGGAACATCTCACAGAAGCTTGTCAGAAAGCCTGTGAGTTTATTGACTGTGGTCAAGTTGACGATAGTCCAAATAAGCCTAAACCCCGTTTGATGGACTGGGAACAAGATGGAGATATGATTGTGCCGGCGGTGAATAAGGTTGCCGGTAAAGAAATCAGGGCAATGCCATATATGCACTGGTGGACGTTCTTCGGATATTTTATGGAGTCCGGTGAATGCCTGTTCAATACCGTTGTCGGAATCCGGTCGAAAAAAGCAAAGGGCGAAAAGCTCGATAAATGGGAAAAGAAATTCTATCAGGAAAACAAGAACATTATTGATATAAAAACACGTCTCAGCGACGAGGAGCAAGCTTATAAAGATAAGCTGAATGAGATGTTGAACCTCAAATAGTTAGGAGGTGGACGCATGGCTGCTGATGGCTCAGTCATTATTGATACCAGAATGGATACAACCGGTGTCCAAAATGGCGTATCAGCTATAAAACAGTCATTTAACGGCCTTGGGAGTGCTGTAAAGAAAATCGGTCTGGTTATAGCCGGTGCTTTTGCTGTTGGAAAGCTTGTACAGTTTGGCAAAGAA
>CAKRVX010000137.1 GCA_934409175.1 uncultured Blautia sp.
ACCCGTTTCATGGCTGTAAAGAACGAAAAAGAATTAAAGAAATCCAGTGTGATCGCCATTGTATGGGATATCCTTTCCCTGACAGCGGCATGTTTTATCGGTATCATCGGACGTGCTTATCTGTACCCGACAGTTCTGGGAACGGAAGGAGCCTCTTCTTCAGAGAGCGTATTTATCGAGATGATAAATAAACTGTTTTCCACAGATCTGGCTCTTCCTTTTGTAGGAGGAATTTTTCTCTGCGGAATTCTGGCAGCAATCATGTCCACGGCTGATTCACAGCTTCTGGTAACTGCATCAGCAGCTTCTGAGGATTTATATCATCAGTTTGTTAAAAGGGATGCAGATTCCAAAGAGATTCTTACTGTGGCCAGAATTACTGTTATTGCAGTTTCAGTTATTGCGTTCATCATTGCATGGAACCCGGACAGCAGTATCATGGGGCTTGTATCCAATGCATGGGCAGGACTTGGTTCTGCATTTGGACCGATCGTGGTAATGTCTCTGTTCTGGAGAAGAACAAATCTGGCAGGTGCAGTTGCGGGAATCGTTTCCGGCGGCCTGACAGTTATTATCTGGGATTACATACCGCTTGTGTCAGGACAGACCCTTGGAAGTTATACAGGCCTCTATTCTCTGGCAGTAGGCTTCGTGGTCAGTCTGGTGATGATCGTCGTCTTCAGTCTTGCCACCAAAGAGCCATCCAAAGAGATTACAGATGTTTTTGACCAGGTAGCGTCCATGAAATAAGGGCTATCCATTTCTGGATGAATTTGTTATAATAGCAGTAGCGCAAAAATGCGCTGCTGCTTTTTTTGATGAATCAGGCAGAACTGGGAAAGAACAGAATTGTCTGAGTATCAGAAAACAGTCCGGCAGCGATAAGAGTGGGGGAAATCCGCTGGTAAATTACGAAAAGAAGGTGTTGTACATGAAGAAATATGATTATCTGATAGTGGGCGCAGGACTTTTTGGGGCAGTATTTGCACATGAGGCTGCACAGAAGGGTAAAACCTGTCTTGTGATCGATAAAAGAGATCACATTGGTGGAAATATTTATACAGAAGAAATAGAAGGAATACAGGTTCATCGTTATGGTGCACATATTTTCCACACTTCCAGAAAAGAGGTATGGGACTATGTAAACCAGTTTGCCGAGTTCAATCATTTCGTAAATTCACCCATTGCAGTTTACAAAGACGAACTTTATAATTTGCCGTTTAACATGAACACTTTCCATCAACTGTGGGGGGTTCGCACTCCTGCGGAAGCTAAGGCAAAGATTCAGGAACAGATCAGCAGAATGCATATTACACATCCGAAGAACCTGGAAGAACAGGCCCTGGCTCTGGTAGGACAGGATGTATATGAGAAACTGGTAGAAGGATATACAAGAAAACAATGGGGAAGAGAATGCAAAGATCTTCCTTCCTTTATCATCAAGAGACTTCCGCTTCGTTACACTTACGATAATAATTACTTCAAAGACCCGTGGCAGGGAATTCCAAAGGGTGGCTATACCCGTATTATCAAGAAACTTCTGGAGGGAGTACAGGTATGCCTGAATACAGATTTTTTTGCAAACAGAGAAGAGTTGACGGCACAGGCAGATAAGGTGCTGTTTACAGGTATGATAGATCAGTTTTATGATTACTGTTACGGTGAACTGGAATATCGTTCTCTGAAATTTGAAACAGAAGTTCTGGATATGGGAAACTATCAGGGAAATGCAGTAGTTAACTATACAGATTATGAAGTCCCTTATACAAGAATTATTGAACATAAGCATTTTGAGTTCGGAACACAGCCGAAGACGGTGATCACCAGAGAGTATCCGGCAGCATGGGAGAAAGGCAAAGAACCGTATTATCCTGTAAACGATCCGAAAAACAGTGAATTATTTGACAAGTATGAGCGTCGTGCACTGGAAGAAAAAAATGTTCTCTTTGGCGGAAGGCTTGGTATGTACCGCTATATGGATATGGACCAGGTGATTGAAGAAGCTCTTGCTATGGCAGAAACAGAACTTGCATACGAAGAAGCATAATTATAAAAGAAAGGATCAGGAACATGATGGATACACCGACGATTGCTCTTTACTACAGAGAGTATGATCCAATGAAAAGAAAAATGTTTCTCGACCAGTCCATTGCGGCAGGAGAAGATGCAGAAGCAAATGCAGTCAGAAAAGAACTCTGGGAAATTCGATATGGCGGAAAATCAGAAGTTGCAGGCAGCAGGGCTGATGGTTACCTGGCACTGTGGATGGTTCTGGAGTTTAACAAATCTGCATCCGGCAGATTTTTCGGAGCCAAAAGTGCCCGTAAAGAGATTATTAAGAATCTTGAAAAAATGAAAATAAGAGAATTTCAGGAAAAAAGTGAACTTCACCGGGAACTTCTCTTCAGAGAATGTTGCCATATGGTAAAAACGTACATGGAACTCTGCGAAAAGGACAAAACTTATAACAGCACGTTGTGTGGCATTGTTCCGATCAGTGAAAAAAATGCAAAGAACAAGCTGCAACGTGATATCTATGAGACTGCTATTGAACTTCCTGTAAATATGAATATGGAAGAAGAACTGGGGATTATTACGGAAGCGGCAAAGAAAGCTTACGAGGATCATTTCCCCGGAGAAGGTGGATTATAAAAGCCGGAAAAAATAACTGGAGGCAAAAATGAACAAAGATAATTTAACAGCGTATGAAGTGGTACTGGAGGAAAATCTGACAGATATCCACTCAAAAGGGTGGCTCCTTCGCCACAAAAAAACAGGCGCCAGAGTAATGCTTATAGAGAATGACGATGAGAATAAAGTATTTAACATTGCATTCCGTACACCGCCGAAAGACAGCACAGGAGTTGCACATATCCTGGAACACAGTGTACTTTGCGGATCAAGGGAATTCCCTTTGAAAGATCCGTTTGTGGAACTTGTAAAGGGATCGCTGAATACTTTTCTCAATGCCATGACTTATCCGGATAAAACCTGTTATCCTGTAGCAAGCTGCAATGATCAGGACTTCCAGAATCTGATGCATGTATATCTGGATGCAGTATTCTATCCAAACATCTATAAAAGAGAAGAAATTTTCCGTCAGGAGGGCTGGAACTATCATCTGGAGAGCACGGAAGGTCCTCTGAAATACAACGGTGTGGTATATAATGAGATGAAGGGGGCGTTTTCTTCACCGGATGAGGTTCTGGAGAGAGAGATCATGAACCATCTTTTCCCGGATACTCCTTATGGCTGTGAATCAGGCGGAGATCCGAAAAATATCCCGGATCTTACCTATGAAAATTTTCTGAATTTCCACAGAACCTTTTATCACCCGTCCAACAGCTATATTTATATGTATGGAAATATGGATATGGAAGAGAAACTGGCATTTCTGGATGAACATTACCTGTCTGGATTCGATGCCCTGGAT
>CAKRVX010000138.1 GCA_934409175.1 uncultured Blautia sp.
TGTTTTACGATAAGTTTCACACCGCGGATCTCCTTAATCGTCACAACGGTGCCTTCGCCGATCTTCTCGTCATCGGCAGAACGTGCAGTCCATTCAATGTCATTGATACGAACCTGGCCTGTCTGTGCCAGATTGTCAATCTCCTGAATCACAACTGCTTTCTTTCCAATCAGACTGTTTGCATTGGTCTGTATGGTTTCTTTGTTGAAGTACTTCATTGCCAGTGGTCTGGTAAAGATGAGAAGTACCAATGAAACACACAGAAACATCAATATCTGTACAGTGAG
The DNA here is from genome assembly GCA_934409175.1 of uncultured Blautia sp. Classification (GTDB taxonomy): domain Bacteria; phylum Bacillota; class Clostridia; order Lachnospirales; family Lachnospiraceae; genus Blautia_A. The sequence continues at coordinate 288 of CAKRVX010000138.1, forward strand.
GTTCGCTCCTGCATAACATGCAATGGCAGCGATCAATGCGCCGCCGGCAAACCAGATGGTGGTCAGACCTGCAGTAATCGCTTCTACAATAAGCAAGAATGCAAGAATCCCAAGCCAGATCAAAGGCTGCATGAAACTCCCCCTTTCGTCTGCTATCGTCTCTGACGCGCAGCTTCATACATGAGAATCCCGGATGCCATGGCAGCATTCAGCGATTCTACCTTTCCACACATGGGAATTCTGATCAGACAGTCTGCACATTCAGCAGCTTCCTCTGTCAGACCTTTTCCCTCATTACCGATCAGAAATGCAGTTCCTCCTGTATAAGATTCCTGATCATAGGAATTTCTGCCATGCAGATGTGCTGCAAAAGTACGGATTTTTCTGTCCTTCAGTTCCTGTGCTAATGATACCACACTTTCTACATATAGAAAAGGCATTCTGTAGACAGAACCCATGGTAGAACGTATAACTTTCGGGTTGGTGATATCCACACAGGTCTTTGTCAGAAGAACCCCGCTTACTCCGGCTCCTTCTCCTGTTCGAAGGATGGTTCCTGCATTTCCCGGATCCTGCAGATCCTCAAGAATCATGATCAGAGGATTCTCCCCGTCAAGAATATCTTCTATTGTATAGGAAGGTTTCTTAAGCACTGTAAGAATTCCCTGTGGTGTCTGTGTATCGCTCATCTGACGGAAAACAGAATCCGCAACTGTTTCATATGGAAGTTTCTCCACCTGTCCCATCAGTTCCGCATCACCGGTAAGTGCTTCTGCTACATACACCTTTGAAATCCATTCTCTGGGTGCCTCGCCAAACATTTTTCTTCCTTCTGCAACAAAAAGCCCTTGTTCTCTCCGGGCTTTTGTCTTCTGGTTTAACTGTATGATATTTTTTACCTGTCCATTATTTACACTGGTGATCATATATTATCCTCAATTTCCGGAAACCTTATTCAGGTCACTGTTTGTTCCTGTTGCTACTACTGTACAGTCCGCAGGAAGCGGCTCATCCGGTCCCACATTTATATCCATCTGGTCTCCCTGCTTCAGACCGATCAGATTAATACGATATCTATCTCTGATTTTCAGATCCCGAAGTGTTTTTCCTATCCATTCCCGGGGAATCTTAAATTCTGCCATACTGAAATCAGAGGATAATTCAAACATATCAATAAATCCGCTGGAGAGAAGATTTCTCGCAACTCTGACCCCCATGGAATGTTCCGGATAGATTACTTTATCAGCTCCGATCTTCTCCAGAATTCTTCCATGAAACGGATTCATGGCTTTTGCTATAACAAAAGGAACCCCTAGTTCCTTTACCTGCATGGTTGCCGTAATGCTGGCCTCCATATTTTCAGCTACTGCAACAACTGCCACATCCACATTCTGTACGCCCAGAGACTCCAGGATTCCAGGATCTCTTACATCTGCTTTCACTGCATAGGCAACTTTTTCTGCAATATCCTGTACATTGTCATCCCTGTCATCAATGGCAAGTACATCGCAGTTTGCTTCTGCCAATGTAAGTGCTACAGTCATTCCAAACTGTCCCAGTCCGATTACTGCATAGGATCTGTTTTTCATTTTTCCTCCCTCTTCCAAAAACAGTGCGCTCTGCTATCCAATCATAATATCTTCTTCTGCCAGATGTGCATTCGCGGGCATTTTCTGTGCGCGTACTGTAACCGCTGTTCCCAGTGTCAGAGGACCAATTCTTCCCAGATACATAGTAAGAATCACAATCCATTTTCCGGCAGTGTTCAGTCCTGGAGTCAGACCTCTGCTGAGTCCTACTGTTGCAACAGCTGATGTGATCTCATAAACTACATCCTGCACAGGTGCCCCCGGCATGGCTACACATAACAGAATACTCATTATGATCAGTACTCCAAAAGCCATTCCTGTCACCACAATTGCTGAACGTATATAGCCTTCCCTGATTCTTCTGTGATGAACCTCTACATCTTTCTTTCCCTGAAGATTCGACTTCAGGCTCAGAAGAAGTACTGCCACAGTAGTTGTTTTTATTCCACCTGCAGTTCCCATGGGGGAACCTCCGATCAGCATCATGACCAGACACAGCAGGTATGTGGCATTTGAAAAACGCTCCTGCCCTATGGTAAAAAATCCTGCTGTTCTGGTAGTTACCGACTGAAACAAAGATGCCATTACTTTGGTACCCGGTGAACATTTTCCGATGCTGTAGGGATTTCCACATTCAAACAGAAAAATCAGAACCGCACCTCCAAAAACCAGAGATACCGTCATGACCAGAACAATCTTACTGTGAAGCCGCAGAGTTTTGTAGACTCTGCGTGCAGGAAGTTTTCCGCTTAAAACCATTTTGATCCTGCCCCAGATATCCCACCATACCACAAATCCCAGGCCTGACATAATGATCAAAGCAATTGTGGTAAAATTCACCAGCGGATCTGACACATAAGGAGCCAGGCTATCTTCTCCAAGAATATCAATTCCTGCATTGCAGAACGCAGAAACTGCAGTAAAAACAGAATATCCCAGACCTTTCCAGAATCCAAACTGAGGCACAAACCTGAATGAATACCCTGCTGCACCGATTCCTTCAGCTCCAAGAACACAGAGCAGGACCCTTTTTACCACACTGACCATCCCGCTGATCCTGTCCAGATTATAGGACTCCTGAATAATACGTCTGTTTCTTAATGATATTTTTTTATGCAGACTTATAAAAATAATACTGCCCAGGGAGATCAGTCCCACACCTCCTATCTGAATCAGCACCAGAATTGCTATCTTTCCGGTCAGTGTCCAGTGAGTCGCCGTTACTACCGTTACAAGTCCTGTTACGCAGACACTTGTAGTTGCAGTAAACATGGCATCTGTAAAAGATGTGTGATTTCCGGGTGCCGTATTGAACGGCAACCACAGAAACAGTCCTCCTAAGAAAATCACCCCCGCAAAACCGAGGGTAATTATCTGAGCAGTATTTAATTTATGCAGTCTGTTATATAACTGCATCTTTT
>CAKRVX010000139.1 GCA_934409175.1 uncultured Blautia sp.
GCCTCAGCCTGGGCCTGAGCTTCTGCCGCTGTTTCCGGCGCTTCTGTAAAAGTCGTAGCCGCTTTTGAAATACTATTATCTTTAGGCGCTACTACAGAAACCCCCATCATGGCACCGCAAAGAAGTATTGCTGTGCCTGCAATCTGTAATTCATCTATATGTTTCATAAAAAATTCTCCTGTTCAAATTTATTCTTTATAAATTATAAACCTAAAATCATATATTTTGTAGAGTTAATTTTTACCTTGACTTTTTTACAGTGATTATAGAAAATATGATGGCTGCATTGCGAAAAAACCTCTGCCATGTTAGAATATGTTGGTGAAATTTTCCCAAATAAATGGAGCAATTCAAAGGAGGACAGGCAATTTTGAAAACCATAGATTTAAACGGAACATGGAATCTGTCTGAAGGTGAACAAAATCCTCTTTGTCAGATTCAGATACCGGGGACAGTATTGTCCGGATTACTGAATGCAGGAAAGATTGAGGACCCTTTTTACAGAACAAATGAAGAACAGACCAGAGAGTTATTCTGGAAAGATTATGTATTTGAGCGTAGTTTTACGGTAGACGCACAATTACTGAAAGAAGAACAGATTTTACTGGTCTGTGAGGGTTTGGATACCCTTGCGGATATCTATATCAATGATCAGCTGGCAGCAGCTACTGACAACATGCATCGAACATGGAAACTTTCTGTAAAAGAATATCTGAAAGAAGGAACAAATCGAATCCGTATTGTATTTCGCTCTGTTCTCCAGTACATTGAAAATTATACTTATGCGAAGAATAAAGAAATTCACTACACTCCATGTGGTGGAATGAAGGGAAACCAGCTTATCCGTAAGGCTCATTCTATGTTTGGATGGGACTGGGGTCCGCAGACTATTGATGCAGGTATTTTCCGCGATATTTACCTGGAAGGATATAGTGATCCACGTATAGAAGATATCATTTTGCATCAGGATCATAAAAAAAATGCAGTCACGGTAACGGCTGAAGTTCAGCTCAGTAAAGAAAATACGGCCGGAGAATTCGGTGATTACACTGTAAGTATTGAAATAACCGGTCCCGAATACAACCAGAAACAGCAACTATCTGCTGAAACTGATAAAACTACATTCAAATTTAATATCGAAAATCCACATTTATGGTGGCCAAACGGATATGGTGAACAACCCCTTTACAATGTATCTATACAGCTTCTGGATAAAAATAAAAATGTGACAGAAACTGTTTATAAGAAAATCGGACTGCGCACTTTAACCATCAGTCAGGAAAAAGACCAGTGGGGCAGTGAGTTCGCATTCTGCGTCAACGGTTTAAAGATTTTTACAAGAGGCGGAAACTATATTCCGGAAGACTGTCTGTATACCAGAATTTCTCATGAGACTCAGAAATACCTGCTGGAATCCTGTAAAAAAGCCAACTTCAATTGCATCCGTGTATGGGGTGGCGGTTATTATCCATCCGATTATTTCTATGATCTTTGCGATGAAATGGGGCTTATTGTATGGCAGGACCTGATGTATGCCTGCAACGTATACGATGTCACAAAAGCATTCGGAGAAAGCTGTCGTCAGGAAACTCTGGACAACGTAAAACGTCTCCGGCACCATGCAAGCCTGGGCTTATGGTGCGGAAATAATGAGATTGAATCTGCCTGGGATCACTGGCAGGATTTCCAGACTGAAACCCCATATCTCCGCGCAGATTACATCAAACTGTTCGAAGATATCCTTCCTGGTGCAGTGAGAGAAGCAGATAAAGATACATTTTTCTGGCCGTCTTCCCCATCATCAGGGGGATGCTTCGATAACCCGGATGATGAGAACAGGGGCGACAATCATTATTGGGATGTATGGCATGGACAGAAACCATTTACAGACTACCAGAAATATCATTTCCGTTTCTGTTCAGAATTTGGGTTTCAGTCATTTCCGTGTATGAAAACAATAGAGAGTTTTACAGAAGAAAAAGACCGCAATATCTTCTCCAGAGTAATGGAAAGCCACCAGAAAAACGATGCTGCAAACGGAAAAATCCTCTATTATTTATCCGAGAATTTCCAGTACCCACAGGATCTGAATCATTTACTGTATGTCAGCCAGATTCTTCAGGGAATGGCAATGAAATACGGCGTAGACCACTGGAGACGAAACCGAGGCCGCTGTATGGGAACTCTTTACTGGCAGGTAAATGATAACTGGCCGGTAGCTTCCTGGTCAAGTATTGACTACTTCGGCCGCTGGAAAGCACTGCATTATATGGCCAGGAAATTTTATGCGCCACTGGCAGTAAGTATGAAAAGAGAGGGAGAAATCTTCGAAGCTTATCTGGAAAATGAAACAGATCAGGCACAGGAATGGACAGTTACAGTTTCTGTAAAAAATATGAAATGTGAAGTACTTGATTCCGTACAGACATCGGGAACAACCGCTTCTTTCCAGGCAGAAGAAATTATTCAGATTGATGTATCCAAATGGAAGAAACAGGAAGATCACGTATTTGTAGAAACAGTTTTGAAGCTTTCAGACGGTACTGTTCTCACAGATACAGAAACACTTGTTCCATACAAATATGTAGAACTTGAAACACCTGCGATCAGTACAACTGTAGAAGAACAGAACGACACATACTTGATCAAAGTAAAAGCCGACTGCTTTGTTCCATTTCTGTCTTTGGACTTCAAAGATGCCGACGCAATATTTGAAGATAATTTCTTCCATATCACAGGTACTGAAGAAAAAATAATCCGTATAAACAAAAAAGATATCCGTAATGGTTCATTTAAAGATGCTCAGGATCTGAAAAACCGACTGGAAATTCTTACACTGAAGTAAATAT
>CAKRVX010000140.1 GCA_934409175.1 uncultured Blautia sp.
TTTGCATTGTGGAAACCGCTGAACGCTGTCTGGGGAGCATTTCTCTTCGGTGCGCTGTATATTCTGTATCTGTATATTCCTGGACTTGGACGAAGCATGCAGGAAGTATTCAAAGCGTTGCCTTATGTGGTAACTATTATTGTACTGGTATTTACCAGCTTCAGGAAGAAGAAAGAACATCAGCCTCCTGCCGCGTTGGGACTCCCATATTTCAGGGAAGAGAGATAATAAAAATATAAATAAAAACAGGAGTTTCCTGTTGATTCCTGAGTAAAATAGTATTATAATACCAGCAGTGGGTTAGTGCCCGTATATACAGTTGAAAATAAGGAGGAAATTAACAATGGCTAAAGTATCTAAAGATATGCTGATCGGTCAGCTTCTTCAGGTAGATCCTAATATTGCACCAATTCTTATGAGAGCAGGAATGCATTGTCTCGGATGCCCGTCATCCCAGATGGAGTCTCTGGAAGAGGCTGCTATGGTTCATGGTCTGGATGCAGATGTTCTTGTTAACCAGATTAATGATTTTCTTGGCGAATAATTTTGATGCGAGAGAACCGTGGTTTTGAGACCATGGTTCTTTTTTTGTCTTTTTACGATGAAAATAGGTTTTGGAAAGTTTCGGGTTTATGATATTATGAAGTATAATTCTGAAAAAACTGTATGTGGAGAAATTTGCTGCCGTACTGAAGAACTGTGAATCATATTATTAAGAAAATCAGGGAAAAACAAATGCAAAAAGATTATGAGGGATTATTTGCAGGTGTTCCATGTGGAATTCTGCAGATGGAATTACCGTTTGGAAATATCTGCCAGATTTACAGAGTAAATCCAAAGGCAGAGGAAATTATGAAGGTTCATTTTGAAAATGGACATGAACTGCTCCAGTGTATGTTTTTGAGGTAGGCGGAGAGATCGAGTATAGGAAGAGAGAAGCCTGGCACAAAGAACTTCTGGAACGGGTCCTGAGTTCTGTAAGATGTGGTATTCTGCGTTTTTCATTTGAAAATGACCAGCAGAAGATTACGCTGGCAAATCCAGCAGCATGGAAACTGCTTGGATTTGAAAAAGAGGAAGAGTGTCTGAATAAAAGTCTTTATGATATTTTGCCGCATATTCATCCTGAGGACAGGATGATGGTCCTGAAATATCATTGTATGCTTACAAAAGAAAACGACAGATGTGAATGTGAATTCCGTGTAGACAATGGTCATAATGGTTACAGAAGACTGGATGCAGTCCTGCAGTGTCTGAGAGATTCCAGCGGAAATCATTTGATCCAGGTTACTTTGACGGACATTACTCTTCAGCATCAGCTTATGCAGCGGATAACCCGAAGCTGGCGGCATTGCTTGCCATGGATGCACTTATGGTGAGCCCGTACGATGATTATATTGCATACATAGATCTGCTCAGCAGTACAGAATATACCCTTCATTTTTATGACATAGAGAAGGGGAAGACAGTAGCTGATTTTCCGGTGAATCCGGATTATAACGGCTATAGAAGCTGCAATTCGAAAATTGCATTTTTCGGAGATCACCGATGTGCCATTGCGGGAGAAGAGGGGATTCAGATCATTGACATGAACACACTGAAGGTTTTGTGGCAGGGAGCAAAAGGAATGACTGTCAGCGCAAGCGGGGATGGATCTGTAGTCAGTGTATTTAACACAGATGAAAAGCGTTTGACCTTTTACACTGCTGATGGAGAATTGTTGGCTGAACGGGCATGGGACGATGGTGAGGATCTGGTTACTGTGAACAGATACAGGGAAACGCTGTGTCTGAATGGAAATACTAACAGTTATGTGATCAATGCAGACACACTTCAGGGGGCTGAATTTGATGAACAGGTTTCTTATATGTCAGTTGTTAATGAAAATGTGGTGAGTTGTAATAATCTGGACGGAACCATCAGTTTTTATGATGCATCTACAGGAAATCTGCTGACAGATCTTCCGGATGCTGTGGCAGATAATGAAGAACCTGATGCTGCCTATATGGTAGAGGATGGAATTCTGAAAAAATACAGTTATGAAAAAACAGATAAAAGTGCAGAAGAAGTGGAGCCTGTGTATACAGAAGAAGTTCCGGATGGATGCACCCGGGCATACATTACAGTTTCAGGTTATATGGTAGGTGTCAAAGATGGAGAAGGGGATACAGACGATACACTATTTATCATGAATCCGGATTGCAAGGAGATTTTTTCAAAGAAGATAAAGAAATCGTAAAATTGGATCTGGGACAATTTGACTGGATTGATTACCTGCGGGATGGATATCTTTTCCTGTGCAGCAGTGATAAAGGAGCACTTATCGTGAATGATTCTACAGGAGAAGTTGTACTGAAGATTCCGGAAGCAAGTACTTTGTATTCTTTTGAAGTGCCGGAAGGACTGCCGTATTTTACAGCATTGTATCTGTCTGATAATGGAGAAACAAGACTGGACGTCTATGACCAAGAGAATCTTTCTTCGAAAAAGATGTACAGTAAAGGTAAAGAGATTCTTGGAAATCTTACTTTGACAGATGAACAGAGAGAGCAATATCATTGTGATTAAATAAGAATAAAAAATACCGCCATCTCCCAAAAGATAAATGGCGGTATTTTTCTGCTTATAACTGTGTAAGCTGCTGAAGTGCTGATTCAGAGATCTGGTCTCCGTGTTCTTTCAGAAATGCCT
>CAKRVX010000141.1 GCA_934409175.1 uncultured Blautia sp.
AATTGTTTTGCACCAAGTTTGGCACCAATCTGCATCATAGCGTCGTTACAGGAATTGGCAATAACCTCTCCCAGTGTTTCTGTACCATGCGCGCTTGGCCATACTGCACATTTGATCAGCGTATCACCAAATGTCTGAGCACCGTCACATACAAATGTATCAGACTCCTGAATGGCACCTTTCTCCAATGCAGCAGACATAACAATAGGTTTTACAACTGATCCCGGTTCATATGCATCTGTTACGCAGAAATTACTCCACATACCGTTCAGCGCATCCACAGTTTCCACATCATTCATTGCTTTGATTTCTTCTTCAGAATATACATTTGAAAGATCGCGTGGATTATTCAGATCATAACGATCTCCACCATCCATAGCAATGATTTCTCCGGTGGAGGGATCCTCCACAATAACCCCGATATTCTTGGCACCCATGGCTTCTTTAAAACCATTTACATACTTCTCTACGATCTGCTGCGCACCAATATCAATACTGGTCTGAATACTTTTTCCATTAGTTGCAGGAATAATTGTCTGTTCTACGTCTGAATCATTATTGATATAGCCATACTGTCTGCCATCCACACCTGTCAGAGTACTGTTATAATACCCTTCCAGGCCTGCATCTGCCACATCTCTGTCCAGCGTAAATCCTATAGTATCACACGCAGATTCATTAAAAGGATAACTTCTCAGATAATCCTCCTCAAACCATACGCCTTTAATGTTGGCCCGTTCCTTCGCCTGTGACGCAGTCAGGCCCGATTCCTCATCTGCAGCTTCATATTCTTCAAATTCCTTTTTCTTATCCATAGACAGCTGCTTCATCAGAATCTGATACTGACTCTGACTTGTTTCTTTATCCGAAATGAGAAGACGTATTTTATCTTCTTCCAGTCCCAGAACCTCTGTCAGAGCTTTTATGGTAGGTTCAATATAATCCTCATCTGAATTAACTGTTTTACAGTCCAGAATCACATTATATACTTTATTACTGGTTGCAAGAATATTTCCATTTCTGTCGTATATGTCCCCTCGCTTGGCAGGCAGAACCTGACTCTGATATTTCTGCTGTGCCTGGCTTAAAACCTGTTTTTTGTATTTGCTTCCGCTGGTAGCATTAATATAGGTAATTCTTGCCGTTAATGCGACTAAAGCCAGTAACACTGCCGAAAACAGCATTACCAGCTTTTTTTTCATATTATAATTTATTTTTCTTTCGGGTTTTCTTCTTGATCTTCGTTTATTTCCTGTATTACTCAATTACTCACCTACTTTGAATCTGGTACATCCTGATACTGTCTCACATAACTGTTCCCTGAAGTGGAATAAGTTACTGTCTGGTCATCTGAAGGATATTTCATCCCCAGACTACCCAATGCTGTCTTTTTGATCTTATTCAAATCTACATTGGAAGTTACCTGACTGTAATATGCGTCATTATCCTCCTTTAGCTGTGCAAGATTCTCCTCAAGAGATGCTACTGTGCTCATCTTGGCCGTAATTTCCGATTTATACCTGAGATATTTTACAGAACAGAAAAGTATGGCAATACACACCACTGACAGAAATACAACAAATCCTACTCCCATTCCCAGAGCTCTCTGTCTGTTCTGCTGTGCCTGTTTACTTAACTGATGTGTCTGCTTTGATGTCTGTGCAGTTCTCTGCGCCTGACGTTTCCTGCTGGTCTGCGGTCTTTGCTGTGGTCTCTGTGGTCTTCCCGGCTGCTGTGGTCTTCCTGGCTGTCTTCTCTCGGGAACTTCTGCGAGTCGTCTGACCGTATTTCCCTCTACATACATTCCTCTGTTTACTCTGGCGTTATTTCTGTTTCTTCTGGCTGTCTCAGCCCTGGTTGTCTTCGCCATTTCATGCCTCTCTTTAATTACAATACTCGCTCAAAAATTCTGAGCTTTGCGCTCTTCGAACGCGGATTCTCTTCCATTTCCTGTTCTCCCGGAAGAATTGGTTTTCTGGTGATCACTCTTCCTTTGGATTTCTTCCCGCATACACACACAGGAAAATCTGGTGGACAGGTACATGGATTTTCATTTTTACGGAAAATCGTTTTTACGATCCTGTCTTCCAGAGAATGAAAAGTAATAATACAAAGCCTGCCGCCATCATCCAGAAGATCGATCATTCCATCCAGAGAATCCCTGAGTACATCCAGTTCTCTGTTCAGTTCTATGCGGATAGCCTGAAAAGTTCTTTTTGCAGGATGTCCTGATTTCATCTGCATCTTCATGGGAATAGACTCCCTTATAATCTCAGTCAGCTCACCCGTAGTAGTGATCGGACTCTTCTGTCTGGCTGCAACAATGTGCTTGGCAATATTTTTTGCAAATTTATCTTCTCCGTAATCACGGATGATACGGTAGAGTTCTTTTTCTTCATACTGATTGACGATATCACTGGCGGTCAGTGTCTGGCGCTGATCCATTCTCATATCAAGAGGCGCATCTACACGATAGGTAAATCCTCTCTCTTCATTATCAAGCTGATAGGAGGATACTCCAAGGTCAAGAACGATTCCATCTACTTTATGGATGTCTCTGGCTGCCAGTTCCTGTACCATGTAACAATAATTGCTGCGAATGATCGTCGCCTGTTTATAGGCGGCTAACCTCTCACTCGCAGCAATTATCGCATCCTGGTC
>CAKRVX010000142.1 GCA_934409175.1 uncultured Blautia sp.
TTACAGGAGGAAAATGAAATATGGTAAGCTGTAAGAATCCAGTTTTGAATGGTTTTTATCCGGATCCATCTATATGCAGGGTGGGAGAATGGTTTTATATGGTAAATTCCACATTTGCCTATTATCCTGGCATACCGGTGTTTCGAAGCAGAAATCTGGCACAGTGGAAACAGATCGGAAATGTACTGACCCGGGAGAGCCAGATTCCATTAAAGAACTGTGGACATAACGAAGGCATTTATGCACCTACGATCCGCTGGCATAATGGGATATTTTATGTGATCGCCACTAATGTATCCGGCGGCGGAAATTTTATTGTAACTGCAGAAGATCCGAAGGGGCCATGGTCAGAGCCTCATTTTCTGAAAGAAGCCGATGGAATAGATCCAAGTCTGTTTTTCGATGAAGATGGAAGTTGTTATTATATTGGACAAAGAGAAAATTCCAATGGAGGAAAATATTTTGGGGACTGTGAAATATGGATCCAGAAACTGAATCCGGAAACCTTTGAGCTGGAAGGAGAAGCACATCCGGTTTTGAACGGCTTTCAGAAAAATGCCGTATGGCCTGAAGGTCCTCATCTTTATAAAAGAAATGGGTATTATTATATTTTTCATGCAGAGGGAGGAACAGAACAGTATCACTGTGAAGTTGTGGCCAGAAGCAGGAATATTTTCGGGCCATATGAATATGCGAGAACTAATCCTATACTGACACATCGCCATCTGGGTAAAAAAGCCAGGATTACCTGTGTGGGACATTGCGATCTGACAGAAGATCAGGCAGGAAACTGGTATATGGTAGTTCTGGGGTGCAGGCCGCAGGGAGAAAAAACATTTCTGGGAAGAGAGACATTTCTGGGAAAAGTAGAATGGGAAGAAGACTGGCCTGTGGTCAATCCCGGAATCGGACTGCTGCAGGATGAACTGGATCTTCCGGGAGAAAAAGACGGATCCCTGCCAGAAAATCAGAATGATAACAGAGAATATATTTTTAAAGATCTGCCGGATATGCATCTGCCACCGGAATTTATTATGCTCAGAAATCCGAAACAGGATGCTTATATTCTGGATAAAGAAAGTGGATGTCTGAAACTTCCGGCTGAATCAGTTACTCTGAAAGATAAGGCGTCTCCATCATATGTTGCATTAAGGCAGCCAGGACATCGTTTCATGGCAGAAACAGATTTTGCATTGAATGGTGAAAGCGGAGATTGGGCAGGTATCGCCTATGTACAGGATGACAAAAATCATCTGAGGGCGGAATACGGAGAAAATGGCTGTGTCTATGTGACCGCATGTATCAAAGGGAAAGAGAAGATTCTGGAAAAAAGACAGACAGAAAAAAGGTCATACCAAAGCCTGAAGATATGTGCAGACGGAAATCAGGCGGAAGTGTGGATAAAAAAGGAAAACAACTGGGAATGTGTATTGAAAAATATAGATGTCAGCTATATGAGCACTGAGGAAGCGGGAGGGTTTACAGGATGTACAGTGGGAATGTATGTACATTCTGAACAAAAATGCAGTAATGGTTTTGCACAGTTTTACCGATTGACAATAAATATGTAAAAGAATACTTTCGAAAGTGGCGTATAATCCCAAAAAATATAATACATAAATACATAATTAATAAATTATGATATTAAGTACGGGCTGAAGTGGTTTTTCAGCCCATTTTTAATATAAATTAATGTGAAAAACGTTGAAAATCAAGGATATTTCAAAAATGTTAATATATTTCTAAATTTTAAAAATCTCGGTTTGGCACTTGTTTTTTCAGCTTAAATAGTTTAGAATGGGAACATAAGTGGTAGAAAGTGGTGAATAGTGGTGGCGAATGGGGACGCAGTGGCAGAGAACTTCATTTCCGCCATGGGAATCTGAAGGGGAGATTCAGATTTCATGAGAGTAGGTGAGTATAATATGTTCATGGGTGAATATAGCCATACAATCGACGCGAAGGGGCGTTTGATCATTCCTTCCAAATTCAGAGAACTCTTAGGGGAAGAGTTCGTACTGACTAAGGGGCTTGATGGCTGCTTATCCATTTATCCAATGGATGAATGGGAATCCTTTGAACTGAAACTCAGAGCTTTACCACTTACAAACAAAAACGCCAGAACTTTCTCACGATTCTTTGTAGCCGGAGCTACTACATGTGAACTGGATAGGCAGGGACGTATTCTTGTTCCACAGACACTGCGGGAATTTGCAGGACTTGATAAAGATGTCGTTCTTACAGGTAATCTGAACAGGATTGAAATCTGGAGCAAGGAAAAGTGGAGCGAGAACTGTAATTATGATGACATGGACAGCATTGCGGAAAGCATGCAGGACATGGGTATTGTAATATGAGTATGATGCGGAGAAAGTTCATGAGGGGAATCCAGACAGGAGACGGATATGGAATTTAAACACAAATCTGTATTACTGGAAGAAACCATCCAGGGACTGAATATCAGACCGGACGGAATCTACGTGGACGGCACTTTAGGAGGCGCGGGTCATGCCCGTGAGGTATGTAAGAAACTTTCTGCCAAGGGGAGATTTATTGGCATAGATCAAGACCAGGATGCGATAATTGCTGCGAGTGAGAGGTTAGCCGCCTATAAACAGGCGACGATCATTCGCAGCAATTATTG
>CAKRVX010000143.1 GCA_934409175.1 uncultured Blautia sp.
CATCTCTTTCAATGAATCATTGCGTGAAAATATACTTACACCATAAGTAATATCAGTACACAAAAATGTAACCTTTTTAATCCTGGTATTACAAAATGCTTCATCACCTATCTTCGTTACACTTTCAGGAATCGTCAGTTCGCCTCCCAGCTTCTCACAATTCTCAAAAGCATTATAATCAATTGTCTTCAGTTCATTTCCAAATTCAACTTTCTCAAGATTCCCGCAGTCTCTAAAAGCTTCACTTTCAATGGTCGTTACATGGGGCATTTCAACAATATGGACCCCACTTCCTGCAAATCCTTCTGATTCAATAACCTTTACATTTTCTCCCAGCACAATCTTTCTTGCATACGCAGTGGAAAAAGCTCTTAAACCAATTGTCGTCACATTATCCGGAACAACCAGAACATCACTTTCAGTACCATGATACTTCACCAGGACTCCATCTTCTATCTCAAAATCATCTGATGCCGCCGCTGGCAGAACCGTATCCTCAAATTCTTTATTCTCCGTTTCTCTGTCCTCTGTTTCATCTTCTACAATACCAATATCCTGTGGCTGCGTCGCATCATCTCCGATTTCCTCCCCTTCCGAAAAGGCAGAAATATCTGTATCATCCACAGCATTACCTTCATCTGCTGTAAATTCAACATTCAGATCTGACGCCATTGTACTGACACCACCAGTTCCCACTGCTAATGCAAGACAGCACATGCAATTAATCAAAAACTTCTTCTTTTTCATAAACTTCTGTCTCCTTTCTTTTTTCTAAAATTCTACTATATCAAATTCAACAATTCAAGAACAAATATCTATCAATTTATCTTTTATGTAAAAGAATTCTAACTTTTCAACTTATCATAATGTAATCATTTATTCGCCTGAAAATGCCAAAAGAGCTATCGGTCATTCCGTTTTTACCGATAGCTCTTCTTTATCCGTTCGTATTTTCATCATTGAAAGTTTAGCTGCATTTTTCCTGAAGTTTAGCAACCTGATCTGTTAGAGAATTAATTCTAATCTCATTCATCATTATCCTGTTCATCCAGGTAGCCGACACATCCATCTTATTAATAAGGTTCAGATGATTCTCTGCAAGGATAGAAATATTCTTGTCTGTTATGTTCTCCAGATGCAGTCTGAGATCTGCAAAGTTATTTCTGGTCTCTTCTTCAAAACGCTCCTGACGCTTTTCCATTCGATCCATCCGTGCTCCAAGTCCTTTAACCTCTGCCAGAACAGCTTCCAGTATTTGTCTGTCCGTCACCATTGCCACCTCCTTTATAGCCCGTATTGTTCTTTTGTATATAACTGATTATAACACAGGTTCCAAAAACTGTCTACTCTTCAGTCCCATTATTCAGCTTTTCCTCAACTGCAGCCCCAACTCTGTTATAAACAGTCACTGCATCCTGAATATGCGGAATTGTATTTCCATCTGCTCCAGACGCACCTGCCGAAACGAAAATATACTCTCTGCCTTCAATCTCCGCAAAGCTTGCCAGACAATGTCCCGCTTCGCTGGTATATCCGGTCTTGCCGCCGAGAATTTTTCCACCTGTTACTGTTGGATCAGACAGATTTTTAAACATAGTACTGTAATAGGTAATTCCATCCGGGTGGATATTGGTCACTCCGGTAGAATGTCTCGGGCTTTCTATGATCTCACGAAATGTATCATTCTTAATACAGTATTTCAACAACACTGCAATATCTTTCACAGTGCTGTAATGATCCGGATTATGTAATCCTGTGGAATCACAGAAATGTGTATTATCCATTCCGAGCTTCGCAGCCTTCTTATTCATCAATTCTGCGAAATCTGCTTCTGAACCACTGATTGTATCTGCCAGAGCAATACAGCACTCAGCCCCCGATGGGAGCATAGCCCCATAGAGAAGATCGATCACCCGCACATCTTCCCCTGGCTGGAATCCTGCCTGGGTGGCATCCTGTTCATAAAGACCTGAAAACATCTCATCTGTTAATGTAATCTTCTCTTCCAGATCATCCAGATTCTCTATTGCCACGATCACAGTCATAATCTTCGTCATGGAAGCCGGATAAATCTGCTCATCACCATTGATTTCCCCAAGAATCTTACCCCCTCGAGCCTGCATCAGAATCGCATTGGGACTGTTGATTCCACTGATATCCACTTCCTTCAGAACTGGCTGCTCAAACTGTGCAAACCATTCTTTCACACCCTTATTCCAGCCAATCATTATGATCAGCGCACAGATTACAAGCACTTCAATAAAAGTACACAACACAATCCTGCCCATATTTCTCTGGGCATAACCCATTCTTCTTCTGCGTCTTCTGGCTGCCAAAATAATTCCTCCTGTCTGTTACTATATATCTGCTATCATATAATACACATGTCTAAACTGCCTCTAATTCATCTTCCCTACTATAACACACTCCCTCCGAATATTGTAACCCTGTTCTTTCGCCAAACCGAATTACCAAATAATAAAAAGGCGCAAAAAAGCCCCCGGAAATCTCCGGGAGCTTCATTTTGCTTAAATTTATTGTGCTAACTTAACCGGGTTGATCTTCACACCAGGTCCCATTGTCGGAGC
>CAKRVX010000144.1 GCA_934409175.1 uncultured Blautia sp.
GGTATGACAGATACATTAGGACGTATGCACTCTGATGCACAGTTCGCTGGTTCTTCTTCCGTACCGGCTCACGTAGAAATGATGGGTCTCATCGGCGCTGGTAACAACCCGATGGTTGGTATGACAGTTGCAGTAGCTGTATCTATCGAAGAAGCTGCTAAAGCTGGTAAATTCTAATATTAGAGTATAAATTTGATCTTAATAAAGTGAGATTTTTGTCCAAACGAGTTTAATATTAGACACATCATTAACCGAAAAAGTTGATGATGTGTCTAATTTTTATATTTTAAAAATTCAGATACATATCATAAAATGAATCTGAGAAGAAAAGGAGCATTCAAGATGAAAGTTTTAATGTTAAACGGCAGTGCGCACACACACGGCAATACATACATTGCGCTGGAAGAGATTGGGAAAACTTTAAAAGAAGAGGGAATAGATTACGAAATTTTTCAGATGGGCGGCAAGCCGGTACGTGATTGTATGGGATGCGGCCAGTGTACGGAGAATGGTTGTGTATTTGACGATGACGCAGTGAATGCATTTGTAGCCAAGGCGAAAGAGGCAGATGGATTTGTATTTGGTACACCTGTTTATTATGCCCATCCAAGCGGAAGAGTACAGTCTTTCCTTGACAGGGTATTCTACAGCAGCGGACGTAACTTTGCCTTTAAACCAGGTGCAGCTGTGGCTGTGGCGAGACGCGGCGGTTGTAGTGCATCTTTTGATGTAATGAATAAATATTTCGGAATTTCCCAGATGCCGGTTGCAGGGTCAACATACTGGAATTCTGTACATGGACGTAATCAGGGAGAAGCATCTCAGGATGCAGAAGGTCTGCAGACAATGAGAAATCTGGCCAGAAACCTGGCGTGGATGATGAAATGTTTTGAAGCTGGAAAAGAGAAAGGAATCCAGCTGCCTGCTACAGAGAGAACTTATCAGACAAACTTTATACGTTAAGTAAGCAGTTGTATTGGATTATACAGTTGGAAAAATAAATTTGTTTTATATAATGTGAAAAGTCGATTTTCAGGTGCTTTCTAAGAGTTGAAGACTCTTGTGAAAAGTTTTCTGAAAATCGACTTTTATTTTCGGATGACTCAGGTTAGAAGTATATTTTTATGCAATGATAATAATGTATACTTAAACACTTATAGAAATAATGAATTATCCCATGTAAACAGTTACGTGATATTCTTTCTTACCTTCTTCAAAAGGAATCAGGCATCCTTCATATTCTTTACCGTCTACAACCACTTTCTTAACACCCTTTTGAACATTATCCGGGTTCTTGACTTCGATGTGATAAACTGCATCGCGGAATGTTCTGGTAAGTGTGAAATCACCGAATCCTTCCGGAATACATGGATTGATACACAGTCCGTCGTAGGATGGCTGTACACCCAGGATTGCCTGAGACAGGTTCCAGAAAGTCCATGCAGCAGTACCGGTCAGCCAGCTGTTCTTTGCCTGACCATGGAAGACAGCGTCAGCACCTGCAACCATCTGGGAATATACATATGGCTCTGTGCAGTGAATTTCGCTGATACCTTCAATATAGGAGGGACAGGTTTTCTTATAAATCTCGAAAGCCCTGTTGCCGCGTCCGATGACAGTTTCTGCGATAGAAACCCAAGGGTTATTGTGACAGAAGATACCTGCGTTTTCTTTGTATCCCGGCGGATAGGAAGAGATTTCTCCAAGATTCAGATAATACTGAGTATATGCCGGCTGAAGGATCATGATACCATATTTGGTATCCAGACGCTCTTTGACAGAATCCAGAGCCTTTTCTGCCAGTCCTTCTTTTACACCGATTCCTGCCATTACGCAGAAGCCCTGCGGCTCGATGAAAATCTGTCCCTCTTTGCATTCTTTGGAACCGACTTTCTGAGATTGAGCATCGTATGCGCGAAGGAACCAGTCTCCGTCCCAGCCTGCATCCAGGACTGCCTGATACATGTCATTCACAGCTTTTTCAGCTTTGTCAGCTGCAGCGGTATCACCCATATGGCGGCTGATTTCGGCGAATTCTCTGCCATATTTTACAAACATACCTGCGATAAACACGGATTCTGCAACAGGTCCCTCAGATGGTCCTGTAGTCTGGAAGGATTCACCTGGTTCGGTAGAGAAGCAGTTCAGGTTCAGGCAGTCATTCCAGTCTGCACGTCCGATCAATGGAAGTTTGTGTGGTCCCAGATGAGTGTTCGTATATTCGAAAGAACGGCGAAGATGCTCATACAGAGGTGCAGCTTTTTCTTTCTGGTTGTCAAAGTCAACCATCTCATTTAAGATGGAGAAGTCACCTGTCTCTTTCAGGTAAGCGGAAACGGCTGCGATCAGCCATAACGGGTCATCGTTAAATCCGCTTCCGATGTCCAGATTACCCTTCTTGGTAAGCGGCTGATACTGATGATAAGCGCTTCCATCTTCGAACTGAGTAGCTGCGATGTCCAGGATACGTTCTCTTGCGCGTTCCGGGATCAGGTGTACGAAACCAAGAAGATCCTGACAGGAATCACGGAATCCCATTCCACGGCCTGTGCCGGA
>CAKRVX010000145.1 GCA_934409175.1 uncultured Blautia sp.
CTTAAAGAAGCTAAAGAAATGGTTGACGGTGCTCCGAAGGTTGTTAAAGAAGGCGCATCCAAAGCAGAAGCTGAAGAAATCAAGACAAAACTTGAAGCTGAAGGCGCTAAGGTTAACCTTAAATAATTATCTTCCTACTATTATACAGTACAGAAGGCTTATCGCAGGAATGTCTACGGCATTCCTGCTTTTTGCTTTATAGCATAAATGGATGATTTCGTGTAAATGGAGTGGAATCTATTATGAAGAAAAAAATATGTGCCTGGTTTTTAAGCGCGGCTCTTGTGGCCGAAATAATCGGAACATGTGGTGGAAATGCAGTAAATGTTTCGGCTGCATTGTCCGGAAGCACACTTGAAAATGAACTGGAACAGTATGATCAGGAAGCAGAAAGACAGCTGAATGATGAAGAAGATGAATCCGGAGAAATTGATTATGATTTTCAGATCGGCGAACCTTCTCAGGATGTGGAAGTGGATTCCGGGGATGAGTTTGATTCAGGTGACAATATACCCAATGTAAGTGATCAGGAGAATCCTGGAGGATCTCAGGATTTCACAGATGATTCTCAGGCAAGTGATGAATTCGGAGACGGCGATGATACTTTTTCGGCAGGAGACGAGTCATCTGATGGGGATGAAGAATGGCCGGTTTATACACTGAAAGTTACAGAAGGGCAGGATATTACCCAGGATCTGAATGAGCTTTTACTGAAAGTAAAGGACCGTGCCACCAATATCCAGCCATGCAAAGTGGTAATTCCACAGGGCAATTATGAACTTACAGGTACCATCTGCATGTACAGCAACATTTATCTTTATGCAGTGGGGGCTACGATCAAAAAGACATCACCGCAGAAACAGATATTGCTTCGTCTGGGAAATACTACAGAATCAGCTGGCGGATACGCAGGATATCAGAATATTACAATTGAAGGCGGGACCTGGGACTGTAATTATGATTCTGTAGAAGATAAAGAAGGCCCTGGAGGTTTTGTGGGATTTCGAATCGGACATGCAAGTAATGTTACTATCAAGAATGTGACATTTCTTAACAACCTGAAATCTCATTTTCTGGAATTTGGAGGAGTAAAGCGGGCGAGTGTAACCGGCTGTACATTCCGAGGATACTGGAAAGATTATGATGATGGGGGTCAGGAATGTATTCAGATTGATTCCTGCAAGGACAGGATTTTTCCCGGATATCTTCCGTATGACGGAAGCGTATGTGAGGATATAGAAATCAGGAATAATGTTTTTGAGGATGTTTTTGCGGGTGTGGGAAGCCATAGTATGATGTTTAACAAACCATACAGAAATATAATTATTTCAAATAACACATTCAAAAACATCACTAAGAGAGCAGTGTGGTGCCTTAACTATCAGGATTCAACAGTGTCAGATAATAAGATGATCAATGTGGGCGGCGGTGTCTATGTGCGCTCTGTTTATGAAAAAAATACACATCTGCCGGATGGTCAGAATGCTACAAATAAAGGAAATCAGTATTCGGAAAATCTGAAAGTTTCCAATAATACGATCTCGGTTTCTGATATCAGACAGACATCCGATGGCCCATGGGGAAGCTTTGGAATTTCTCTTACAGGGTGTGTGACTAGAGGCCAGACCGATATACCGGCAGGAACTTATCTTGTCAAAGGTGTTACTGTCAATGGAAATAAAGTAACTGGAAATGGTCAGGGAATTTATGTAAGTTACACAGAAAAATGTACATTTACAGATAATTCAGTAAATGTTTCCGGAAACAGTCTTGGATCAAATCTGGCATTCAGCCTGAGAAAGAGCAGTTGTGATAGGGTACAGGGGAATACAATCCGTGGGAAAAATGGTCCCGGACTTTATATTAATGGTACAGCCGGAACGAAAAGAGCTCATCAGATCTTAAGCAATATCGTAAAATCCAATGTGGAAGATGGCATTCGGGCTGAGGCGACAGTATCCGGACTTAAAATAAATAAGAATACAGTATCCGGTAATAAAGGAAATGGTATTTTTCTGTTATCTGCGCCCCAGGCTGTGCTGGAGAGTAATACGGTGACAGGAAATCAGGGAAGAGGAATCCTGATCTCGAGGTGCAAGAGCGTCCAGATCAACAAAAATTACTGTGCTTCTAACAGTAAATCCGGAATTGGTATTCTGAAATGTTCAGGAATAGCAGTAGTTCAAAATACAATGAAAGCAAACAGGTCTTATGGACTCAGCTGCAACAGTTCTTATATAAACAGGTATACGGGCAATAAATTTGTGAAAAATCGCAGCAATAAGGTATATCAAAAGAAAAGCACCATAAAAGGATTGAAAAAGTAAAATAAATATTATGAAAATAGTTGACAGACAGATTTCGTTGTGCTATAGTGAAGAATGCTATATTATGGCAAGATGTGCCTTTATGTCTACGGACAAAGAGGATCATGTTATAATAAATTTAAAGAAAAAACAGGGGTGAAACGTCAATGGAAAAAAACAGAATTCGTTCTGTAAAAACTGGAA
>CAKRVX010000146.1 GCA_934409175.1 uncultured Blautia sp.
CTGCAGAACAAGATTAAGAACAGATGGTGATAAAAGTTGAGAAAAATTGCAGTATTAGACCAGCAGACCATAGATAAAATCGCTGCCGGTGAGGTAGTGGAACGTCCGTCCTCCATTGTAAAGGAGCTTGTAGAGAATGCCATTGATGCCGGAGCAACCGCGGTAACAGTGGAGATTACAGACGGCGGTAAAAAGATGATACGTATTACAGATAATGGCGGGGGTATGGAACGCGATCAGGTACCCCTGGCATTTTTGCGTCATGCCACCAGTAAAATTGAGAAAGTTGAGGATTTGGAGCATATCGCGTCTCTTGGTTTCCGAGGTGAGGCCTTGTCCAGTATTGCTGCAGTTGCACAGGTGGAACTGATCACAAAGACTCCCTCTGCATTGAGCGGTGTGCGATATGTGATCAACGGCGGTGTAGAGGAATCACTGGAGGATATGGGCGCACCGGAGGGAACGACGTTTCTGGTAAGAAATCTTTTTTATAATACACCTGCGAGAAGTAAATTTCTGAAGTCAGATACAACGGAAGGAAACTATGTCAGTACACTGATGGAGCAGTTGGCGTTATCCCATCCGGAGATTTCTTTTAAATACATTCAGAACAAACAGGTGAAGCTTCACACATCCGGTAATTACAGTGTGAAAGATGTGATCTATAATATATATGGAAGAGATATCACCAAGGCACTTCTTGAGATATCTTATGAAAATGATTTCATGAAGATCGAAGGTTTTGTCGGAAAACCGGAAATCTCCAGAGGAAACCGTACCTTTGAGAACTATTATATTAATGGGCGATTTGTAAAGAACCGAATTATTGCCAAGGGAATTGAAGATGCCTATAAGGGATTTCTTATGCAGCATAAATTTCCGTTTGTTTCTCTTCATATCCAAATGGAGGGAAATGATCTGGACGTGAACGTACATCCAAGTAAGATGGAGGTACGATTTGCCCGAGGAACAGAAGTTTATGATGCAGTGTATGAAACTGTCCGTAAGGCACTTACGACACGGGAAATGATTCAGACAGTTCCCTTTGGAAAAGAGGAAAATACAAGGAAATCATCAGCAACAGTGAAGCCGGGGGATGTACCGGAGCCATTCGAAATGAAACGTCGTGCCGGAATTCCGGAATATCGTACTCAAGTAGCGAATACGGTTAATTGCGTGTCTGATACATCAGCAACAGGAGTAATTACAAATGGCAGCCGAACAACATCTACAGCAGATACTGGAAATGCAGAAAAGAGACAGATTTCTTCCTATACTTCACTTCCACGAGGAACTATCACCATGGCGGAACAGGCAGTCCGTGAGCAGAGAATCTATCAGACAAAAGATCCTTTCACAAAAGCGGAGGAACAGCTTTTTGAGGGAACGTTAAGTGACAGAAAAGATGCAGCCTCCGGGGCATCTGAAAAAAGCACAGATGCAGAGTCAGTGCAGTATACTGATCAGCAGGGGAAAACATCTAATGCCCAGAATATAAATCCATCTGGAGAAGAAAGCTATTCTGCTAATAATACTGCCGATGCTAATGTATCTGAAAGTGAATATACGAAACAGACAAACCTGATACAGAATGTAAAGGGGCAGGAAACTGGCACTTTTGCAGAGGATAATAAATATGCATCAGAGTCGAACCAGAACAAAGCATCTGAAACATCTGGGACCTCTACAGGAGAAAGCGGAAATGTAGACCGTGAGGATGTACCAGGCAATGCAACAGAAACTGCCAGTCAGTTTAAGCCACAACAGCTCGAACTGTTCGAGGAAAAACTTCTTGCTCCGGAATCCCGCAGCCGCCACCAGCTGATCGGGCAGATTTTCGATACCTACTGGCTTGTACAGTTCGAAGACAGATTCTTCATCATTGACCAGCATGCAGCCCACGAGAAAGTCTATTACGAACGTTTCGTAAAACGTTTCCGTGACCAGACCATCGAATCTCAATATCTCAGTCCACCGCTCATTGTATCCCTGAATCTTCAGGAAGAAGCACTTCTCGAGACAAACCGCAAATACTTCGAAGATTTCGGCTTTGAAATTGAGCCGTTCGGCGGCAGGGAATACTGCATCAACGCAGTACCAACGAATCTCTACGGACTGGACGAAGAAGAACTGTTTCTGGAAATGCTGGACAACCTTGCTTCTGAGAAAGATAAAGATCCCCTTGGCATCTTTGCTTCCAGACTTGCGACTATGGCTTGTAAGGCAGCAGTAAAAGGTAACCACCAGATGTCCACTCAGGAAGCAAATATGCTGATTGATGAACTCTTAACACTTGATAATCCGTACCATTGTCCTCATGGAAGACCAACCATCATTTCCATGACCAAAACAGAACTGGAAAAGAAATTCAAACGTATTGTATAAGGAGATATTATGAAGAAGCC
>CAKRVX010000147.1 GCA_934409175.1 uncultured Blautia sp.
TCTGCGTCCCGAACGCAGCGCTCTACCAAACTGAGCCACGCTTCGTCAATGCAAGTGATATTATATTAAACCTTTCTACATTTGTCAATAGAGTTTTTGGAATTTTTTTATTTTTTTCGAATATTTTTTCAGGAAATACATATACATTATTGAATCAAACTATACGGAGGTATGTTTTTTTGTCAGGATATCGGCGTTTTATTGCATATGTATATGAATATCTGAATGGAAAAAAGAGTACTAACTGCGGTTTCATTAAAGTGGAAGTACGAGATCAGCAGTGCCGAATGGAGGTACATCTTCACTGTCCTGAACTGGCAGGCGATATTCCCTGCAAAATTTACGGATTTACACGAAAGGACGGACTTATGAACGGAATTCTCCTCGGGACCTGCGATACTGAAAAAGAAACCATTGAATTCCTGCTGGAAACAGAGGCTTCCAATATGAACAGCTCCGGCATTTCCCTGGGAAAAATGGGCGGAATAATCATTCTTACAGATTCCGGAAATTTCTTTGCCACAGAATGGGATGACCAACCTGTACGGCCGGATAATTTTGTGGAAACAAAAGTTACAGGCACCATTTCTCAAATGCGTGACAACCCATCGGATAAATCAGAAGAATCTCCCGGGCAGATATCTGAACAGTCGGAAGAGAAAATTCACGACCCGGCCTTATCAAAACAAAGCATGGACACCCCTGAGAATACCTCAGGGCCTGATATACCTGTCAAATCTATCAATACACCTCAGGCAGAGCCTTCCTCTACAGCATCTGCTCCATCTGCCACGCCGCACATATCCACTGATACTTCATCAGCCGGGAACCCGGACACAGCTACTGATTCTGTTCTTTTCCGGGAAAGTTTCTCACCTTTCACAGACGGTGAATTTACTGAAGCCTGGAAGATCCATCCCAACGATCTTTGTCATTTTTCAAGACGATGCAACGCACTGCGCAATAACCGTTTTATCCAGTACGGACATTATAACTTCGGTCACCTCCTTTTGGGACAAAGGAATGACGGTCAGTACATTCTGGGCGTACCCGGCGGCTATAACCAACAGGAACGCTTTATGGCAAATATGTTTGGATTTCCATATTTCAAAGAGAGCAGTTACATTGAACTCCCCGGCGCCAGGGGCGGCTACTGGTATACCCTAATCAACGCCCCTGACGTCCACTAACTGAATGGTCTGTCTCAGAATATGGCAAAATCCTTCCAGCTCCTCTCTGCTGTAGCTTCCAAACCCAGGCTTAAGGACTCCTTCCGAGTCCTTATATGCCTGCAGGTAATAAGCTCTGGCTCCTTTCAGCCACTGACCGATCTCCCGGAAATCTTTTTCTGTATGAAGTTCTCTTACTACTGTTGTACGAAATTCATAATCCAGCTGTCCTCCCATCAGAAATTCCACAGTTTCCTGAATTCTGTTCATATCCGGCTGCGAAATCCCGGCCAGCATCGGATAATTAGATGGACAGGCTTTGATATCCATGGCCACTTTATCAATAAGTCCCTTTTTCGCAAGGTTTTTTACCACTTCCGGATGTGTGCCGTTCGTATCCAGTTTTATGGCATATTCAAGTTCTTTAATCTTTCCCAGAAATCCTTCCAGATCATCCGCCAGCGTGGGTTCTCCTCCGGAGATACATACCCCGTCCAGAATCCCTTTTCTTTTTTTCAGGAATGCAAGTATATCCTCCTGCCTGTAATCCGGCTGTTCTGTAGGCTCCAATACCAGTACACTGTTCTGACAGAACGGGCAACGGAAATTACATCCTCCCAGAAATATAGTACTTGCTACCTTTCCCGGATAATCCAGAAGTGTTGTTTTATTAAATCCACAAATCCTCATGAGTTTCCCTCTTATTCTTATTCTCATTCTTATAAAAAAGAACCCTGAAAATCAGGATTCTTTTTATAATTATAAATTATAAGTAATTTATTAATTCAGCTGATAAACCTCTGCTGTCTGTAACCCAAAACTTAACGCATCAGAGTGATTATCAAAATAAATATCCACATGTCCGTAAGGAGTCCCAAGATCCTCTACTGTATAAACAGTTCCATTGATCAGAAGCTGTGTTCCAAACGGAACACCTGCCATAGCCACTGTACGACCAGCTGTCGGCACAGTTCCACTTGCAGTAAGATTTCCAGCTGTACCGCAGCACTGTGCACAATTACAGTATGCTGTCAGAGTAAAGTTTCCAAGATATTTCCCCTGGCTGGAATCAGAACTCTCAGAAGATGGCTGCTCTTCTGCTGCTTCTTCCGAATCGGAACTGCTGTCTGCAGTTTCTGAAGAATCACTGCTGTCTGTATCTTCTACGGAATCTTC
>CAKRVX010000148.1 GCA_934409175.1 uncultured Blautia sp.
ACATTGACAACTGAATAACTGCCAGATATTGAATTTTCAAGGTGCATAGCTAAAATTTATGTGCGAAGTTTGAGTTACTAATAAGAAATAAGTAATAATTTGAAAGACTAACTAAGAAGATACAGCTTATTATGTTGATTCATATAGGCTGTATTTTTGCGTGGAAAAAAATCAAATAGTGGGTTCAGTAGCACTGTACTTTGTCTATTGTTTGGGGAACGATTTTTACTCCGTGTTTATCTACAATAATTCCTGTAAAGAAGAGTAAACGAAAGCGATTTACGAGAAACAGGAGGAGATTATAGATGGCAGAAAAGAATCTGATCAAAATATATGTGAATGCAACATCTGCAAAAAGAGTGGACATTATTATCAGACACTATACAGACTTTATGGGAATTGTGGATGGGTATACGGAAGGGCTTCGGTACATGATCGAGTGTGAAAAGGAAAGTAACAGCCGCCAGGATATCGGAGATCTTGGTGTCAGGGTGCAGACAGGAGGCATGACAAGTGATCCGACTGCTAAAAAGGCAATCAGAAATGTGCTGACCAGAGATGCACTGATCAACTGTGATTTTTCCGGTGACGTGATGGACGGTGTGGACCGGGCAGATGAATATATGCGTGATGCGTATTTACTAAGAGATATGAGAAAAGACTATGAACTTTTCAGACGTCAGCTATGTATTCTTGGTACAGAGAAGGAGACTTTTGAGAAATATCTCTGTGGTGAGAAGAACCTGATTGATATTGCAGAGGAACAGGGAATCACTTATGAATCCGCACAGCAGAAGATTCATAAGATTCGTTCCAGAGTGAAGAAACAGGTCATTGGATTTATGGATGGAAGAATGGGAGGTATCGCATAATGGAAAATATCGTATCTATCTAGGAAAAGCGCTGCTATACCGTAAAAGAATTGCAGGATATCTTAGGTATTAGCAGACCGACAGTATATGAATTATTGAAGAAGAATGAATTCCGCTGGATTCAGATTGGAACAAAGTACCGCATTTCCAAGAAGAGCTTTGATGAATGGCTGGATCAGAAAACTGAAAAAATGTAATTTACCTTCTAAATGATAGGAGGACTTGCGTGTTATATTGTGAGCGGAAGGAGGTATGCGGATGGAGGCTATGAATGATATACAGAAAATCAGGACGCAGATTGAACAGCATCAGGCTGAGCAGGAACAGATCCTTCGCAGCACCATGTCAGTGCCGGAGATGCGGAAGCTGCTTGGATTAAAGAAGACAGAGAGTTATTGGCTGGTTCACAGAAAATTTTTCAGAACAGAAACAATCGGAGGAATGATGAGGATTGATCTTGAAAGTTTTGAAAAATGGTATGCCAATCAGGTGAAGTATAGAAAAGTAGTTGGTGAGGCGCCGGGAAAAGAACTAAGGAAAAAATCTTATTCATTTAAGGAAGCTGCAAATATTTTGGGAATACATGACTGTGATCTGTACGATATCTGGAAAAATGAAAAGCTGGAGTATATTACAGTGGATTTTGTGAGACGCATTCCAGTTGATATATTTGAAAAGTGGTATGCAGATCAGGATGTATACCGCAAGGTCACATATATTCCAACCGCAGAGGAACTGGAGAAAGATTACATCTGTTTGCAGGATGCGGCGGATCTGCTTGGAATTTCACGGGAAAAGTTAGCAAAGATTGCAAGAAGCGAAGAGATTGGAAGACTTCTGGATTCTACTATCTGCAATAATAAAAGGTGGATCACTAGAAAGAGTTTTCAGTTATTCCTTAATGCTCAGAATGTATATCACATCAAGGATGATGAGGATAAACAGAAAGAGAGTCAGGTGTTACAGGAAAAAGAGACGCTGTCTTTGGTGGTAAAAGAATACATATCCAGACAGGATGCAGCGAAACTGGCAGGAGTGAATGCATCGACAGTTACCAAATGGATGCAGTCCAAAGGATTCCAGTGTATCGGAGCAGGGAAGGTTCTGAGAATTCACAGGCAGCAGTTTTTGAACTGGCTGAATGAAAACAGGGAAGGGGGGATGTGACATGGCTTTTATCAGGCATCGAGGAAAGACGTATTCTGTGGTATATAAAATTCTGGATGATAAGGGGGAAGAACATACAACATCTGAAACCTTTGCCACGCAGAAAGAGGCGGAAAAGCGGAAAAAGGAAATCGAGTATAAGCAGTCTATCGGAAAATTTGAAGTTCCACAGTGTACTACCGTAAAAGAATTGATTGAAGAGTATGTGCAGATATATGGACATGACAAGTGGGGTGTTTCCACTTACTCTGGTAATGTGGC
Source organism: uncultured Blautia sp. (assembly GCA_934409175.1). Classification (GTDB taxonomy): domain Bacteria; phylum Bacillota; class Clostridia; order Lachnospirales; family Lachnospiraceae; genus Blautia_A. Next base: position 2,301 of record CAKRVX010000148.1, read on the forward strand.
TCTGATAAATAATTACATTCTTCCCACAATCGGAGATACCAA
>CAKRVX010000149.1 GCA_934409175.1 uncultured Blautia sp.
TCATGTTTTAATTCCTTTGCCTGTACAGCGAAGGCCGGTTTCTTTTCTACATAGACACGTCTTACGTTACTCATAATAAATAGAAACTCCTTTCTTCTGTGTATCGTACTCTTATATTTTCGGTACATCAACTGTCACAATCATTCCAGCTGGCTTTACCCGTAAAACTACTGGCACAGCTTGAACTTTTGCTTTCTATATAGTATCATAAGAAATATCATTAGTAAAATTAATATATCTTATATTTTTTATTAGTACAATTAATTAAAGGATGATAACTATGGATATTAATCTTGAATTATATAAAGTTTTTTATTATGTTGCCACCACCCTGAGTTTCTCCGAAGCATCCCGCCAGCTTTTTATTTCTCAGTCTGCAGTCAGCCAGTCAGTAAAGACTCTGGAAAAGAAGCTGAACCATCCTCTTTTTGTCCGAAGCACAAAAAAAGTACTGCTGACTCCGGAAGGAGAACTTCTGCTTCAGCATGTAAAACCAGCGCTACAGCTTCTGGATGAAGGTGAATCTCTCCTGTCCGGAGATAACCTGCTTAAAGGTCAGCTTCGCATTGCAGCCAGTGATACGATCTGTCGCTATTTTCTCATTGATTATCTGCAAAAATTCCACCAGACTTATCCTGATGTCCGCATTAAGGTAACAAACAGCACTTCTATCGGCTGCGTGGAACTTCTGGAAAAAGGCCAGGTAGATCTGATCGTATGCAACTACCCTAATTCAAGACTGGGCAGCCATTTTCAAACTCGTATACTAAAAGAATTTCAGGATGTTTTTGTCGCTAATACGGACTATTTTCCCGTACACACGGTTCAGACGGAACTTGAAGAGCTTCTGCAATATCCCATTTTAATGCTTTCCCAGAAAAGCACTACCAGCGAATATCTTCACAAAGCCTTTACTTCCCACAATCTTAAGCTTCTTCCTGAAGTCGAACTGAACAGTAATGACCTGCTTTTGGATCTGGCACGGATCGGACTTGGTATTGCATGTGTTCCGGACTATATGATCAATGAAAAAGATCTTCTTACCCCTTTGCAGTTAAAAGATCCTCTGCCCGAACGTCAGCTCGTCCTTGCCCAACATGACAGCCTCACTGTCTCCCAGGCTGCTGAACGCTTCATGGAAATATTTTCCTGATTTAGCTCACTTTAACGTATTCAAAAAAGTTCCCTTTCAGAATCAAATAACAGTTTTCAGAAACCATCTCTTCTCTGAATGGGAACTTCTCTATTTTTTTTATTTCGGCATTACTGCTAATGCATCTGTAATATACTGATTATCAATTGCAGCAAAGAAACCGCTGTCTGCTTTTGTGGCATAATCTACATCGATCGGCATCTTGCCTACAACCGGGACTTTCAGTTCTGCTGCGATCTCATCGATATGGCTCTCACCGAATACCTTGATCTCTTTTCCACAGTCCGGACATTTCACATAGCTGTAGTTCTCTACAATTCCAAGTACAGGAACTGACATCATCTGTGCCATCTTGAATGCCTTGGTCACGATCATCTTAACCAGATCCTGTGGGGAAGTTACGATCACGATTCCATTTAATGGAAGGGACTGAAATACTGTCAGCGGAACATCACCTGTTCCTGGCGGCATATCTACGAAGAGGTAATCTACATCGCCCCAGACAACATCTGTCCAGAACTGTTTTACCATATTTGCCAGTACCGGGCCTCTCCAGATAACAGGAGTATCTTCTGTAGGAAGCAGAAGATTGATGGACATTACTTTGATCCCGTTAGCAGTCACCATTGGATATATTCCATCATCATTTGCCTGTGCAGCACCTTTTAATCCATACATTTTCGGAATGGAAGGTCCTGTGATATCTGCATCCATAATACCAACCTTGTATCCCTGGGCAGCCATCATATTTGCAAGTGAACCTGTTACGAATGATTTGCCTACGCCACCTTTACCGCTGACTACTCCGATCACATGTTTTACATTTGAGTGAGCGTTCATTTCTGCAAGAAGGCTCTGTGGTTTCTTACTGGAACAGCCTTCACAGCTTGACTTGTCACATGAAGTGTTGCTACATTCTTTTGCCATAATACT
>CAKRVX010000150.1 GCA_934409175.1 uncultured Blautia sp.
ACAGGTGACATACTGTACTGCTTTTTAAACGCATAGCTGAAATAGTTTGGATCTGCATACCCTACCTTTTCTGCAATAATATAAGTCTTATCGTTAGTAGTCATAAGAAGCTCTACTGCTTTTTCCATTCTGTAATCTGTCAAAAAACCAATAAAGGTTTTTCCGATTTCTTTCTTAAAAATTGTAGAAAAATATGCTGCACTCACACCCAGTTCCCGGCATATGGATTCTATGGTGATATTTCTGTCGCTGTAATGTTCCTGCACATATTCCACAGCTCTGGTGACAAAAGATCTGGTACTTGCCTGCCGTTCCTGTTGAACAGTTTCCTGTAACTTCTCACAGATTTTCAAAAGCCACTGCTCCAGTTCCTCCGGCGATTCCATCTGCATACACTGCTCAAAAACTTCCCCTTTTTCACCGTAAAATTCAACACTGTCCAGCTGATTATTATTGCAGAAACGAAAAAGTTCCGTAAGAAGTCCCATAATAAAAATCTGATATTTCTGCAGAGTAGTTCCATCCTGCAGAAACCTGCATACACAATGACTGATTTCTGTTTCCAGCTCTTCTTTTGTTCCCATTCGGATTCTTTTCAGAATCTTCTGTATTTCCTGTTCCTCCCAACGTTCATCCGCATTCTCCATGGGATCAATTTCCGCAATGTTTATTGCACGTGCATTTCCATAAATCACACGATAGGAAACCGCACTCCTTGCACCCTGCCATGACAGCCGGATATCTGGCAGATTATCACATACATATCCGATTCCAGCAGTTACCGTCGCTTCACATACATGCTTTGCCAGACGGCAGAACTGATCCATAAAATCCGTAAACGCTGTAATCTGTTCCTGTTCTTCAAGCTGTGTAATTACAACAATATCTCCCAGATACAGCAGAATCCTTGATTTCCATTCCCCCTCCATATGTTCTTCTGCCAGCTTTTTTACTGATACCCCCAGCAAAAAAGGATTCATATTCTGTGGAATATCCGTAGTACTGATATGTAAAATAGAAACTACATAACAGGGACCGGTAAGAGCAATCTGATAGTTAGAAAGATACTTGTCAACCTCACCCTCAGGAATACGTCCATCAATCAGAGAAGTATAAAAATTTTCCTGAAGGATCGGAAGACTTTCCATATAATATTCTCTCAATTTATCCACATTTCTCTTCTCATCCATCTCACGTCCTATCTTCTCATGGATACGCCCGAATACCTCTTTCAGGTTCCCTGCGTCAATGGGTTTGAGAATATATTCCTCCACTTCAATCTGGATTGCTTCTTTTGCATATTCAAATTCATCAAATCCTGAAAAAATAATAATCTTGACTGTACGATAAAGTTCTTTCAGCTTACGGCTTAAGGTCAGTCCGTCCATATAAGGCATCTTAATATCAGTCATTACCACGTCCGGCTGCAATTCCTCCGCCATTTCCAGAGCTTCCACACCGTTATGTGCATAACCTACGATCTGAAACCCCATACTTTCCCAGTCCATTTTTTTCATAATAATCTGGATAACATCTTCCTCGTCATCCACGAGCAATACCGAATACTTCTCCATCTCTACACCTGTCTCTAAACTTCTGTTTTCTTATTTCGTGACCGCTCAGTGTCTTCACAGCTAACTTATTTCTTCTTATGTGCATTTGGAGTACCGTATTTATCATTCATACGTTTCCATAAAATACCAAATACTACGAACCACACTGCAATTTCCACAACTGCCGCATAGACACTAAAGTACATTATAATTGCCATAACAAAAGAACCTACTGCAAGAAAAAGTATCAGTTTTCCTGCTTCTGCCACATATTTCTCTTTGTCCTTAAGCTTTTTTCCATTATTTTTCCCTGTGATAGATTCTGTGTCATGAAAAATCAGCAGACGGGCTGCATAATATCCAAGAACAAGTGTCATCATCAGCGGAATCATTGCATTTGATAAATAACTGTTTCCCATTTTTTATTTCTCCTTTTCCAATATAAAGAAAGGACCGTCGTACCAAAACGGCGGTCCTGTATGTAACATTATATACTTTTTATTA
>CAKRVX010000151.1 GCA_934409175.1 uncultured Blautia sp.
AACCTATAGGGCTCGAACCTATGACCCTCTGCTTGTAAGGCAGATGCTCTCCCAGCTGAGCTAAGATTCCATATTTGCCAGTTTCAGATGACTTATTTGCCGTCCGCTCCGTAACTTGCTTTGCTATTATATAATGGATTTTGTCGTATGTCAACACCTATTTTGAAATATTTTTAATTTTTTTTATTTTTCTAATTATTTGTACATCTTTTGATTTTATGACTTTTTACATTTTCTGCAAATATAATACTATGCCCGTATTGTACCATTTCAGTGTCATAATTGCCTTTCAATATCCAAAGATTCCCAACCCAGTCAAACTGAACTGGATTGGGAATCTTTTACTGCCTGTCAAAAAAGTCATCTCTGCAATCTGCTTCTTTTAATTATTCAGCAGCTTCTTCCTCTTCAGCAGTATCATCTGTTTTTTCGCTGCCGTCATCTTTAACATCTGCATCCTTGCTGTCTGTATCTGCCCTGTCATCAAAAGGAATTACAGCACCATCGTATTTTTCATTGATGAAGTCTTTGATCTCATCAGATTTCAGAACATCTACAAGTGCCTGGATCTTTTCGCTGTCTTCGTTGCCTTCTTTTACTGCGATTACATTTACATATGTTTTAGCTGCTTCAGAATCGGATTTCTCGTATGCAAGTGCATCTTTTCCTACTGAGAAACCAGCTTCCAGAGCGTAGTTTCCGTTTAATACTACGTAAGCTGTCTCGCCTGTGACACGTGCTACCTGTGCTGCTTCCAGTTCTACAATCTCTACATTGTGAGGATTCTCTTCGATATCCTTAACTGTTGCGTTTAATCCTGCACCGTCTTTCAGTGTGATGATTCCATTGTCCTGGAGAAGAAGAAGTGCTCTTGCTTCATTTGTTGTATCGTTTGGTACTGCGATGGAGTCTCCATCTTCCAGATCATCCAGGCTGTCTTTTGTTCCCGGATAGATTCCGAATGGCTCATAGTGGATACCGCCTGCATTTACAAGGTGTGTACCTTTTTCTTCGTTGAACTGTTCCAGATATGGGATGTGCTGGAAGTAGTTTGCATCAAATTCACCACTCTCCACAACCTCGTTTGGTCTTACATAGTCATCAAATACCGTAACTTCCAGATCATATCCTTCTTTCTCAAGAAGTGGTTTGGCTTCTTCAAGGATCTCCGCGTGAGGTGTTGCGGATGCTGCAACTGTGATTGTCTTGTCATCGTCTTTTGCGTAAACGCCTGTGCTTAATGTTCCTGCTACTAATACTCCTGTTAAAACTGCTGCTACTAATTTTTTCATAATATTTCTCCTCCTGAATTTTATATTTTTGTTTATCATACGGATAGTTTCTATCCGGCTACTGTTTGCCTGATCCGACAAATTCATTCTCATCTGTCTCATTGCCGATATCTTTCAAATAGTCTTATCTGTAAATATATTTCTCTGCATTAATTTCTTTGTAATTATTTCCTTCTGTCAATCTTATTCGCGATCAGCATTCCCACCGACTGAAAAATCTGTACCAGAATTACCAGCAGGATTACTGTGACAATCATGATATCTGACTGATATCTGTAGTATCCATAGCGAATGGCAATATCACCAAGTCCGCCGCCTCCAACTGCACCGGACATCGCGGAATACCCAAGGATGGTTCCGATTGCAATGGTTGCTCCTGTGATCAGTGAAGTTCTGGCTTCTACCAGAAGCACTTTCACGATAATTCTCATGTTGCTTGCACCCATGGCTCTGGCTGCCTCGATCACACCTGCATCCACCTCTTTAATAGAAGATTCCACCATTCGTGCGATAAAAGGAATGGC